>JBGTDM010000056.1:0-2154 GCA_041748315.1 Pirellulaceae bacterium
AAGGCGCCTTCGTTAAAAAAGGGCAGGTAATAGCTGAGGTCGAAACGGACAAGGCGGTTGCCGAGATTGAGTCTCCTGTTTCCGGAACAGTTAAACGAATCATGGTGCCAGCTGGCGACAACAATGTCGAAGTGGAAGTACCGCTAATTGAACTGAGCACCGATGATTCAGCATCGGAACCCGAACCAGCTGCACGCGCAGCTACTGCAGCGCCCCGTGATGAGTCCGCAAGGACCACCTCAGTCAGCCCTGCATCACAAACTCCAAGTTCTGGAAGGCGAATCGCGGCGGCACCGGCGGCTCGTCGGGCAGCCAAAGATGCCGGTGTCAATATCGAAGATGTCGTGGGTACCGGGCCAAGCCGGCGAATCACTAAGCAAGATGTTCTCAACCATTTCCGAAGCGCAATTCCTGGATCGGACGATCGCATATCAAAGAAACCATCACTTCGATTTACGATTGCAAGGGCAATGGTCCAATCCAAAACGACTGTGCCTCACTTCTATGCAGAGACGGACGTTGTCATCGACGGATTGATTGCACTAAAGGAGGAGACAAACAAGAAGAATCCGGATGTACGAGTGACTCTTACGGCTTTCTTGATTATGGCAGTATCAAGGGCGCTTGCCGACGTAAGGCAGGCCAACAATCGTTGGGAGAACAACAATATCATCCATAAACAGGCTTGCGACCTCGCCGTGGCTGTCGATGTTGGCAACGGTGTTGTAGCACCCGTGATTCGAAACGCGGATAGGATGGATGTCCTGCAGATTGCCGCGAGGCTGGCAACACTGGTCGCAAAAGCACATTCCAGATCGCTGAAGCAAAAAGATCTCGGTGACGCCAGTCTCACGATCTCCAATTTGGGCATGTTTAGCATTGATCGATTCTATCCAATTGTAAACATCCCGGAGCCTTTGATCGTCGGCATCGGCCGCGCTCACCGTAGCGCTGTCGTCGTAGATAATGAGATTGTTGTTCGCAGTGTGATGACGGTAACACTGTCTGCAGACCATCGTGTCATCGATGGCGCTGTTGTTGGCCGCTTTGCCGATTCACTCAAACATCATATCGAAGCTCTTAATCCGCTTACGTCTCAAGGTCTGGAACAATGAAATTTTCTGGATCGCATGACATTGATATTGGCCAAGAAACGTTGTGGAACTCGCTTCGGAACGTCGACGTGCTTGCAGCATCAATGCCTGGTTGCGAGTCGTTCGAGCAAATGGCGGTAGATGGTGAATCATACAAATTCGTCATAGCTACGAGGATCGGTCCCATGAAGGCTCGGTTCGTTGGAAAAATGGATACTGAACTTATCGATCCACCCAATTCATATAAGCTCGTCGGATCGGGTAATGCAGGCAGCGCGGGAGCGGCGCGAGGAGAAGTTCTGATCAAGCTCCGGCCTATTGGACCAGAGAAGACTTGCTTGGCCTTCGACGCCTCGGTTGCCATCACTGGACGAATGGCACAAATTGGCGGGAAGATGATTCATAGCACCGCTGAAGCGTTTGCGAGTCAGTTTTTTCAGAATCTTTCCAGAAACGCCCAAACCAGCGACAAAGTCGAACAAGCACCAGAGTTCAGGCTTCCAGCTTTTGGGATCATCGGTGGCAAGCGTGCAGCAGTGTTTTTTGCCGCCTCGCTTTTCCTAATATGGCTTGGATACGTTTTGTTGCGTGGGTAATGAATCGTAACTAATCCGCGTCGAACACTCGCACGCGCAGTTAGCGCCTAAGTGTCCACTGGCTCCTTGTTGTTCTGCGGAGTTTCACTAAGAGTGCCACACAAATGGGCGGCGATTTCCGGCTACGACACATTCCGACTGCTAAGGGTTTTAACAGGATAAGTGCCCTGTTCCCGTCGCAGGCCCCTCCCGACTGAATTTGTAACAGGAGGTCAGTTTCGGGGACGCGACGTTTCAATATATAGTCTTGTCGGAGGCTTCCAACTGCTCATTCAAGACTGAACATTGGCACGGTGTGGCTTGGCTCTAAGTGGCGATTTAGTGCCGGAATATTGCCGGAATCAGTCCAGAATCGTTGTGATCAGTTGTGACAATTTGTCCACAGGCGTCTCCAGTTTCTCTATAAATAATAGTTACTTACAAACGCCCGAACGCCTTCGGGAGGCAGGGGCCGGAGGTTCAAA
>JBGTDM010000057.1:0-5425 GCA_041748315.1 Pirellulaceae bacterium
CATGACTCGACCGTAGACCGTACAAATGCTCTGAGCCGCTTTGATATTGATCGCTCGAGTCTTGTCATTGATTCCAATGTTCCATGAGATCGTGGGTGGCGAAAACAAATGGTTATGCCATTTCGAGTCGGACTCGGTCTCATCGTGAATTGCTTTCATCTCGGCCAGGAAGGGAATCATTTTCAGATTCGCATTCATCCCTTTGGTCGTGGCACTGTGCGCCGACTCCCCTTTGGCGACCGCTCGAATCGAAACGCTCCCTTTGTGTGCATAGATGACATCGAGCGATGTGGGCTCTCCGATGATTCCCTTGGTCTCGGCGGCGACCATCTCGCGATAGAAACGGCTGTCTGCTGCTACACATTTCGCACCGTCAAAACCTATTTCTTCATCGGACGTACAAACAAAATACAGAGGATGTTTCAAGTCGTCCCAACCGAACCGATGTGCGGCTGCCAACATGCAAGCGATCGAGCCTTTCATGTCACAGCTACCTCGACCATACAATCGCTCACGGACAACCAGAGGTTCAAAGGGGCTGTGTTTCTTGGAAAACCAGCGGTCAGCAGGTACGACATCGGAATGCGAAAAATAGGCTAATCCACCCGAGCCCCCCCCTTTCTTTGCAACCAGACATATTTTGCGGACGTTGTTGCGATCGCGATACTCCAATTTTTCGACGACAAACCCGTACTTGGACAACTTAATTTCCAGGTATTTTGAAATCACTCGATTTGTTCGTCTGCTGGTTGAGTCAAAGCTGATCAAGCGGCGAGCATACCGCAAAGCTCTCAGATTTTTTAATGCGTTCATCCCGAAGATGTCAATGAAAACAGGTACGGTATATTGAGACAAGGCCGTCATTTGCCATCTGAACCCACAGGTCGAGGCAACTGACTCACATCGTGGCTATTAATCATCACGTATCATATCATATCGTCAAGGTCCGTGGCGGTTCCGATCAAGATGCTTTAACCCAGTGACACGGGGGAATCCGATCGATAATTTTAATGGACCTTTAATGATTCCAGATCAGAAGAGGGTGAACCAAAACGTGATTGCTTGCCCAGATATCAATGGACCATGATTCATGGGGTCAGGTGCAGCTTTCAGCGGCGGCATCAACGGACGCACCGACAATTTCGGGCGGAACGAAGGGGCAGGGGCCTCGCGATTAAACGCTTGCGATAGAATCATTCTGACCTGAACGTTGAAGCGGACCAATCCAACCCCCAACATTACATTTATGGCGACGCCCTCCAAGATTCTGTTTGTAACCGGTCGACTGGCTGAGAATAGTTTGCGCAAAACGCTTGAGTCGGCTGGGATTTGTAAAAAGTTCGAGACGCAAATCCAAGTCCTGCCCATTTCGGTCGCGGCGTTGATGACTCCGGAATGGATAGCCAAACATATCCAAATTGATGACACCATTGGTCGAGTTATCTTGCCAGGTTATTGCCATGGTGATCTCGCGACAATCCAGCGAATGACTTCGGCGGCAATCGAAATTGGTCCCAAAGATGTTCGTTTCCTTCCTGAGTACCTGGGAGCCAAACGAGCAATTCAGGCGACGCTCGATGCATTTGAGATTGAAATTATTGCCGAAATCAACCATGCGCCTCGCCAAAGCCTGCTGGAAGTAATCAGTCAAGCCAAACGATTTGCTGCGAGTGGCGCCGACGTGATCGATCTGGGTTGCGAGGTCGATCAAAACTGGGTTGCTGTCGGTGATTATGTCAAAGCATTAAGGGACTTGGGATTGCGAGTCTCGATCGATAGCCTAAAGCCGCAGGAAATCATGACCGCCACAAAAGCTGGCGCCGAACTTGTGCTCTCGGTCAACAGTTCGAACATTCAGTTCGCAGGCGATTTTGGCGTAGAAGTTGTCTTGATTCCGGACGACCCTTCGAACTGGCAACGAATGGAAGATCATATCGATCAGTTGGAAGCGCTTAAAGTCCCGTTTCGTGTCGATCCGATCATCGAACCGATCGGCTTTGGATTCGGAACCAGTCTGCACCGCTATTTTCAGTGTCGTGAACGCTGGCCTGAGTTACCGATGATGATGGGAATCGGTAATTTGACAGAGATGTCCGAAGTCGATTCCGCAGGAATCAATTTTCTGTTGTTAGCGGTATGTCAGGAATTTCAGATTCACAGTGTGTTGACCACCGAGGTCATCAACTGGGCGCGGAGCTGCGTCCAAGAATGCGATATTGCTAGGCGGTTGGTCCATTTGGCAATTTCGGAGCGGATACCGCCCAAACATATTGATTCCCGTCTGGTCATGCTGCGGGACGCTCGAATTGCCGATGATCGGGGAATGGTCGAGTTGTCCGAATTGGCCTCAAAGATCAAGGACTGGAATCTGCGAATTTTCGCCGATCATGGCGAAGTTCATGTACTGGGAAGCGGGCATCATCTACACGGGACCGATGTTTTCGACCTGTTTGATCAGTTGAGTCGCCTGAATTCGAAACATCTATCCCCCTCGCACGCCTTTTATTTGGGATACGAGATGTGCAAAGCGACGATCGCATTACAGCTGGGAAAACAATACTCGCAGGACGATGCGTTGAACTGGGGATTTTTGACCGTCACCGAAAAAAATCGGCATCGACTGTCGCGCAAGGACGAACGGTCTAAAGAAATGTCCACACGTCCTGAACCTGAGGAGACCTGACTGTGGCACTCAGGCTTCCATTCAATATCAATTTGATTAAATGCGGATTCGTCGCTGAATTGAGCTCGCAAACGAGCTGATTTGCTCTCATTTAGGCAAGCTGGTTTTGACGGGAGGGTGATTCTGGGCTTGGAATCGGTTCACAAATCAGGGTAAGATCGGAAACATCAAGACATGAATTCGACCTCGTCTTTTGCAATCGAAGTTTTCACTTATTGCTTTGTAATTGGATCTCAACCCAAAACAACTCCATGGCTCAACCCCAAGATATTGATCACATTTTGAAAAACTGGGAATTCGATCCTTTCGGCCTGAATGTCCGTCAAGTGCAGACTGAGTCCAGGACCGTGTTGCAAATGCGAGTCGAAATGGGACTGCTGCAATTGGAGACGACGGGGCGCCCCGATGGGTACAAACCGCAGGGTTTCGAAACCTATTTGGATTATTTGCAGGCTACTGAGCCTCAATGGGCTGAAAACTATCAATTGACCGAAGACGAATGCGTTCAGGTCGATCGCGAATTTGTCCAGTACTATCATCGCCGTATCTGCTGGCTGCAACTCAAGGATTTCGCCCGGGTCGTCGCCGATGCTGACCATTCTTTACAGTTGATGGACTTCTGTCGAAGGTATTCACCGAGTGAATCGTGGACGCTCTCACACGAGCAGTATCGACCATTTGTTCTTTATCATCGCACGCAAGCGGCAGCGTTGTTCGTATTGGATCAGAACCTTGATGCGGAAATTGCCATCGAGGAAATCAACACAGGGTTGCAACGCATGCGCGACATCTTTGAATCGTATGGAGCGGTCGAACAATTTGACGAAGACGAATTGGTCCAGCGGTTGACCGAGTTTCGAGAGGACTTGCGGACCCGATACGAGGTTGGTCAAACCCTTGAGGAAAAACTCAAACAAGCGGTTGCAGACGAACAATATGAGCAAGCGGCCAAAATCCGTGACCAAATGGCCAATCGAAAATCGCTGTGATCAATCGGTCGGCATATTGACGTAAATAACGCCGTTCAAACCAGTTCCTTTTGAATGACGGTTCCTTCTTTCGTCGTTCGAACTTCGTAACCTGCGTCCAAACACTTCTGTCGAATTGTGTCGGCCGTCGAATAGTCCTTGGCCGCTCTCGCTTCGTCGATCTGTTTGCACCAGGCTCTGACCTGATCGAGCAAGCTCCTTTCTTCGTTTTGGGTTGGTTTGAAATTCAATCCTTCATGGATCGGGGCGACGGCAAGGACCGAGTTAATCTGTTTAAACACGCCCAGCGCTTCCCGGGCATCGTTGGGTTTGCTTGAAATCCATGGATGGACGACTGCGAGAGCTGCAGAGATGTTCAAATCATCAGCAAGTGCAGAGGCAAATTCATTGAGCACTGGATGAGCCAAATCGACATCCACCGACTCACCTCCTGTTTGGGTTTCGAGCATCCGCCGAAACTCTTGCAAGCGGCGCACTGCGGTTGCCGAATCGACGATTCCCTTTGACGTAAAGTTCAGTTTCGATCGATAGTGGGCTTTGATCAATTCATAACGAATCACGGCCGGGTCGACGGATCTCCCCCACATTAGGTCCCCATGCTCGCGATCCTTGAAATTACCACTCATCACATCGCGCAACGTATAAAAACTCCCTTTGCTTTTGGACATTTTTTCCCCCTCGACAAACAGGAAGCGAGCGTGAATCCAGAAATTCGCAAAGTGTGATTCGCCACTCGCGCCGCGCGACTGGGCAATCTCGCATTCATGGTGGGGAAAGATCAAATCCTCGCCTCCGGTGTGAATGTCGATTCGGTCGCCCCCTAATAGCGCTCGAGCCATCACTGAGCACTCGATATGCCAGCCCGGGTAACCAACGCCCCACGGTGAATCCCATTTCATGATGTGATGTCGGTCTGGCTTCCATAGCAGAAAATCAGCGGGATGCTGTTTTGTCATTTGGTCGCCTTCATGGACACGTCCTCCGGCACCGCTCTTCAATTCCGTCAGGGAGTTTCCACTCAATTGGCCATAGTCTTCGAAGCTCTCGACACTGAAGTACACGACTCCATCGTCGGCGATGTATGCGTGTCCGCGATCTAGCAACTCGAGGATCATCGTTTGCATATTCTTAATATGATCGGTTGCCTTGGGTACATGTTGAGGGAATTCGAAAGCAACCTTGTAGCCAAGTTGCCGTGCATCTTCGAGGAATGCATCGGTGAAATATTGGGCGATTTGATAGGGATCATTGGGATCATCGATCTGTCCATCGGCAACTCGTCCTGACTTCTTGGTCTCTTTCATTTTTTTGATGGCGACATTCATCTTGTCTTCGCCGGCACCGTCGGCATTGGCGTCGTCGGTCATATGGCCGACATCCGTGATGTTCATCACATGCGTCACGTCGTATCCGGCTAACTCCAGGAAACGACGCAATAAATCTCCAAATAGAAACGAACGGAAGTTCCCAATGTGGGCGTAGTCGTATACCGTTGGGCCACAACTATACATTTTGACTTTACCCGATTCGAGCGACTTGAATTCATCGATTCGATTCGACAACGTGTTATAGAACTGGATTTTCATTTGCAAAGTTTGGGGTAAAACACCAAATGATTGATAAAAGTTTGAAGGAGCCATTGTCGGGAAATTCGGATTCTGAGTACGACGGGGAAGGGCAGTCGCGCGGTACCGTGCCCAGTGTTTCTCGCAGCCAGCGGCGCGAATGATCGGAGAGCTCGAGGTGGCGCGCG
>JBGTDM010000058.1:0-16860 GCA_041748315.1 Pirellulaceae bacterium
GAAACTGGTCTCATATCAATGGCCAGGAAACGTTCGACAATTGCGTAACGTGATTGACAGCGCCACGGTGTTGGCTGATGGCGATGAAATCCAGGCCGAAGACCTGGGGATTCGTGACGCTACCGACGGCGAAATGGAAACATTGAAAATTGATTACTGGGAGCGCAGACTAATCAAGGAAGCGCTTAAGCGAACGTCCAATAACGTTCCTCAGGCCTCAAGCCTGCTGGGTGTCAGTCGCGCCACGCTCTATCGCAAAATCGAAGAATACGGAATCAAGCGATAATTTGCCTGGGCCCTCTCGCCGCCGTCCGATCGCTTGACACCTAATTCGTCACAATGAGGGCTTCATCGTCGGTTATGACATTGAATCGAGGGTTGGCGAAAGATTTTCGCAGCCCCTGTTTTTTTGTGGGATCTGAATGCCAGAGGTTGATGACTGGGAGCCAATTAATCTCGGTTAGATTTTTGCGCCGTGGGCGAAATACTGCTCAAACTTCTTCAGATCAACGATTTCTGCGTCGCGCATATGTTGTGGAACGGCGATGGGCGTTCCATTCGGGTTGACACCGACGTCAAAAAGTTTGAGGCTCCTCAAGACACGGCAAAACCCCCCCGGTTCAAAGAGTTCGACCCCTTCGAAGTCATCTCCCAAGTACGCAAACACCAGTTCAACTTCGGCTTGAACATGATCGCTGACTTTCGACAGACCACTTACGACAGCACCAAATTTCTGGAGATTCAAAATTTGCACATCGATAACGAGCCGGTCGCCCGGGACCGCGAAAAAATTAAAGGTGCTGTGGTTAATCTTTGCCAACACCACCCGATGCTTGAAATCGTGAATTTGGGAAACCAGGATTCCCCCCGCTTGTGCGATTCCTTCGACAATCAATGAAGAAGGGTAGCGCGGAAAGGTAACGCTATAATCGTCCACCGCCGGCTCAGTCATGCTGATCGCTTTTACCGCAGTCGCCTGTTGACCGCTGATAAACTTTTCGAACCGATCAATTAAAAACCATCTCATGGAAGTGCATGCTGAATGTTGGAGGTCGTAAAGATTCCAAATTAAAATGGAACGCTGTGAAGTCGGGGAGAAGCCATGCCAAACTCATATCAGCACATCATTCCTGGGCAGTTCTGTTGGCCCTAGGCCGCACCGACTTTTGTTGAAATGTAATTGCAAAGGTCTTGGACTGTGAGCAAGTTCCCGAAGTCTTGTACGACAGGATTTGATTCGAACTTTGACAAGTCGGCAAATGGCATGCGCTCTTTGAGCAATGCGACACCCGCTGGAGTCACGCGGCCATCCTGGACGTACTCGGCATTCGTCAAAATGTCGTCAGGGAATAATTCGTCACGTGGAATCTGAATGTCAAATCCCTTCTCCAATTTGAAGACAATATCCAAGAAATCGATCGACTCGGCGCCGAGGTCACCGACCATGGTTGCCTCAGGAGTAACTTCATCGTCATCGACACCCAAGGCGTCGATCAGCGCATCCTTAACTTTCTCAAAAACCTCATCTCTTGTTGACATTATTCGATTTCTCCAGTGACGTTTTCTTAAAAATAATCTTTACGTTTTAGGTTGAAACAGCCATTTGGCCAATAGCTGATTTCAAAATTTCCCATTGGAAACAGGTTTGACGCGCAGGATCTCCTTGCGAATTTCCCCCAAGGGGTTCAATAGCCGAAGCATTTCATCTTTTCGCGACATGCGGATGTACTCGTCATGGGCGGTCGACGCCATTTGGCGTTCAGCTAAATTGAATCGGTCCAACGTGATTCTTGCCTTCAGTGCGGACTTCCCATTGATCTCGCCAGAAGCCACCATTGAAATCTCATCGGCGACTTGCTTTTTCCATTCCACGGTGACCGAAAGTTGGTTTCCCGGTTGCAAAAAGTCATAAAACTTAACCTGATCAGCTTTCTTTAAGGCAACCGTTGAGTAGCGAAAGTCCTCCGAAGCATAAACTAGCCAAATCCCAGCCTGGTACACGCATTCAAGCATTAACACGCCAGGCATAACCGGGAACCGAGGAAAATGATCCTGCAAGTACGGTTCACTGAGCGCCAAGCCTCGAATCGCTTTGATTCGGTTTCCCGGCAATAATTCGGTGATTCGATCTAATTGGCAAAAATGCATTGGGCCCTAAAACAGTATTATCCAAACGAAAGTAAAGAAGCGATGGGGTTGCTGAAATCGCCGACTATCTGAAATTGGAAATCGGCATCCCGACCGGTCCCCTCCGCCAACTCGAAAGGCGGACGTCGACGCGACCCGTTCGACATCAACCATCCAATCCACCGGTGGCCCAAACGACTGCCGATTGGAAATCAGTCATCGCGGGAGCCATCGAAGATTTTAATCGACAATTTTAATTAGCTATCCGATTCATTCACAGTAACCAATCGCCGATTCCGGGGATTTTTCTGGCAAAACCGCGATTTTTACATGTTGTCGGCCAAGGTCGTTCCGCTATTTGTTGCCTGACCCGATTCAAAGGCTGACCCAGAAACGACGCGAACGCCCATCGATAGGGGTTAGCGAAGCGCAAGGAATATAACATCAAGCATCGAGTTCTTTCAATCGCCGGTCGCCAATTGCGCTGTCATTCCTTTAGAAAATACAGATTTACTGTAGAATCGTTTGAATCACGGTTGCGTCAGTCCACTCGCACGTTTGATCGAGATTAGCAAACACCATAACCGGCGTCTCGCGACAGCTGGAAGAATTCTAAATGGAATGAAAGGTACGACTTTAGATGCGAAAAGGAATAGCCGTTTCTCCGGGAGTCGCTATTGGCACGGCTTATGTCATTCACGAAATCTTCGTCAACCCGGAGACCAAGAAGCTGGAGGACTCGGAAGTCACGGCTGAGCTCGCCAACTACGAGACTGCCCGCGATCGAGCAACGGTTGAACTGCGTGCCTTGGAGCGGAAAGTCGAATCCCAGGTTGGCCACGATGAGGCGTCGATTTTTGCCGTTCATCAGTCGATTTTGCGCGACGCCGCATTCACGCAAAAGATTCGAGCCTGGATTGTTGACGATCGCATGACCGCCTCTGCAGCGCTAAAACGACTGCTCGACGACTACGAGGTGATGTTCTCTCGCACCAAGGATCAGTATCTCAAAGATCGGGTTTCCGACGTGCGGGACGTCGTACTACGCCTGAGCAGCCGCCTTGTCGATCTTGCACCCGAGGAACATACGATTCCCGAAGGCCCCGTGATTGTTATTGCAGATGAGTTGCTTCCGTCGCAGGTCGTGGCATTAGGCGAAATGGAAGTCGGAGGAATCGTCACTCAGGCAGGAAGCCAAACCAGTCACGCAGCAATTATTGCTCGATCACGAGGTATCCCAGCGGTCTCGGGTGTCAGTGGAATCCTACGGCATGTGAAGACCGGAGATTCGATCGTTGTGGATGGTCGTGCGGGACATGTTGAAATCAATCCAAGTTCAGAGAATCTTACCGCGTTCCGTAAACTCGAACGGGAGTTTTTCGATCTCAAAGACCAACTGGCCGAAAATCGAGACCTGCCTGCATTGACGGCGGACAGCTGTGAATTGCGATTGCAGGCCAACATCAATGTTGTGGCCGATGCAAAGTCGGCTCAGGCGATGGGCGCATCAGGTGTCGGATTGTATCGCACAGAATACTTGTACTTAACGCACCCTGACGTGCCCGACGAGGACGAACAGTACGAAAATTATCGAGAGGTAATCGCCAATAGCCCGAATCACAATGTGACAATTCGGACATTGGATATTGGAGGCGACAAAACCGTTCCCTACCTGGGGCACCATCATCAAGAGGCCAATCCGTTCATGGGTTGGCGAAGTATCCGGCTGTCATTTCAACATCCGGAATTATTTAACACTCAAATCCGAGCCATCCTGCGGGCGGCCAGTAAATTCGAGACCGGAACCGTGCGATTGATGTTCCCAATGGTGACAACCATCGAAGAGTTGCGCAAACTTCGCGGCATGGTCAAACGTGCACAAAAACTTCTTAGCGCCAGACGAATCCGCACAAAGCAAGTTCCGGTCGGTATCATGGTGGAGGTTCCGGCTGCGGCGATCTCCATCGACCACATGCTCAAGCTCATCGACTTCGTCTCCATTGGGTCCAATGACCTGGTCCAATATTTGATGGCAGCCGACCGCGATAATCCCAAAGTGAACCACTTGTGCCAACCCCTGTCGCCAGCAGTTCTCACCGTGTTAAAAATGGTTATCGAGGCTTGCAATCGAAGTGGCAAACCCGTTACCGTTTGCGGTGAAATGGCAGGTCAGCCCAAGTCATTCATTTTGTTACTGGGGATGGGCTTGCGACGCTTTAGTATGAGCCCCGCATTCATTCCCTCAATCAAACAATTGGCCAGCCAGGTCACTGTCAGCGAGGCCGAAAACATCGTCCGCTCAGTGATGCGTTTTACGACCACATTGCAAGTCCGAAAATATATGACTCGTCAAATCGAACGGTTGGCACCCAATCTGACGCTGCTCGATACGGCTTGAATCAGCTAACAGAGCACATGGACTTTACCTGCTTATTCTGAACCGTGGCAGAAAATGCAGTCCAGGAGATTGTTTTGAGGTGTCTGAAAATCAAGTTTTTGAAGCGCAGGTGACTTACCCGAGATGAGCATTCAATAGGTCCTGAAGCTTGTTTTTGGGTTGCAGTCCCATGGCGCGTTCAACAACTTCACCATTTTTGAAAACCATTATCGTCGGTATGCTTTGAATTCCATACTTTAAGGCGATATCTTTGGCATTGTCGACATCGACCTTGCCGACTTTGGCCTTGCCCTGGTTATCGAGAGCCAACTCATCAATAACGGGTGCAATTTGGCGACAAGGCCCACACCAACTCGCCCAAAAATCAACCAACACTGGTTCGCTGGAATCTAAAACCTCGGACTGAAAATTATTGTCATTGAACTCGACTGCGTTACCCATCAAAAACTCCCGTAAGGCAAAAAGTTAAACAGCTAAATCCGCAATCGCTGCAGATCAAGGAACTGGATTTGAACTTGTTTCAACATTTAAACGATTCTAACCATATGAAGCTGTACGTCAATTCATCTGTTCTCTTGCACCAGCAACACAGGAATGGCGATGTCCCGCTGATAAAAGGCACTTGGGTAAAACGCCGCAAATTGAAACCTGCCATCCTGCTGGTTTTGTAGCGAATTCGAGTCAATTGACGAGATCAGGTCGAGATATCAGCGGCCTGCATCGCATCGCCATGGCCCGGTTAAGCCCGCCACACACGCGTTCAATCCCGCCGAATGCTAGAAAAAAATCCCCATTCGACTCTTTAGGAACAGCCATTCAGGGACCAAACGTAAATGAACAATGTGAGATGCAGTCATCTCACAGAGGAGCGCATCAACGTTGACTCCAAAAACTGCCGACGATTACATCCGTCAAATTGAACTCGGTTCGATTTGCTATTCCTTTGCAGAAATAACCGGCTGCTTCCTTTTTCGAAAGGACCGTCGACGGACGGAGACCGCTTGGTTCAAGATTGAATCAATACGATCAATAATCTTACCCTGATCGAGTAACACCATCGTTCCGTCGTTCAATTCTACCAATGCAGAAGTATGCTCAACCCAATCACCCGTGTTGGCGTAAATCACTCCTCGTTTCCGTGTGATCGCTGGAAAATGATTGTGGCCACAGATCACGCCGATACAGTCAGCTTGCTTCGCGTGACGAACCAGTTTCGATTTATTGCGGCTCAGCAGGTTTACCGTTCGCTTACTCAAACGCTTCAACCCATAGGCGTAGTTAATTTCGCGAATCTGACATCGCTTAAGCAAACGATTGGATCGCTTGTTGGACCACATGATAAAGTCATAGATGGATGTGCCGAATCCAGAGAGCCACTTTGAATTGTTTTCTACCGTGTCAAACAGGTCCCCGTGAGTTACGCAGAACTTTTGCCCGTCGACAGTCGTGTGGATAAACTGGTCGGCAATTTCAATGGGATAAACTGCCGGAATCGGTCCCCGCAAAAAATCGTCATGGTTGCCGGGAGTATAGAATACCTTGGTTCCCCCCGAGACCATGTTCAGAATTCGATCAATAATTTTCGAATAGACATCCGGCCAATACCAATTCGCTTTGAGCCGCCAGCCATCGAGAAAGTCGCCGACCAGGTAAAGATACTCGGGGTGATACGTATTCAAAAACGACAAAAGCTCATCCGATTTGCTATAGCGGAACCCTAAATGGGCGTCGCTGATAAAAACGGAGCGAACCTGTGAGTCGTGGAACATGGGATTCATCGAAGACGAGGGGATGGTGCGACGCGCCATTCTGACGTCGTAACGTGCATCATAAATCAAACTGATTCAGTGTGTCGATGCGTTTTCGTTCTGGATATTCGCGTTTTCCTCGATAAATTGGCAGATATCTCCGATGAATTCTCCAGTTTCTGTGCGATTTCCTATTTCCAAGACCATCGATTTCACTGATTGGTCAATGCTACCCCGTCGCGACCCCGAACGAATTCGAACTTCGTTTATCGGCTAGCGCGCCCTCGAATCCACAAAGGCCCGCGAAGCGGTCACTTTTGGATTAACGTTCGCGCTGGCCGACACGATCGCCAGAATGGAATGTTGTGCGCTGATGCTTATCACCGTGTGACGATTTGCTGGATGCATTGGATTGATGTTGAAGCTTGATCAGCCGGCTCGCAACGATGCGGTTTTGATCAGCTAACGTGGCGATCTTACGGATCAAAAGCCAAAACGTAACCGTTGCCCCGATCGTGATTCCAATTTGTCCCAAGGCCCATGCCCCAAAATGACCGGCCAAAAATGACCAAACCACCAATCCTTGGCCAACCAGGAAAATCACCAAAAAAAAACCAGCCAGGTTGATCCAGCTTTGGCTAGCCAGCGTTCCAATCGAATCAGCATGATGCATTTTTTGACTCTGGAGCGAATCGGTTAACGCTGAACCAATCGTGCTGGCCCCCAAGTTTCCCAAGAGATGTGCAGGATCGGTGCGCAACCGCGGTGGACTCGAACTAGCCTCAGCCTTCGAGACATCTTGACGGTGGGGTGGGTGGGTCAATTCGCCGCAAAAAGGACAGTTGACGGTTCCGCTGCTGGTCGGAACTGCCGCAACTTCGCGTTGACAATTTCGGCACCACACAGAATCTACTCGTCTCGTTTCAAAACTACTGACCGACTCGACACAACCCCGTATTCGGTGTTTCGGTTTTCCGCCCCAGTTAATCCAACTTCGGTCCAACCGCCTGGCCAAGTCACCACAATCTGCTAGCGATGTATCGGTGATCAAGGGAACTCAAGTTCGGCTGTTTACCCCTTGCAAGTGTTCAATTAACGATTGGACAGATGAGCCAGCTGCGCCAGGACATCGGCCGCTTTTCCATCAGCCAGCGATTGCCGTGCAAGTTGGCTACCGGTCTGAAAATCTGGGACCAAGCCGACCAGCCACAATGCGGCAGCCGAGTTTGCAACGACAATTTCCCGATGGGGTCCGCTACAGTTGGCAAGCACTTGCCGAATGAGCTCCGCGCTTTGCTGGGGTGACGCGACCTGCAATACTCTCCAATCCGATCGTTCAACCAGAAACTGCTCAGGCTGCCAGGTCAAAGATTCAATGCAATGTCCTTCGACCAAGCTGACATCAGTCACATCGCCAAGCGTGACTTCTCCAATTCCGTCTCGACCATGCACAACCGCCGATTTCTTTGTACCCAGTCTCGCAAGAGCTGCTGCCAGAAGTTCTCGCGTTTCACCTCGGCCTGCTCCAAGTAACTGGTAGGGTGCGCGAGCCGGATTACAAAGAGGGCCCAGCAAATTAAATATGGTGGGAAAGCTCAATTGCTGCCGTGCCGCGGAAGCATGTTTGACGGACGGATGAAACAAGGGAGCAAAGCAAAAACAGATACCCAACTCATTTAAGCAATGCTCGGTGACCGAGATCGGAGCGTCGACTCGAACCCCCAGTTCCCTCAAAACATCCGCCGAGCCTGACCGACCAGTGATCGCTCGATTCCCATGTTTTGCGACCGTGGCGCCGGCGGCAGCCGTGACGAGCGCTGCGGCCGTACTGATATTAAAGGTGTTCTTGCCACCCCCGCCTGTACCACATGTATCAATCATGAATGGTCGGTTGCATTGAATTGTCGTCATCCTCTGTTGCAATGCCGTAGCGGCACCTGCAAGCTCATCCACCGATTCACCCTTCTCGTGCAGTAACGTAAGAAAATCGACGATTTCCTGCTCAGCGACGCCTCCCGACATGATCGCGTCCAAGACCTGAATCATTTCGTCGAACTCAAGTGACTGGAGCTGTTTAAGTTTGTTTAGGGCCCATCCAAGCATGGGTTTAGCTCTCCAATTGTATGGGTGTATCTAGCGGTAAATAGCCGATGCCTTCGCCGTAAGGGCAGGGCAGAATTCGAAGTGCCCGCTGCCAGGTCGAGATGAGGATGGAAAACAGGAGCTTCGCGAGGATAACTGGATTAACCCGTTAAATCTATTCCTGGCCAACCAATCAACACCTCAGAGGAAGAACTAAATTAACAAGTTGATCGCTGGAGAGCGACCAAGCTGCTCGGAATCAAACAAATTCATGCCCTACGACACAGACGCGTTCTTTTGCCTGTTCCACAAAGGAGCCTCCCGTCATTCCAGCTGATCGGCATCCCTTACCATATTGCTTGCCAACGTCGGTCGATATCCCCAAATGGTCCAATAAATAACTTGTATGTGTGGGGAGGCCATACTAAAATCTCGCACAGCTCTACTCGGCAACGCCATTCGATTATAACATAGCAAGCATGTCGAAGGGTCTTGGTTAAACGGGACACCAGATTCGGTAGGGTCTCGCCCGCTTTTGCTGCTAACACTAACTGATTCTGGCCTTTGAACTATTGACATTTGTTATGACACGAAAAGTCATTATCGATTCCGATATGGGAACCGATGACGCGGTAGCGATCAGCATGGCGTTATTCGATACGCGCTTGGAGATTCTCGCGTTGACGGCGACGGAAGGTTGCGTCTCGGCTGAGCAATCAACGCGGAATATGCAGGCGATCCTCGAGATCCTTGATCCGGCAAAATACCCGCGTATTGGTGCTGCGCGGCCCTGCGAGCATGCTCCATCAGATAACACAACATTTTTGTACGGTGCCGATGGTTTAGGAAATACGGATTTTAATGTCTCGGAATTGAAACATTTAATGGAGTCCGATAAACTGATCGTCGATTGTGTACGAGCTAATCCAAACGCGGTAACGATTGTCTGCTTAGGTCCATTGACGAATGTTGCACGTGCCTTTAAGCGGGATCCGAATATCGCAGAACTGGTCGACCGGCTGGTGATCGTCGGTGGAAGCGTCGACGGCATTGGCAATATCACGCCAGCCGCCGAATTCAATTTCTACTTTGATCCACCCAGCGCCCAAGAGGTGTTGGGCTCTCGTACGACCAAGACAGTCGTTCCGCTGGATATCACCAGCCAGGTTCAATTCGAAGTTAGCTTGCTTGACGAAATTCCCCCTGAGGAAACACGAGTTGGCTTTTTTCTAAAACAGATTCTGCCGTTTGCCTTTCGAGCCTATCGTCAACAATTGGGTATGGAGAGCATAACGCTAAATGATTCCGTCGGCTTGGTCGCCGCACTTGAGCCCCGGTTGTTTGAATTCGAGGGAATGGCAGGGCAGGTTGAAACCTCTGGCGAGCTGACGCGAGGCGTCACCGTGTTTGATCGGCGAACACATCGCGAGTGGCGGATGAACATGGAGGTTGCCCGGTCGATCAATATTGAACTCGTCAAGCAATGCGTGCTGGATCAACTTGAATTGGCAGCCCGTTCAGAATGAACTTGGCGTGCAACAAACAACGTCCTACCATAAGTGCCATTGCTCGAACCAAATGACATAGATGCCGAGCATCAAGTTCGTCAATGCATGCGCGGATACGCAATCCCACAAATTTCTTGTGCGCACCATTAACCAGGTGATCAATCCAAACCAGGCCGCGGCCGCCAAGGCCTCGGAAAGCGGATGAGCCAGCACTCCATAAATTGGAGCGATACATAGTGGAAGCCAGCCCAAGCGGTTGAACTTCACCGCCCACCATTCAGGGTCTTCAATGTACCGAATAAAGAACCCTCGCAAAAACAGCTCTTCAATGAATGGAACGATCAACACCAAACCACTAAACCGGATGAAGTAGAATAGTGACAACGGCAACAAGTGCTCGAAATGAATCGCCGGATTGACTGCACTGCGACTGGCGAACCAACCTTCAGGCAAGCCGATTGCCGACGCGACCGTTCGTTCAATTTGCAGATAACATAACGCAATCCATAACACACCGCCCAATAGTCCGACCACCACGCCCCACCAAGATAGCTTAAACGGGAAATGATCGCGATAAATTGGAAGGCAATACGCAAGGAGCACCGTGATCGAAACGATTTTAATACTGTAGATAATGAAGTATCGACATGCTGGATTGGCCCAAGTCCACGTGCCAGCGTCATCGGGGTTGCTTTCAGGTGCCAGGGCTGACTCGGAATTGGTTGGAAGATCAATAGGCCAACTGTCTGCAAGATCGCCCAATTTCGGTTCAAACATCGTCGCCACCATAAAGATGGCAAATGGTAAAACCAGTGGCCACCAAGCCGTGTTTTTAATCTGGTTCTTCAGCGGGTCTGGTTTCAAGCTAAAACTCACAGGAATGGGAATGATTGGTAAGTCAATTCGCAATCGCAGAATAAAGGCTATAATAACCAATGCTTCCTCAGTCGCCGAATGCAAATTCCAGTTTTTGCAAAGGAATAATCATGTTGTCCAACTCACTCAGAAAAAAACAGGTATTCATGAACAGTGTGGTCACCTCCGAGTTCCGTGATAAAAAATCGATGGTGACGCAATCGCAATTTCTGGCGATCTGTGTCTTTGTCAATGCGATGTTTTTTTTTGACGGCAACGCTGCTATCGGTCAGACCGCTGCAGAGCATGCTTTGGCTCGGGAAGTCATGGTCGAACTCTATGTCAAGGGTGCAGGTGTCACCAACCCCAAAGTGATCAAGTCCATTCTGGATGCGCCGCGCCACGAGTTTATGCCCAAGGAAGTTCAGCAGTTTGCCTATCTGGACGCTGGTGTTCCAATTGGTGAGAAGCAGACGATTTCGTCTCCATTCATCGTTGCTTACATGACGGAGTCGCTTGACCCACAACCCACAGACAGGGTGTTGGAAATCGGCACCGGAAGTGGCTACCAAGCCGCCGTGCTCAGCCCACTGGTCGATCAGGTTTATACGATTGAAATCGTTGAAGCGCTGGGGAAGCGCGCTGAGAAGACGCTGAAGCGGCTGAAATACGACAATGTCCACGTCAAAGTCGGCGATGGCTTCGCCGGTTGGCCAGAAGCGTCTCCGTTTGACAAGATCATCGTCACATGCTCTCCCGAGGATATTCCAGCTCCACTCGTTGATCAACTTAAAGAAGGAGGGCTGATCGTTGTTCCGATGGGCGAACGGCATCAACAAACGCTCTACCTGATGCGAAAGACAGAGAGCAGGATGGTGCGGGAGGCACTCCGTCCAACCCTGTTCGTCCCCATGACGGGCACCGCCGAATCACAACGGCAAGTATTACCAGATGGTACGCAACCTCGATTGCTCAATGGAAGTTTTGAAGCCGAGCCCGATGAAAATGGATTTATGATTGGCTGGTACTATCAGCGACAACTCGAACGAGAACAGGAATTACTGGCACCGCATGGAGAGTATTTCGTAACCTTTAAAAATGAATTGCAGGGCAGGGCAGCGCATCTGATGCAAGGGCTCGCCATCGATGGTCGAAGCGTAAAAAAAATCGTATTAAGCGCCTCGGTCAAATGCGATGGTGTGCGAGCGGGATATAAACCCACGGACCTCCCGGCTGTAAGTATCATGTTTTTCGACGAAGATCGACAAGACTTGGGCATGGCCTACATTGGTCCTTTTCAGGGGACTCGTACATGGCAAAATTACGATCGAGAAATCGAGGTGCCCGCCGCGACTCGTGAAGCGATCGTTCGAATCGGCATGTTTGGGGCAATCGGTTCCGTTTCCTTCGACAATATCATTGTTCGGCGCAAAGATGACTGATGGAGTTCTACAACCTCGCTCCCTCCAATTATGGACAGAATATCTGAGGTAGGCCAATTCGGTTGACGTACCAGGCAACTCAACGTTTTGCAGAACATTCCAATTTTTTTCTTTGCACCCGCGCAACCAACACGGTTCTCGGCGTTTGGTGTCTTGCTGGTGACTTTAGTTTCGACCGGCGCTCCCTCCAACGTAACGGCGGAAATTTCACATCAGATCGAGCCACCTTGTCCCCTCGATCCCCAACCGCGCCAACACCGGTTGAATTCGCCGAGGAATCTTCGCTGACTTCACTTCCCGGTCCAAAAGCTCTCGGACCAGACCGCAGGTAGACAGGACGATGATTAGAAATGATCAGACAGTAAGTGCCTCGGTGCCAAATACGGAAGCCCAATTCCAATCTGCGGAGATTCCATTCCAGACGACCCTCAAAACCCTACCCGTCTTCCGGATTGATCCCAGTAAGATACGCTTGACACGCATTGCGTGAAGCGTTGAATCGTTTGATTGAGGCTCGCTGCAAACGGACTCAACTGCTCCAACCTTGGTCTTTCCGGGATCACCTATCTCGAAAAACCCAATCCAACCACCCCGCAACCCAACGAAAATAGAGGACGCACAATGTGGATGACGGCAATGTGGGGAAAGCCGAGAAGAAGGGGGAAATGGAGGACTGGCAGGTTTTTTAGGGCAGGTTTTTGCGTGTTGTATTTTTGATTCACGGTCAGCAAAGTGGATAAATCGCGTTATAATTAAAAGACACCCAGGCGAGTTAATTTTGCTAACTTTAGCAAATTGCCTATTCCACCCAGTCTGTTTTCGGCTTATTCTGGAAATACCCAGCCTACTCCGTTGGTGATTGACGAGGGGGATCTTTGGTTGTGAAAAATAATTGAAAATACACGGTTGTTCGTGGAGAAACGTAATGACAGTAAAACGTAAATTTGTGTTTTTGTCATCGATTGCAGCTGTTTTTGCATTGATGGCCGCCGCTGGTGGTGAGGTTTATGCTGGATGGGGGAGTTGGGGAGGTTCTTGGGGTGGAAGCCGAGGGTTCGCCAGCGGCGGTTCAACTGGATCTTTGGGCTCTTGGGGAAGTCGCGGCGCTGGATTCCACAGCGGCGGTTCTCACGGATCGTCCGGGGGTCGCGCCGTTCTTTTTCCCCGGGTCAGGAATTTGTTTTCTGGGTCGCATGGATCCCGAGGAGGAGCGCACGGATCGTTCGGTAGCTATGGCGGTTCAAGGGGCAGCCACGGTTCTTCGGGAGGAACCCATTATGCATACTATGGTGGGAGTAGCGGAGGATTCGGAAGTTACGGCGGAAGCCATGGCAGTCATGGAGGAACTGGATTCTACAATTCATACGGCGGCGGCGTCGCTCCATTGGAGCAGGGGATGCAAGGTGTCCCGTTTTACCCATCGGATGGATTGACAATCCCAGGACCCACCGAGGGAATGATTCCACCGACCGGTCCGGTTGACAGTAACAAACCTGCCGTCGACGAAGATGGGAACTCGGTCGGCACTGCTGATGCGATACTGAATGTCTCGTTGCCGATCGATGCAAAAGTCTATGTGAATGGCAAGTTGACTCGAACCCAGGGAGAGCAACGTCAGTTCGTGTCTCGCGCATTGCAAGCAGGAAGAAATTACACATACGAGGTTCAGGCAGTTTTAGAAGGTCGTGGCGTCATGACGCGCATTGTTGATCTTCGTGCTGGCGAAAGCAAAACGATCGACTTTGATTTTGATAACCGGGCCGAAAAGATCACCTCGGTAATGGTCCAAGTTCCGGAAAATGCCAAGGTTGTTTTGGCTGGCAACGAGTCGATGACTCGTGGTCCAGTTCGGTTCTTTTCAACAGATTCTTTGCAGCTTGGTGAAAGTTGGGACAATTACACGATCGAAGTTACATTTGACGTGAACGGTGAATCTGTGACACGGGCCAAGACGATTGCAGTGGTTGGTGGTCAGTCACATGATGTGAGCTTCATGGACGAATACGAAAGAATTGCTTCTCGCTAATATTGGACAAGCAGGGCAGGGAAGGGGTTTTAACGACCACCTGTGCCAAGGTATAACAAGGCCCGTCGAGCAAATTGTTCGACGGGCATTTTTTGTTGATTGGTATCCGTCCCCAACGTTCCCAGTCGGCAACCGGGCTGTCTGGAAATGAGCCTTGTACGGTGGATTAGGAACACGTCCACTGACTCAATGCCAAGTTTAACTTATGATGTTGTTCGTGGTTGGCAAGCAATGTAATGAAGTGGTCCGTCAAGTTGACACTCGCGTATCATGGAGGCAACTATGTTGGCTGGCAGATCCAGCCCAATGGTGCCTCGGTTCAACAAACGATCGAACAGGCTTGGTTTGAGGTGACGGGCGAGCGGATCAGAATAACTGCCAGCGGCAGAACCGATTCTGGTGTTCATGCGTTGGGTCAAGTATGCAGTTGCCAAACGGAAACGAATTTGAAATCTGGAACGTTGGTTCGTGCGCTGAATGCGATGACTCCGCAGGATTTATGCGTCCTGGCTGCTGAACGAGCTGTCGATGGGTTTCATGCGATTCGCGATGCAATCGGCAAAACATATCGATACCGAATCCAATTTGACTCGCCGCTTTCACCGTTCGAGCTTGATCGAAGCTGGTATCTGCCACGGAAACTAGATCTCGACGCCATGCATCAAGCCGCCGAACGATTGCTTGGGGTCCAAGATTTTTCCAGCTTCGAGACGACCGGTTCAACTAGAAATTCGAAGGTTCGCGAGTTATCTGCGCTGACATTAAAGGGTCGCCAAAAGGGGTCATACAAATTCTTGACGATCGACATGACGGCAAATGGATTCCTTTACAACATGGCACGGACGATCGTAGGGACGCTGGTTGACGTAGGGCAGGGTAGGCGAACCTCCGAGTCAATCTCGGACTTGCTTCTAGCATGTGATCGCCAGGCGGCGGGGATGACGGCGCCGGCCTGTGGGCTTTACCTGGTATCCGTCCAATATCGACCCGAGCATTTGGCGACGCAGCCATGATTGACGCCGGCCGGGTTGGCTCACGACCTGACTCGACTGTGGCTGACGTGAACCCAATTGACGGGCAGGGGAGGAACTCACAACCTGTACCAATCTTTGCGTTGTCGGTTGGCGTTTCGATCGATTCGTAGAGCCGTGTTGGTTCTCGTGGGTAGCCCCGAATGCTGAAGGATTTTGCGGTAACTGTGGCTGGGCATGTCATGGTCATCGGCACCAAAAATTGTTAAACTGAATTGAACCGTAATTTGTCAAGAAATGTTTTGATCCTTGTTCTGTCAGGTGTTACTTCGTGACCAGTAGCCAAAACTTTTTGGGTCCCTATCGATTGATCAGGCTCATTCGATCGGGGCGTCGTAGTAATGTTTGGGAGGCGCAAAGATCAGGCGAAAATGAGCGCGTTGCGTGCAAAGTCGTGTTGGAGGAGTACCGGGAAGACAAGACTGAGATCGAGCAAATGCGCAACGAAGCGATGGTGGGGAAGGAGATGGAGAGCCCACACGTTATCTCGATATATGAGTTCGTGAACCATCGAACCCCGTTTATCGTGATGCAGCTATTCAATGCAAAGAACTTGAAGCAGGAGATTCGCGAGCGTCCGCATTTTGTGGCGGTTAATATTCCAGCGTATATTGAAAAATGTGCGCTCGGCTTGGAACACTTGCACAGCAAAGGTTGGCTGCATTGCGATGTTAAACCCGATAACTTTTTGGTCAATGAACAAGGGACGGTGAAGTTGATTGATTTTTCGATTGCCAAGCCGATCAAAGGGCAGGGGGGAGGCGGGCTGTTGCGGTTGTTGGGACGTAAGAATCTGGTTCAAGGGACTCGCAGTTATATGGCACCCGAACAAATCCTCGGAAAAGCATTGAAGCCGACCGTCGACATTTACGGCTTTGGTTGTTTGTTGCACGAACTTTTCGCCGGGAAGCCACCCTTCACCGGAGTGAATTCGGATGAGTTGTTAATGAAACATTTGCGGTCGGTACCTCCGTCGCTGCAGGCGCTCAACCGCTCAGTCTCCGAGCCAATGGCTGCTTTGGTGATGCGACTTCTAAATAAGGATCCGAAGAAGCGACCGCAGACGATGCAGGAATTTTTGGCCGAGTTTAAGCGAACAACAGTCTACCGGGCTGGAATGCGTCCGAAACTTAACGAAGCATGAAAGTAGCACCTGGGATGTTTGATTACTTGCCGTTTGAGCAGCCAATCGCTGACGTTGAAAAACAAATCGAAGCGCTGAGGCAACTACCTGAACAATCCGCCGAAACGACACAAAGATTGCGTCACTTGCGCAAACAGCTCGCGGATACCACGCGGCAAATCTACGCTAATTTGACACCCTGGCAAACAGTTCAAGTTGCCCGACACAAGAATCGACCGCATACGATCGACTATCTGTCGCTGGTGTTCGATGAGTTTGTCGAGTTGCATGGTGACAAATATTTTGGCGACGACCGAGCAATGCGAGTCGGCTTTGCCAAACTTGATGGCCGAAAAGTATTAGTCGTCGGACACCAAAAGGGGCGAAACTTCAAGGATCGAACGGAGAACTTTTTTGGATGCGCACATCCTGAAGGTTACCGCAAAGCCATGAGTAAAATGCGCCTTGCTGCGAAGTACCAATTGCCCGTAATCACGTTCATCGATACGCCAGGCGCCTA
>JBGTDM010000059.1:0-6805 GCA_041748315.1 Pirellulaceae bacterium
ATAATGGTCCAAAAAGTGTTCGATGAGCATTTGAATGTCACTCCCTCGGTCGCGCAGCGGAGGGATAAGCAATTCGAAGACAGACAGTCGGTAGAATAAATCCTCTCGAAACCTCTTCTCCGCGACAAATTCGCTCAAATCCCGATTGGTTGCACAGATAACTCGCACGTCGACGGTGACTTCGGCGCTCCCTCCGACGGGAAGAAACGGATGACCTTCGAGAATTCGCAACAGCTTGGCTTGTCCTTCGAGCGTCAATTCACCGACTTCGTCCAGGAATAGCGTTCCGGTATCTGCCTGTTGAAACCATCCGACGTGGTCGCTATCGGCGCTGGTAAACGCCCCTTTCTTGTGACCGAACAACTGGCTTTCCATCAGGTCTCTTGGAATCGCGGCACAATTGACGCTGAGCATTGGACGACTCTGTCGGGGACTGGCGCGGTGCAGAGCACGAGCAACCAACTCCTTACCCGCACCACTTTCGCCACGAATCAACACGCTGCCCGTCGCTTTGGCAATACGTGCGATTTTGCTCTTCAACGTCTGCATCGGACCACTATCTCCCAGAAGTTCATTGCAATCAGCTGATGCTTCTGCAAGCCGAGAGTAATCGGCAATTAATGATGCCTGGCGATGCGCTCGATCCAGCGACTTGGCCATGATATTGGCGACGGAGTTTGACAGTTGAAAATGAACGTCTCGAAATGGCTCTTTTCGACGATACAGGTGCAGGGCACCGACCACTTCTCCGCCGATGATGATCGGTGTGCAAATCGAGTCCGCATAATGTTTGCCATGCCGTGTGGACGAATGCTCAATTCGCAGGGCATGTTTGTTCATTACCACACGTTTGGTTAACCGTTCATTCAATTCCAGTTTTTTGGAGTGCTCAAGCGGGTAAACGACCTTGGGGTGGAGTTGCCCACGGTCTGTCAACCACATGAATCCGGCCACACTGGCCTGCGTACGATCAAACAACCGGCGAATACAAATCTGTGCGACTTCATCCGCGCCATCGACTCCCAATAACTTTACGCTCAATTGAAACAGAAAGAAAAAGTCCTCTCCCCATTTGTGATTCTTAAGAAAGTCAAGGGTGTACTGCCCGGTTTCGCTCGCGTTAAAAGCTTCATCAAGAATCAACGTCTGAGCCGTAACATCACTTTCGTTCTGTAACTCAGCAGGAGTATTGACGTCGTTCTCCGGTCGATCGACGAACGTAAAAAGCGAGGAACCGAGTCGTACTTCATGACTATCCATCAGTCTCGCTTGATGAATTCGCTGGCCATTAACAAAGGTGCCGTTGCTACTTCCTCGGTCCTCGACCCACCAGCCTTCATCATTAAAAAAAATCGAAGCATGCACTCGAGAGCATTGCGGATCGCCCAAGACAACTCGACACTGCCAATCACGACCAAGCAGGTTCTCGTCCGATGCCAAAAGTTGAAATTTGGTGCCTGCCCGTGCACCATCCTGAGATAATAAATATGTTGTCACGGAAATAGGTTATATCCAGTATGTTTGGGTGGTTCGCGACCAGGGCAACGATGCAGACCGATCAAATTCGAGGATCGGGCTGGGAATCGGTTCAGCGATTATCTTATCATTTTGACGAAGTTATCCTACTCATACAAGCTTTGCCGCTTTTTCCCCGTTAGCACGATTTTCCATCTGTATTGGTGAGCCATCCAGCAGAACCGTCCCAGAGAATTCTTGAGATCAGTCAATTATCAGCAACGATTACGCAAGATCAACAAGTTTGCCGCAACAATGTCATGTGCTGTGAATACCCTCCCCAAAAGTGCCTGTTATGCGATCGATTCGGTGTGCGCGACCGTAAATCCGCCGGATTTTCGGCTGCCAGCAGGTGAGCGGCGGCTGTTTTTCGAATCCGCCCAGCAGCGAACCCGAATAAATCTCGGGTTTTGTGTTAAGCTGAACCCGACAGTCATCCGTTATTCATCTTGTCCCAATACAGGGGACTCATTAATATTCATACATGATCTACGATTCCTCCCTGATGACCGCCGAGTCAATTTAAAGGCGAGTTATACAGGTTTTTGGCGAAACTCAAGAAAGGCCCTATCATGCAACGAATTCAGCGATGTGTCTTGAATCAAAGCGCTGGCATACTCTGTCTTGTCACGGCGCTGATTTTGACAGCACAGCCGTTGGCCAGTGCCGGCAACGATGACTTCGGCAAGCCGCGGCGCGAGTTCTCGGCCGCAGCTCGGTTAATCGATAATTTTTTGCGGCGGCATTTGTCGAACCGCAAGCTCAATGACGAAATCGCTCAGCGAGCCATGAATATCTACGTCAAGAACCTTGACCCGATGAAAATGTATTTCCTGCAATCGGATATTGATGAGTTCGCCGCAGTCGCTGATAAAATCGATGAGACCTTCCAGCAAGGCAAGTTCGACATCGCATTTCTGGTATTTAATCGCTTCGTGCAACGTGTTGATGAACGGGTCGCCGATGCTCCGGAGATCATCAATGCCGATCATGATTTTACCCTGGACGAGTACTTGGTTACGGATCGGGAACTGATTCCTTACGCACCGACGATCGAGGAAATGCAGGACCGGTGGCGCAAGCGTATCAAATACAATTTATTGCTGTATGAAAATGACGAGAAAGCCTTTGGAAAAAACCCCAAGGAGCGGCTGGTACGAAGATATCAGTCTTTCGCGAATCGACTCCACAACTATCAAAATGATGACGTTCTGGAAGTCTACATCTCCTCCATTACAACGAGTTTCGATCCGCACACCTCGTACATGTCGAAGTCGTCCTTTGAAAGTTTCCTGATTAACATGAAGCTTGAGCTGGAAGGGATCGGCGCCACACTCCGCTCAACGGATGACGGCTTGACGGAAATCGCTCGAATTGTTCCCGAAGGTGCTGCCGATAAACATGGCGAGTTGAAAGTCGAGGACAAAATCGTTGCTGTGGGACAAATCGACGGCGAGATGGTCGACGTCACCGATATGAAACTGGATGATGTTGTAGACATGATTCGGGGGAAGGCCGGCACCATCGTACGATTGGCCGTCCTGTCGGGAAGCAACGAAATCAAAACGATCGAAATCACGCGAGAAAAGGTGAAACTCATCGATAGCGCCGCCCGTGGTGAGATCTTTGAGGCTGGAACAAAACCTGACGGTTCGGCTTACAAAATTGGCGTTGTTGATTTGCCCAGCTTTTATGCCGACATGTCAAACTCGCGAACCGCTGTCTCGAAAAGTACGACCCGAGACGTCGCTAAAATCTTGCAAGATTTCACCTCGGCCGGAGTCGATTCAGTCGTGCTGGATTTGCGCCGTAATGGCGGTGGAAGCCTGCGCGAAGCGATCGATTGCACCGGTTTATTCATCGATCGGGGACCCATTGTGCAAGTCAAGGATTTCTTAGGAAATACTGAGACATTCGACGACACTCAATCTGGAATGGCGTGGTCAGGTCCGTTGGTTGTGCTTACCAGCAAGTTCAGTGCGAGTGCCAGCGAAATTCTCGCCGGCGCAATTCAGGATTACAACCGAGGCCTGGTCGTCGGCGATTCAGCGACCCATGGCAAAGGGACGGTCCAGACACTGGTTGATTTGGGCGAGGAGTTTTATCGCGTTGCGAATGCCCCCAAGAGTTTTGGAGCGCTAAAACTGACGATTCAACAGTTCTATCGCCCCAATGGAGATAGCACTCAACTCAAAGGCGTACCCGCAGATATTGTCCTACCTTCGATTACCGATCATATGGATGTCAGTGAGGCCGATTTGGACTTCCCTGTCGATTTTCATCAAATTGCAGCGGCTAGTTTCACGACGTTGGGTAAAATCAGCCCAGAAATCATCGACGAATTGAAGGAGAAATCCGCGACCAGGATCGCCGAAACCGAGGACTTTGTGCGGATCAATCGACAAATCGAGCGTTACCTGGAACAAAAGAACAGCAAGAAAGTGACGTTGAATCGCGAAGCGTTCGAAAGGCGCCGCGCTGAATTCGACTCGGACGAAGCTGATCGCAATACACTCGAAGAGCAAATGAATTCCGATGCAAAAATTCAGCGCACCTATTACATGGAAGAGGTTTTCAATATTACGATCGACTACCTGCAAATCATGCAAAAGAAAATAGCTCAACGAAATTAGCGATATTGATGCCTCAACGCATGGCATCGTGACACGAGTCACCCCGTGAAATTGCCGGCGATTGGCTGACCCACCGCAGGCTGGGAATTCGTTGACACAACCTGAATCTTAATCTCTCGCTGGAATCATCGAGAGATTTTTTGTTGGTCGATTCCGACCAGATAACAACAGCGGTTGTCGTCCCCCAGTGGCTATACAAGCGTAGGTAATAACTCAATTCTCGACGATCCGTTCATGAGACGGTGCATCCCGTTGAACCAACCCATGAACTGAATTCGAATCAGGTGAGTGGGACACGGAGGCCGTCGTACCCCAGTTCAACAAAGCTGGGGAGTTGCTTCGAGATCAAGTCATAATCAATATGACATGACATGTGGGTAAAGATCGTCCGTTTAGGCGAGAGTTGCTTCGCCGTGTCAATCGCCTCAGCGATGTTCATGTGAGTTGGGTGCGGAGTGGGGCGCAAGGCGCTGATAATCAACACTTCTAAATCTTGCAACAACGATTTGCTCGAATCGGGAATGGTTTTACAGTCGGTGCAGTAGGCAATGTTGCCGATGCGAAAACCCAATACGGTGAATCGTGGGCCGTGTGCATAGGGGATCGGCGTGATGGTTGTTTCCAGCGCCGTAAATGGTTGGTCATCGATTAAATTCAGGTCAATGGCGGGTACGGCTCCAGCGTGTGTTTGATTTTCCTTTGCGAACGCGTATTCGAAGACCAGCCTGAGTTTTTGCTCGACTTTTTCGTTGCAATACACCGGCACGGGGTGGCCTAGATAAAATTGGAATAACCGCAAGTCATCCATTCCGAAAATATGATCGGCGTGTTCGTGGGTATAGAGCACAGCATGGACAATTCCAATCCCGGCGCGGAGCAACTGCGTCCTCAAGTCAGGAGACGTATCGATCAGCAGATTGCCCTGGGGTAGACCAAAAATCGCGCTCGCTCGCGTACGTTGATTTTTTGCTTTCCCTCCGGTACAGACGTCGCAGGGACAGCCTAATGCGGGTACCCCCACCGATGTTCCGCAACCCAGTAGAATCATCTCTCCAGTGATATCTGTTGTTAAAGCGGGTATTTTTTGGCTCACGTCGGAATTTCTTTGGAGTTCAGTTGATGTTTGTCTGAATGGATGTCCATTGATTCTAGTGAGAATAGCGTCGATAAATTCACCGTTTGAATCAAGTGCGATTGGCTTTTCTCCGCAAAATAGACGATGTGGAATCAACAGAACCGGCAAAAATCGTTATCATAAATCGAGTTTGATGGCGAGAAACTTATCGCTGCGATGAAGTTTGAAGCGGCGGCCCGGTCATACGATACCTTTGATACCGGGGCCCAAACGTGGATCAAGAGTTCAAATTCGAGGGCGCTGTGAACGATCTCCGTTGACCTTAATGCTTGGTAATTATAAGCTTTTGAGAATGGGTGATTTGCACACAGTCGCTAAATTAACCAGAAATCAAATAGTTCCGAGACGCCTCGACGTCCTCAGGCATTCTTTAACAATTGTCACTTTGTCAACTTGCCGTTGTCAGACGATCGTCTGTTCAACGGAGCGATTTGGTTAGCTCATGGAAATTTTGGAACGAATTTGGGAAATCTTAAGTACAATCTTCGGGGGATTCCTGCGAAGCTTTGAGCGAATGATTACTTCGCTGTTTGGTTCGTCGAATGCGCGGACGGTCAAGAAGTTGCAATCTCAGGTCGATTCGATCAATGAATGGGAATCCAAACTCGAAAAGTTAAGTGATGAAGAGTTGGTCAAACAGACGCAAAAGTTTCGCGATCGCCTGGCGGCCGGAGAAACGATGGATGACATTCTGACCGAGGCATTTGCCACGGTTCGCGAGGGGGGTAAGCGATTTCTGGGGCTGCGACACTATGACGTGCAAATGATAGGTGGCATGGCATTACACAGCGGTCGCGTGGCGGAAATGGTCACCGGTGAAGGAAAGACGCTGGTGGCAACACTCCCCGCGTATCTGAACGCATTGACCGGCAAGGGTTGCCACGTCGTTACGGTCAACGATTATCTGGCGCGCCGTGACATGGAGTGGATGGGCCCACTGTATATGGGGTTAGGGTTGACCGTCGGCGCTATCCAAAGCGATATGCCCGCAGCGCAACGGCAAAAGGCTTACTCAAACGATATCACCTACGGAACCAACAACGAGTTCGGTTTTGATTACTTGCGCGACAACATGCGCCCCGCAGCACGAAATGACGAACGGTTCGATCCTCGATATCGACAATCTCAAAGTCCATTAAACTACGCGATCATTGACGAAGTCGACAACATCTTGATCGATGAAGCCCGTACCCCGTTAATCATTTCTGGACCAGCGCATCAAGATCCTCGCAAATATGCGGAAGCCGACCGTATCGCACGAAGCCTCAAACGAGAGCAGCATTTTACTGTCAGTGAAAAAGACCATACCGCCAGCTTGACCGATGAGGGAGTTCGCGAAGCCGAGCGAATGGCCGGGGTTGAAAGTTTTTATACGGCCGGAAATATGGATTGGCCGCATTTGATCGACAACGCTCTGAAAGCCCACAACTTGTACAAGCGGGATGTCAACTATGTGGTTCGTGATGGCAAGGTGATTATCGTTGACGAGTTCACCGGACGGTTGATGGAAGGACGCCAATGG
>JBGTDM010000060.1:0-2427 GCA_041748315.1 Pirellulaceae bacterium
CACTATCGGTAACGCCGGACGCAATCACCGCGCCTCGACGATTAAGTGAAACGTTTAAATTCTGTGCGCCAACTTGCGCACCATCATTCATCAAGGCAACTCGACCACTCACGCCACCAGCTTCATCGACATGTACAACATGAGAGAAACTGGAGGGAACATCCACCGTTACTAACGGAGCCGAGGGTAGAGCTTCGGTCGTTGATACACCGAATGCGGTTCTGGTATCGTCGACCAAACTTTCATCTTGGTTGACGAACCGCTGCGCGGAGACAGCCGCAGTAATAATTAGCGGCAATGCAAATACATAGCTTGCTAATCTCAATGTCTTTAAGAGTTCTTTCATGGTGAAGTTCTCGTCTGTAGGTGAGGGACATGTGGGCAACGGGGATGAAAACTCTCCACCGCAGTAACTATTTATATTTTGACCGCGAGTCACTGTCAAGCTTTTAGGTAGGTAAGTTAGGAAAGATTTAGCTTCTTTTCAGAATTTAAAAAATGCAAAAAAGCGAACAATTTTGAAAAATCCTAACAAAATCTGTGGAATTGGCGATTTTGTTAGTAATTTGGCACTTTAATTTCCGAAGCTGCGTACCGATCCGACAAAACTCAACTCCAAAATTCTATTCAATCCATTTCACGATTTGTCCGTGTTCCGGACTGCTTGCAGATCCATATCGAGATTTCGGCATGCGTTCCGCAACTTTTGCCAAAACACCTGCTGTACAGGCAGCGCGCATTGCGGCGGCCATCAATACGGGATGTTTTGCTTTGGCAATTGCCGAGTTGAGAAGCACTCCATCGGCACCTAACTCGAAGGCTACGGTCACATCGCTTGCCGTCCCGATTCCGGCGTCAACAATGATTGGGTATTCGGGATCATCGCTTTTGAGCTGTTCGAAAATCAAAGACAGATGCAGCGGATTTACGATCCCCATTCCAGATCCGATTGGACTTCCAGCCGGCATTACGGCAACGGCACCGGCATGTTTCAATTTTAGTGCGATAACCGGGTCGTCACTGGTGTAACATAAAACCTGGAAATCCTCGGCGACAAGCATCTGCGTCGCCTTGAGTGTTTCGATGGGGTCGGGTAAAAGTGTGCGGCTGTCCCCCAAGACTTCCAACTTAACCCAGCTTGCACCTGGATTGCCCAAGCGACTTAGAATCTCACGCCCCATTCGAGCACAACGAACGGCCGTCTCAGCGTCATAACAACCCGCAGTATTTGGAAGCAAAACATATCGGTCGACATCGATAAAATCCAAGATATTTCGCCCATCGCTATCATGCAACTTCTCTCGTCTAACCGCAACGGTTACACAATCTGTACCGGACGCCGCAAGCGCATCCCGCATGAGTTCGAACGAGGCATAACGACCAGAGCCTAAGATTAAACGACTTCGTAGCGTGATGCTTCCGATTCGCAATGTTGACTCGGATCCAACAACGTCATTTGAGTCGTCGCGGTTTAAGTTCGAGTCAGGAACTAGAATTTGGGCATCACCTGTTGTCATTGGACTTCACTTCGCCTGGTATTTGCTTCATTTGTTTCAGTATTTGCTTCACGAACCAAACCGCGTTGCAGCACCATAATTTACGTATACGTCACGACACAAATCATTGAGGGGATTAGTCCTACAGCGCAAGGTATGTACGTCAGCCTTTCCAAGCTGACCCAATCCTCCCGGTTTGGCACAAACCAGGTAAACGGCGTCAGACTGGAAAAGCTGGCCTACAGCTTTGCATCGAGCCGGCGCTGTAGGATTAGGATATTGTGATATTGCGAGCCAAGGTCCGTCGAAGCCCGCAACGGAGTGACGGAACGTCCCCCCCACTCTGAGCCAATGATTCATAATAGCCAAGTGTAAGCGATGATGCAGCAACCTAACGCTATCCGCCGCCAGCTAAGGTAACGATTTCGATTCGGGCTGACGGGTAAAGCTTGAAACTCTGATGACGATTACCAATGATTAACTCTCCGTTGATCTCAACAGCAACAGCCGTACCGATCTTGAGTTGCTGTATCAAGTCTGAAACTGTGGTGTTTGCCGTAGCGCGATAGGGCTTGCCGTTTACAACGACATCGAACTCGCTGTCGCAAACGCCGTCACGGGTATCTGGCTCGATTTGCATATTTAAATCTTCAAAAACTGGGGAGACAGATCGTCAAAACCTACGGAAGCCACAACAATGCACTCCCCGTTGTACTCCCCGTTCGGGTTTGGCCACATTATCCGGCCGGGGCAGGTCTTTCAGAACGGCGCAAATCGCCAAATTCGTTTGATGGATCGAGCGACCATGGCGATTCGATGGCGGAAATCCATCATCGTTGATCAGGCACTAGTCGTTCTCGTGATCGGTATCCGGCGAGGCTGCATTGCCGTCAACGTCCGACTTAATGTCATCGTCTGTATTGTCTTCGTC
>JBGTDM010000061.1:0-6271 GCA_041748315.1 Pirellulaceae bacterium
CAGTGGTGGGCCTTGGCAGTTCTCAATCTTGTTCGAAGACATTGGACCCGCACACGCTACGCCGCCTGTCGAGCCACCTGTTACCAGGGCCAACGATTCCAATGTCGCGATTGATGGAGCGACCTACTAATGGCCAGAGAGAAATTAACTCGACGCGAACGTGGACTATTAAGCGTGTTGCCAGCCGCCTTGATATTGGTCGTCTATTCGTTTCTTATCGCTTTGCCGAAGCAACGGCTCATTCAAGTCAGGGCGACAGAACTCATGAGTACTCGTTCCACGGCCGTTGACGAACAGGTAGCGGAACTCTCCCGCGAGAGTTTGCAACGGACGAAGACGAGCCTCGACCGATTACGAGAGCGAATTGCTACCGATCGGCTTAGAATCAAGGAGCTCAGTCAATCCTGGAGAAACCCCGAAGCGCGACTGAAAACGGTTCAGGAAATTACTGAAATGATGGGACAATTTAACTTGTCGATTGTCTCGCAAGATTATGAACTCGAGCCGGACATCCCCGAGTATTTTCGGCAGATCACGCAAGGTATCAATCAACAGTCTCCCGGAACGCCACCCATCGAATACTGGAAAATCGAACTCGAGGGAGCATACACCGACGTCCAGGAATTTTTAGCCGCTATTGATATCGACCGAATGAAAACATTTGCCTTGACCATCAGCATGGTGGCGTCAGACTCCAAGGATAGTCTGCACAAATGGACGATTTTGTTCGCGGTTTAATGATGTAGCGATGAGCTGAGACCCGTGTGACTTGCACGTTGCCAAAAGCTAAATCAACCAAGCGACTAAGTTTACCGGAAATGCAATTCATCGATTAAGATCGTTTTTAATCTCCACTAACGAATGACTCTTCAGAAAAATCTTCCAACTCGATTCAATGAGCTAGCGAAACAGGCAGTGTCATTGGGAGCAAGCGATATTCATTTGGCATTTAATGAACCCCCGTTTTTTCGCATTGCGGGGGAGATACGCCCTTGCATCCACGACGATAGGGAGGATCAACGGCCCACATGGACCAGCGACGATTCTGCGCAACTGCTTCAAGAGTTGATTGGAGACAGCGGCATGACAATCCTCCGCCAGCGAGGATCCGTTGACGGAGCTTTTGCCTTGCCGTTGGCGACCGGGGTTACTCGGTTTCGGTTTAACATTTTCCAAACACAGGCAAAAACGTCCATTGCGCTCAGGATCCTTGACGAACGGTTTCGTTCGCTGGACGAGTTGGGACTTCCCAATCGCTTATATAACTTGGGGGCGATTACAGACGGGATGGTGTTGATCGCCGGTCCGACCGGTTCTGGCAAAAGCACCACACTTGCAACCTTGATTGATCACATCAACCAGAATCGCTCGGCGCACATTATTACGATTGAAGATCCAATCGAATTTGTACACACCTCTCGGAAATCACTCATTAACCAACGTCAGGTTGGCCTCGATACACCCGACTTTGATCAGGCACTTGTCGATGCATTACGCCAGGATCCCGATGTGATTCTGGTCGGTGAGTTGCGAGCGTTGCAAACGATTCGGACCGCAATCACCGCAGCCGAGACCGGGCATTTGGTCTTCGCGACCGTCCATGCAGGGGACACGGTTGGTGCGATCGAACGATTGATCAGCGTTTTCCCTGGCGACGAACAATCATTGATGCAGCGAATGCTTTCGACCTCACTTCGAGCGGTCATTGCTCAACACTTGTTGCCTAATCGCTTGAATGCTACCGAACAACAAACCAGTAGACGGGTTCTCGCCAGCGAGGTGCTCGTTGCTAATGCCGCGATTGCCAATCTGATCGGAGGGGGCAATTTCAATCAACTCCGTTCAATCCTGGAGACTTCGTCTGCGGCTGGAATGTATACGTTGGATACCTGTCTTGCACGACTGTATCGATCTGGAAAAATTGACCAGGCAACTGCGCTTTCACTCGCTAGGAATCCACAGCTATTGCTTGTCCGATCGCGCGCCATCTAATGAAAATGCGATGCTAGAAGTTAAAAATTCACACTCATTGCTCGATATGGATCAAGTCAAAATTGATCCGACTTGGGCACTGCGTATTCCAGGCAATCTGGCAATTCGTCGACAGCTCCTTCCATTTACACGAGAAGCTGACAATGTCCTGGTTGCCTGTGTGGATGCCAGCGATCAACAAGGTATCAAGGCGATCGAAAGGTATGTCGACGCGCCGGTCATCACATATCTGGCCGAGCCGAGTTCCTTGCGCCGCGCCATCAATCGCATTTTCATCGATTCGGTTCAGGGAACATCCAACCAATCGCTACCAACCAGAACAACCTTTCCTTCGGGGGAGGATATCGACCCGGACGGACAACTGATCGTCAATCTGTGCGATGAGATTTTTCATGCCGCGATCATTTACCAGGCAACCGATATTCATGTCGAACCTTGCGTTAATGAATTGAGAATCCGTTTTCGTGTCGACGGAAAATTGGACGATTACCGCAGTGTTCCCAGCCGGGCACACGGTGCGCTAGTCTCACGAATTAAGGTCCTGAGCGGAATGGATATTGCTGAACGCCGAGCGCCCCAAGACGGTCGATTTACCCTGGGTAATGAAAAATCTGGTTTGATTGATGTCCGTGCCGCAACGATCCCCACGAAACAAGGGGAACGGCTGACCTTGCGGTTGCTGGCCATGAATACCCATGAGTTGACACTCGAAAAGTTGGGAATGCTTGAATCGGATAATCAAGTGTTCGAATTGAGTATCGCTAAGCCCAACGGGCTCGTCTTGTTGACCGGACCCACAGGTTGTGGCAAAAGCACGACATTGTATGCTGCAATTCGAAAACTGATTGGACAACGTGCAATCAACGTGATTACGATCGAGGATCCTGTCGAATACGTGATTGACGGAATCTCGCAGGTTGAAGTCGACTCGGCCGATAAGGTCAGCTTTCACAAAGCGTTACGAAGTTCGCTACGGCATGATCCAGATGTCCTGATGATTGGGGAAATCCGAGATGAAGTGACCGCTGAAATCGCGATAAAAGCGGCGTTAACCGGACATTTGGTGTTTACCACATTGCACACCAATTCCGCCGTTTCCTCCGTCACTCGGCTCAAAGATATGGGAATCGAGCCGTATCTGATCGGGGCCGTTTCGCGGGTCTTTGTCGCACAACGGCTCGTCCGCAAGCTTTGTGTTCACTGTCGCCAGCCGATCGAATTACAGGAATTTGAAGCCCGATTATTGGGTCGACCCGAGTTGAAGGGTGAACCCGTTTTTCAGGCGCATGGATGCAAGTATTGCGCTGGTATGGGATATGTCGGGCGGACGGGTCTGTTTGAATTATTGCCGTTTAGTTCCCAGCTCAGTCAGTTGGTCAGTGCCGACGCGCGGGAGACAAGTATCAACAAGTACCTACAGGATCAGAAGTATCCATTGCTTGTTGATGATGCGGTGGAAAAAATGAAACTTGGCGTTACCACCTTCGAAGAAATCGCGGCCGTTGTCAATCTGATTTAGCACCCCACTGGATTTTGTCGAGCCCAGGACCCGCGACGACCTATTCAACAAAAATCCGCGAATGTCGCTGCAAACACTTCTCGCAAGCATTACTTCGCCTAAAACGATGCCTGAATTCCAGTACAAAGCAAAAGACTCACAGGGCTTACCACACAGCGGAACCATCTCGGCACCCTCGAAGAGTTTGGCTGCCGGCCAACTTCGTGACCGTGGTTGGATGGTGTTGTTCATGGACGCACAATCGGTCCCCGATTCGCGGAAAGCACTTTCGATGCGATGGACGCATCATTTGCCCCCTCGTGCCGTGTCCGTTGAAATGTCACTGTTGCAACTCGCAATGATGGTGCGCAGCGGCATGACATTGTTGACGGCAATCGAGAGCGTTATTGAACAGACGCCGCGTAACACCTTAAAACGCATTTGGAGTGATGTCAGCAGTCAGATTCAAGCGGGGCAGGGGCTGAGTGAGGCGATGACTGCACATTCCTGCTTCCCGGAATTCGTGTTGCGACTGGTCAAGGTCGGTGAGCAATCGGGAAATCTCGCGATGGTGTTGACTCGCGCTGCTCAAACCATGCGCAACCGACGCGATTCACGCGACTCAATTATTTCCGCGACCATCTATCCGGTACTTATTTTGGTGTTGGCTGCAGCGGTGACGACCTACATGATTATCTTTCTGATTCCGCAGCTCGAAAATTATTTGCAGAGCCTCGGAAAAGATTTACCGGTCATGACTCAGACCTTGATCGACAGTTCATTCTGGTTGCGCGAATACTATCCCTTTCTGCTTGTGGCCGTGCTGACCATTGTGACTTGTTCCTGGATCGCCTTTGTTTCTCCGGAATCACGGATTGTGATCGACAAGTGGTTGTTGCGCGTCCCCATTTTTGGTAAACTATTTCAAATGGGAGAAACCGCCACGTTTGCGCGAAGTTTAAGCATGATGCTGAAAAGCGGGGTTACACTCACAGAAGGGTTAACGGCTATCGAAAAAATCGTTGGTAACCGTTTTCTAAGACGGACGATTGTAAGTGCCAGGGAAAACATCATTCGTGGAGCAAGCCTCGCCGATGCTTTTAAACAGGCAGGCGCGTTTCATCCGATGCTCTATCGTATGGCCGCGATTGGGCAACAGACGGGTGAGTTGTATCGCGCCATGGATGAAGTTGCGGATTTTCAAGATGCACAACTAAAGGCAATGATCAAACGACTCAACGCGATTTTGACCCCGGTTTTGACGATCGCGGTGGGTGGTGTCGTCGGTTACGTTTACATCGCGTTTTTCATGGCACTCGTCGCGGCCGGTTCCTGATCCAAGGTAATTCGATGCAATCTCAAAATTCAACGCGTGACAAATTGGTGTTTCTACGATGGGGTGCCTTTGGCGCATTCCTTTGGCTGATAATGGGTTCGATGCCTGGTTGCTGTGCGTCAGTGGTCGGCCAGGAGACTCCTCCAGTCGCTGGCAGTCAGGAAGAAGCTCCCAAACAGGACCCCGCCACTCGCACTGACATCATCACCGAGACACTCAAAACGATTCGCGAGGTTGACAAACTAAACGAGTACATTGAGCAGAATAAGGGCTTACGGGATGAAAACCAAACGCTCAAGCAACAAATTGCTAGCTTGACCACGCAAGTCGGTCAGTTGACTCAAGAAATACAAACCCAGAATGAGCAACTCAAGCGGCAATTGTTGACATTGCCTGAATTCACGATCAAATCAAAAGTGGTTAGTCGCGGCGGCGGGCAGGCAATTCTGGATGTCGGTGGGAAGTCGATTCGGATTCGCGAAAACGTACAAATGTCGATTCCGGTAGAAAATGGCGTTTGGACCTTGATTCAGGTTCAAAAAATCACTAAAGAAGTGGTTGAGATCAATTTTCTGGACCTCGATCGAGTCGTTACTCTCTACGACTGACGCTCGATTGAATCAACAGCGAACGAATGGAATGGTTCGCGCAACTAATCGCCGTCAATGAAAAACAACCCCGCATGGATGTGGTTAAGCTGTTGTCTTCTTCCTCCAGCAACTTCGTTGCGATTGGGGAGTTTGCTGTCGTATGCTGTACTGGCCGGTGTGTCGGTTCTATCTTTGACGGCACAGGAATCGGAGGAGCTTACGCCGGTTCATACGCCTCCTCCGGTTAATGACGTGTCGCAGGAATCCGTCATGATTTCAGACATTATCGTGCCGCCGGAGGAACCGGATGGATCGTTTGTGCCTGCTGGCGGTGCGCAACAAGAAGGACTTCCTGATGGCTCATTCATCATTCGTGATGGACTGTTTTACCCGGTGTTTGGTCAACGTCCGAACCAGGTTTTGCGCGGCGAACCCTTGGAGCTAGTTGACTTCAGAGACCAGCTTCTCGATGAAGCAATCCGTATTTTTTCGGAGCAGTCGGGAATGAACATTGTTGCGTCCGAGCAAGCCAGCCAGAAAAAGGTCAATATCTTTCTCCGCAATGTAACTCCGATTGATGTCCTCGATAGCTTAACCAAGACGCATGACCTGTACTATCGAATTGACGAGACCTCCGGAATTGTTCGCATCTTTACGACCGAAGAGTATGAACGAAACTTGGCCAGTTTTCGTGAAGAACAAACGGAAGTGTTCACGCTTCTATACCCCAACCCGGTTGACGTCGCCGTTGCGATTCGGGACTTGTTCGGTGATCGAGTACGGTTGAATTTTGGGATCGGCGACGAGGACTCGATTTTGGACCTGGTTTATCGCATGAATCGCGTTGATTTGATC
>JBGTDM010000062.1:0-7189 GCA_041748315.1 Pirellulaceae bacterium
GTAACCAACAGGGAAACAAAAACCGGGCTCAAACGGATGGCTTGCACACGTCCAGGATCGGTCATTAACGTTTGCTTGATCACGGATGCCTCTTTCCACAGGATGAAATTGCAAAATGTCCGAGCTCAGGATCTCAAAAGCATTTCGAGTGAGCGACAGCTTGGTTTAAACCAAAATGTATTGTAATGGGTGGATTGCATTGCCGAAAGCAAAGGTCACCCGAATGAGTTTCTCTTTATATCGATGCATCAACAATCCGTCCACTGTTGGCACTTTTTAAATCGAACGTTGACGCGTCCTCGAGAGCGCTCGAACGGAATCCCGTCTTAATCCTACAGCGCCGGCTCGATGCAAAGCTGCAGGCCAACCTTTCCAGGCTGACGCCGTTTACCTGGTTTGTGCCAAACCGGGAGGATTGCGTCAGCCTGGAAAGGCTGACGTACATACCTTGCGCTGTAGGATTAAGCGGTGCTCGTGTTGAAGTTTTGGCAACAATGATCAGCGTGACCGGATCTCATGATGCGAGCATACGAAGTAAGCATCGAGCTTGGTTACCTCAGCTTTGAAAGTTTTCGATTTGCTCACGAGACAAGCTACAATTGAGCCATTGCGCTTCCGATTTGGCACCGTATTTGCCATAGAAATCGAGGGCGGGTTGGTTCCAATTCAGGACCTGCCAGGAAATCCCCTGACATTCGTCCTCTTTGGCTTTTCGAACAATTCGACTAAACAACTGCTGACCGATCCCTTGACCCCGGTAAGACTCAGTGACGATCAGATCCTCCAAATACAAACAACGCCCACGCCAGGTTGAGTAGCGATAATAGTAGATCGAGGCACCAACGATCGTACTTTGAACTTCGGCAACGAACATCCCGAAAACCGGTTGTGCGCCAAAACCGTCCTTCAACATCGAATCGATCGACGTCTTTACAGCGTTGGGCTCACGTTCGAATACCGCAAGTTCGTGAATCAACTTAAGGACTTGCGGGATATCCTGTTCGGTCCCTTCCCGAATGAAAACAACCTGTGTTTGTGGTTTATCCATGGTTCAAATGACCTTGCGTCGATCGAATCCGAGCCGCACTCGAGGTTGACGTTTCGACCCGATAACAGCACGTTGCTGGCATCACTTACACTCACAATCTGGGTTTCGGATCCATGCGACCTATTACTGCTTGCATTTGCCCTGGAGAATGTCATTCCAAAGGCAACCGGCCCATGACCATCCAACCCCAAATCCAATTAACATGGAACATAGCTCAGGAGTCAGTTGTTGATTAGTATCTCGCAAGTGTTGAATCATGATTGGAATGGTGGCCGAAACAGTATTGCCCACATCTTTCAAATAGATGGGCACTTTTTCGGGAGGAAGGTTTAACCGAACAATCATTTGCTCGATCATTTTGAGTGTCGCCTGATGCATGAGGTACAAGTCAATTTGGTCAGCCGACAACTCAGCTTTCGCCAAGATTAAATCGACGACCTCCGGAATCACCGTGATACCAAAACCGATCAAGCTTGGACCATCCATATAGAGCTGACTCTTCCATCGATGCTTGTGTCGAGGTTTTATTGCATCGGCCGCCGGTCGAAATCCTCCAGAGCGCACGATGAGTGTGTCAGCGCCCCGACCGTCCGTTCCAAAGGTAAATGCACGCAGGGACTGTGTATCTACCGCCTCGATCAAGGTCGCAGCAGCGGCGTCGCCGAAGATGGTCCGCAAACTGCGATCATCGTTATCGATAAACTTGGAATATGTCTCCGAAGTGATCAACAGGGTTCGGCCCACGTCGCCACTTCGAATTAATCCATCAGCCAGAGATAGACCATAAACATAGCCGGAGCAACCCAAATTAAAATCAAGTGCCCCCGTCGTCGTCCGCATCCCGATGCGATCTTGTACGATGCATGCGGACGTGGGCAAGAAATAATCAGGGGTTTGTGTGCATAGTAACAAGTAGTCGATCGAGTGCGGATCGATATCGTGCTCGTCAAACAATTTGATTGCAGCAGCGACTGCCATATCGGCAGAAGTCTCGTCTTCGGCGGCGAGATGTCGTTTCCAAATGCCCGTTTTCTCATAGATTGCATCCAGATTCCATTCGGGATGCTCGGCATGAAGATCATCATTGGTCTCGACCATTTCGGGAAGATAAACGGCAATTGGGCCTATGGCAGCGTATTTCACTTCGATTTCGTCGCGTCATTCGCGAACGGCCAATCTGATTAATTTGAACAGGGACTATACGGAATCAATCGATGTCGCCAAACAGACCTCGGGCATCTGCAAATAGCCACATTGCAAACGTTTGAAGCTACCAAATTTTTTGCTGGAAGCGAAGTAGCCCAACGAAAGACAGCATCATTCGACTTTCCTCGCGACGTCACAGCAAGGTCGCATCCTCGAAATGACCACGGGTCAATCACCATGATTCGTGGCTGGCACGACTCTACAGTTCACGGCTCGGGGGCAAAGCGGCCGACAACTTGCCGATCGTAACGCGGTCACATTGTAACGGTGAACTCTCCGGATGAAGAGGCACCAAGGCGATTGCAATCGATCGACGCCCCAATATTAAAACGAGGCCAGTTCCAATCAAAGAACTGGCCTCGCTGAATTCTGCTTCATTCACGTGTCGACGTTAAACGTCTTCGACTCAACCTAGCGAGTCAACCGCAGTCCGAACAATAGATTGTGTGCAAGATAATTGGAATCTGCAACCTCGCCACTGGTTGCATTTGTAGCTTCGAAGTCGGCAGTACCGAAGTACCGATACTCTGCAAACAATGAACTTCGGCAGCCGGTCCGCAACGATGCTCCGGCGATAAATTGGTAAGCAAATACCCAATCGTGCGCGTAGATTTCGTTGCCATTAACAAATGCTTCAAGGTCGACATAGGACAACCCAAGACCCCCACCGACGTAGGGTGTTAGTTGACCGACATGAAAGTCTCGATAAACATTGGTCATCAACGCAAAGTTCTCGATTCGCCCAGATGTTGAATTAGCGAAGGTTGCAGGCGGATTGTTGTCGTCAATCGAATTGTTGCGATAAGCCAATTCCAACTCGCCTCGCCAACATGGATTCAGATAACGCCCGGATGCAAAACCGAAAGCGTAGCCATCTCGTGTCTCGAGGGTACCGGCTGCTTGTCCGTTTTGTTCAAATTCCAAGTCCTCAAGAAAATTCCAACCAGCAAACGAGCTGAAATAACGGCTTGGACCACAGCAGCATTGGCCACAGCTATCCGAGTGGTAGCCATAGTTTCCTGGCGTGCCTTGTTGAGCAACGTCATCGAGTGAGGTTGTCGTGCCCGTCAACTTGCCAGGAATCCGGTTTTGTGTCAACGTTTGGTTCTGAGTTTGCTCGGCAGCAGATACGAAGTATCCATCGTTTGCGCCAATCGCCGGTCGCACTTCTTGTGCCACCAAGGAATTGACAATCCCGCAACTGCCAAAAACGATTGCAGCAGAAAGAGTAAAGAACTTCTTCATTTTTACATCCTTGTCCCCGAAAAGTATTCTACTATCGTGTCCCGATCCGTCGGGCGTCGTAAGAAAAATCGGAAAAAAGGTAGCTGACCAACCAGTTGCAAATTTATGACGCTACAAAGATCCTATTTCCTCTAATCGGACCTCGTTCGTCGCAAGAAGCGTAACGATCCATATTTATTAACGGATTAGTTGTCACAATCGTTTGATCCGGCCCAAGCTCATTGGACGAAGGGCTCGCAAATCCTGACAAATTCCTCGCTGTGCTTGCATTCCCGAGACGCCAAATCCCCCCACCTGATGAACCGCGGGTAGAACCGATTCAAGGTTTGCGACTGGAGAGACTCAGCTCGAGATTGAATCCCATTGGACAGGACACAAGGTTAGAACAGCTTGTGTTTAAGAGATCCATTTGAGAAGCCGTGAGTTCCGATCTTGCACCACTTCAAATGAGCAACATTTAGGCTCTTTCGATGCTACTTGCCATGAGTCGATTCACTTGCCTTTTCGCTCGCTGGATGTTTTGGATTGGCGTCCGAGGAATCCTGAGTTTTCAATACAGGATCAGCCAAAGTTGAAAGGTCATCTTTCTCCGTGAACTGAAGTGATTCGCTATTCAGACAATGCCTCATACCTGTCGGAGCCGGTCCATCATTAAATACATGACCAAGGTGAGCATCACACCTGGCGCAACTGATTTCAGTGCGAACCATTCGATGACTGCGATCAATTTTCTCCGACACGTTTTCCGTCGCTATGGGTTGGAAAAAGCTCGGCCACCCCGTCCCAGAATCGAATTTGGCATTCGAGCTGAATAGCGGCAACCCACAACAAACACACGAATAGACCCCTTCCAACTTGTTGTCCAACAACGTACCGCAAAATCGAGCTTCAGTTCCAGATTGGCGAGTGATGGTGAACTGGTCCTCTGTCAATTGCTTTTTCCATTCAGTCAATGTCTTCACGACTTTTGGCATCGACACTGGACCGATAAGATCACCTTTTTCATTAAACACGTGCACCGCAACCATTGTCGTCCCCTTTTCGTTGTTAGTCTTGTTTTTCGACTGGGAAATGGCTTGATCCTGCTCGAGTTCCTGCGCGTCGAACTGCGAACTCTCGATCCGCTCGGCGAATCCCATAGACAATAAACAATCGGTTGAGTCGCTTGCAAATTTGCCGAAAGGACCAACGCCAGCCATCTGGGTTCCGATCAAAGTCGTTACCGCCAGCAAACTGCCCAAAACTGTCAAACGCATGATTTACCCCGGGATGTAAATTCGAGAAAAGAATACAGGCCAATGATCAACTGACTTTCGTTCAACCCATTCACTGGACACGGGCAAGCTACCATTCAATGGTTGATTTGGCGACTTTGGGACATTGATCGAATCAATCTGATGATTCCAACAATTCCCTGCTTAGCATAACAAGATAGCAGAAATCTCGAAAAAACGCAAAACATTCAAAATCAGGCCAGCCTTTTATGGTTAATGAAACGTTGGATGCCGTATTTGATTCGACGCCGGTTGATGTGCTCCTAATCACACTCGCGTTACTTGGTGCCATTTCTTAATCCCAAAGTCATCTTAGGTTCGAACTTCAAAACTTGCCCGGTCATCCGGCGTAAAGTACTTTAAGTGTCACTTCCGACTCTTGCTCTGCATGGATCAACACCATGTACGTCACCCTTCCGTATGGCCACGAATGTAGATGGATGCGCCCGCGTTCCCCGGTTGCATGCGCGACGAATCGTTCCGGAGGCCTCCCTGCCTTTAACTCTTCCGTCACGTTCATCATTTCCACAACCTGATCCGGGCCACGCGAAAAGTCCAGTACGTAAACATTGATCGGGCCACCTTTCGATTCGAATTCGAGATGATGCGGCAGGTGAGGTGGCGAGTACCGTCCTGGTCGCGGGTTCGCGAATTCTTCCTTGATCACGGCCCTCGAAACACTCCCCTCAAAGATCAAATACGAATGGATCCTTGGAGGCGGGACATTCCAGCGAGGGATCGCAACGAGAATAAACAGGGCAACCAACAGCGTGCCCCCCACGATCATCAAGACTTTGATACGACGTTGATTCGAACCCATATTGTCTGTCATTTATTTGAATTCTAAGCCGCCACTATCAGGTTTTCAACCTTGGGTGTCCACCGTTAGCGAATGAGCTTGTGGTGGCAACGGTGGGGCAACGAAGACGATCGTCAAAGGGGCGATAACGTGTGGAAAACCCATTTTTCGCCGAGGTTTTGGCCACCAAGAGAGTTGACCGACCTGTCAATGAACGTCCGTGTGTGGTCCGTATCCAATGTTGCCGCGCTCGCTGGCCATTTTTGATGCGATTCACGCCATCTAATGTGAAATTTCAATGACGAACGTCCAAATTGTGTTTGACTTGGAGTATGGATTCCGGGAAGATTAAGGAGGCAGGGATAATTTTAAAGGGAGTGAATCAATGGTTGCAATACGTTCGGTCCATGGAGTGAAGTGGTTACACGAGATGGTTGACCAGACGCGAGTTAAATTGTTCCGTATTGGGATGTGGGTTGCAGGTGGTGTCATAGCCTGTTCTCTGCAAAGTGGACTTTTGCCGGCACAAATGATTCAGACGAGTACCCCTTTTAATACGGTAACCGAGTCATTTAACCAGCGAATGGGGGTCGATTTCGGTTTTCAATTACAGGGTGGCCAGGGATCAGGATCGCGAACCGTTGGGTTGTTACCGGGTGGGGTTCTTTCCCCGAACATCGCGTTTCGTCAGGGCGGCGTAACCAGCGCCGTGCCACAATTCGGCGGTTTTGATCCGAATTCCCAAGCGACGTTTGGATTTGCCAATGTTTCTGGAGGGAATCAATTTGGTCTGGGCTTGGTGCTTGGTCAGGGCTCGAATCGCACGATGACGAGTACGGTTCCGACGGTGGTGATGGAGAATGGAGCAACCGCCTCGGTTTTCAGTGGTCAGATTCGACCGTTTGTAACTGGATACATTCCGGTGGTCGGGAATCATCCACGTATCCACAACATGTATGTCCCCCGACAAAATCATTTGCGTGAACTGTTGAACAACGCCCCGCCATATTCCAGTGGCTATTCCGATTTGGAGTTGAACGGGTCGCGACGCGACGAATTTGATCGTTCGAGTTCGGGCAGCGGATCCTCTTTACCGCACGTGAGTTCCGCGGCGACAGGTGCCAGAAGTGTTCAGGCGATTAAGGCCGAACGAGAAATGCGTTTGGCTCAAGAGCTTGAAACTCGCAAAGCAAAGATTATCGAGTTCATCGAGCGCGCCAATAAGTTTGAAGACGATGGAAAGAAATCGCTTGCACTTTCATATTATCGTAGTGCGCTTCAAACGATGCAATCCGATCTGGAGTTTGATGCGTTGCGGACCGAAGTCGCGGAGCAATATGAACGGCTCTTGGCTGAGCTGAAGGATCGTGGTTCCAAACGACAAAAATAGTCCAAGAAAAATAAAAGGCGGTCCGATTCAGGATTGATCGGACCGCCAGTATCTTAGACCAGATATGATTCCTGGGTTAGAAAGTCAGGGTTGACTTAGTTGCTAACTCCGCCGCAACCTTGATCACAACCGCAGTTGTCATATCCGCAGTGTGCATGGCAAGCGAACAAGCCACGCAACCGAGCGAAAAATCTAAATCCGCATCCGCAGCGTCGTCCGAAACGGAA
>JBGTDM010000063.1:0-4405 GCA_041748315.1 Pirellulaceae bacterium
AGCCACGTCGTCTAGGTACAATTCGGCCTGGAACGAGCCGTCGCGAAGAAAGCCGAGCGGCAAGTCCAACTCAAATTCCTGGTCGGCCGTCATCCCGCCAAGATACCAATTTTCTCCTTTGCGGCGGGCTATCACCAAACACCGACCGACCTCCGCGTGCAGCACCCGCGTCTCGTCCCAGGTCGTGGGAACGTCTACCAGAAACTCCAACCCCGGCTCGCCGCGATAGGCTGTCGGGTAGTCAGCCATCATCGGCAGGTGGTTTTGATAGACGATGTACATCGCCAACTGATGTCCGCGGGTCCCCTGAACCGGCGGAGCGATGTCGCGGTAGTGGTAATTTTCCGGCAAAACGTTCCGCATTCCGCCGTGGTGATAATCGAGCGGGCCGGCGAGCATGCGGATGAACGCCACGTCGAGATTGTGCTCCGGCGGGGTGCCCTTCACGCCCGGGGGTTGCCACTTATTGTATTCCTGGTTGAGCACCGCCTCGTAGCTCAGCACGTTCGGCCAGGTCCGTTCCATACCGGTTGGTTTGTAGGCTCCGTGCAACGTGAGCGTCAGGTGGTGTTTGGCGGCCTTCTCGGCCATTTCGTGGTAGAAGCGAACCATCTCCTGGTCATCGCGGTCCATGAAGTCGACCATGACGCCCTCGATCCCCCACCGCTCATACGCCGCAAACGCCTCATCGATCTGCGGCTTGAGAGCCTTCCAGTGCATCCACAGCCGCAAGCGGACCCTCTTTTCCTTTGCATACCGCAGCACTTCGGGGAGATCGATCGATGGAGCAGCGGTCGTGATGTCGGTTGGCCCATTCGGATGGATCGGGCCGCCGTACCAGGCGATGTCGAGTCCGTCCAGCGAATGATACGGAATGCCTTGCTCGGCACAGAAGTCAATATAATGCTTCATCGTGGCGGTGTTCACTCCAGGCTCGAAATCGACTCCTTCAAGAACGTAATGATTCCACCAGGGAAACGTTGTCTTACCGGGCTTGATCCACGAGGTGTCCTCGATTTTCGGCGGATCGCTGAGGTGGAACACGAGGTGCGATTCGATCAGCCGACCGGGATCGTCGGCGATCATCAGCACCCGCCACGGCGAGGCATGTGGCGTTTTGCCGAGAACCTTTGCCCCGTCCTGGCGGTGCGGTAACGGTGAGAGCTTAGCCGTGAGCGTCCCCGGCTCGCCGTCCACGCCGGAGAGATACATTCCGGCATACTCGGTCAAGTTCGCTTCGGTCACGCCGATCCAGACCGGGTCAGAGCCGTCTCCCGTCTGCTCCAGCAACACGGGTAAGCCGAGCAACTTCTTGCTCCCGATCGCCGAGACGGGCAACGTTTCATAGTATGCCTCGTAGGAAGTCGTGTAATTCTTCAGGGGGAGAAAGCGTGCCGTCGGATCGTTGGGAAAGCTGAGCCGCGTGTGCTCGTCACTCAATACGAACTCGGAGAGCGGCTCCTGATCCGGGAGGAGGTAGCGAAATGCGGCGCCGTCATCGAACGTGCGGAAGGCAAGGTCGAGCCGCCGGTGCGGTGGCACCGTCTCCTCAAGCGAGATGAGCAGTTCGTGGTGACGATCCCGTGCCGAGGACGCCTTGCCGACCGGAATCGCATAGGTTTCATCACGACTCGCCCGGCGGATGCCAACTACCTGTAGGTCCTTGGAGAGCGGCCCGGAACCGGCGAACTCCAGGCCGAGGGTTCCCGCGGCGACCGACGTATCGCGGTATGTCACGTTGAAAGCAGGGCGACCCTGCTCGCCGAGCCAGAAACTGACGCGCAAGCATCCGTCGGGAGAATCGACTGTGAGCGGCTCCGGTAGGTTGTCCGCCGCGACCAGAATCAGGGGGCAGAATGACAGCACGATAGAAGATAGGAATGTGGCGAACTTGGTCATGACGGCGCTCGTGAGGAAAATTCAGAATGGGCGTGTAAATTATTTTGTGTCAGTGTTTCTTTAGATTGCTATTTCATTCTTTCTTCGAACAGAATCGCGAAGTGATTTAGGGCTGGTTTCCAGTGAGGTATCGGCATCGTTCATTTTTTCGATGCCTCAAAAATCGCCATGTAAACCAATCGCAACGCAGCTCCCGCGTCAACCGATGCTCAACCTCGCTACGTACGCATTCGGCCACGCCTGCGCTCCGCCTACTCGCTGATAACGGAAACCAGGCGGAAGCCCAGAGTGCCGCTCCGGCTGGTCGGCGCGCACCAGTTCCGGTACGCCGAACGGCTGTTCCAAGCCGTGAAGTTCCAGCCGCCGCCCCGGCACACCCGATATTCACCATCATTCGGCCCCTCAGGATCAACTGACGGACTTTCGTCGTAATACTTTTCTCCATACCAATCCGAGCACCACTCCCAAACATTCCCGTGCATGTCAAACAGCCCAAACGGATTGGCCAATTTCTGCCTCACTAAATGCGCATACTTTTCATCTTTATCCCATGAATTCTCTTCAAACCAACCGTAACGACCTAATACAGATACGTCGTTGCCAAAACTGTAATTACCCGTGCTGCCACCCCGACACGCATACTCCGATTCCGCCTCCGTCGGTAAACGATATTCTCGACCATCTCGATCACTCAATCGCCGGCAGTACTCCACCGCGTCTTCCCAACTCACATACGTTGCAGTGAAGTTCCCCACAGCTGGTAGACAGTGCGACAGCCTAAAGCGAATGCTTGGCTAGCCGATCAAGGAGTCTTTAGTCTGAAGACGCTATGGAGCGAACTTGCTCATCTTCATCGAAACGCCGGATGCAGACCCGCTTGTCCTGTGGTGTGGGGCCGCCGTCAGCAATGACGGCGGCTGCCCGATTTATGTTGCGGTTAATCTCGAGTATCGGAACGATTGAATAAGGCAAATCAGGAGCATTGCTGTTGCGAAAAACACCAGAATATTCGAAACGAGTGCGTAGGTATCCCACCACGAATCCAGCAAATCCCCATCAATCAAATACCTGCGATTGTGGGAAGGCAGCGGCCACCCCGTCGCGATTACGACGTTAGTTGCGCCGCCTTCCGTTACTCCAGGAATTGCCGCAACGTATTCTGGCGTAGAACTCGTTGGGAAATTGCAGAACACAGCCAAGGCTAGCGCAAGGCCCAAGACAACCCAACATGCTACCGCCCAACGTCGTGGATCAATTACATTCCGAATGTCCATAGTTTGACCATCCAAGCAGCGACATATCGACCAAGATCACGCGGTGGCCGCCATGTGATCACCCAATCAAACCCGACGCGATCGGCCACTCGCGTGGATCGTCTAGTTATCCTGCGGAATCTCCAGTTGACGATCCGCATCTTCACAGCTTTTGATTCAGTACACGCGCTCCCAACTGTCGTCGTCCAATGCTAATCCGTTGGAGACCTTTGTGCCATCGTTGTCAATCGATTCATACTCAATCCACGGAACTCCGAATTCATCAAGTTCAGCAACAGTAAGTATCTCTTGTTGGGCGATCAAATGACGATACAACGCAAACGTTTCTTCCCAATCACCATTGTGATAATGCGACTCGTTGAACAACGACGGAATTCGGATGATGCGGACCCTATCACCGAGCGCCAAGGTTTTCCAGTCTTGCGTTGAGTCAGGGTCCATAGGTGCACGAATAATCAGCAGGATAACATCCGCGTTCACCAAGCGACCGGATGAACGCTTAACATTATTTCCGCACCAATCGGTCGCTTTGGTGCAAGTACGCCCAACATGGGCGTGAGTTTATGGGGTGCGGGACTCGCAAGAGTCCTCAGTCCCCTGTGTTTAATTCCGATTTTCTTATGGGAGTCAGTATACCAAATGAAAAGCCCATGAGAAACAGACACGAGGCTAGGGCAACTGCGGTAGGGTGACCGACCGAGGGAAAGAAGCCCGCGAAGGTGTTCGTAAACGCTGGGTTTGTCGTTGCCGACGAAATATCCCGAAAGGTAACCATCGCCACCCAGACGCCTTCCCATCAAAGCCGCCAGGCCCCTCGAAGTTTGAACACCGGTACAGAAACTTGATACAAGGCCGGTCTGCTACGGAGAGCCAGCCGGCCTTGCGCGGAACCCTCGAGTGTCCACAGCGGTGTCTGCTGATGCTACCACCATTGGTTTCACCGACCAGTCAACATTTGAATGTCTCGTTTAAACTCTTCATCGAACCGCCTAGTGCGGACCCGCATGCTAGGTGTTGTGGGGGCCGCCGTCAGCAATGACGGCGGCTACCGGATGTTAGAGGGCATCTGGTAATTGAAGTGATCTGTACAGCCAGGGGAAAATACTGGAAAAAGACTCGCAGGAGAATGTCCGTTCTAGAATTTTTTGCAAGGATGCTCAAATGTCTGAAGTTACGCGTGCACGGTATGCAACCGATTTGACTGACGCACAATGGGATTTAGTCATGTCGTT
>JBGTDM010000064.1:0-3833 GCA_041748315.1 Pirellulaceae bacterium
AGCCAACAACTCCGGCCGCAGCCTTTACGACAACAACGAGGCGGTTTACAAGTTGCTGCGATTCGGTGTTGATGTCAAAACAAAACCGGGCGAGCGTACCAAGCCGGTGATGCTGATCGACTGGGAACACCCCGACGAAAACGACTTTGCCGTTGCCGAAGAAGTCACGCTCTATGGCAACAAAACACGCCGAACTGATGTGGTGCTTTACATCAACGGGATCGCGATCGGCGTGCTGGAACTGAAGAACAGCCGCACCAGCATCGGACACGGTATCCGGCAGAATCTGTCGAACCAGCAGCCAGCATTCAACGAGTGGTTTTTCAGCACAATCCAATTCGTATTCGCGGGTAACGACACACAAGGCCTGCGGTACGGAACGATCAGGACAGAGGAAAAGTACTTCCTGAATTGGAAAGAAGATGTTGAAGACGATTCCGGTTACTTGCTGGACAAATACCTGACCAAGATATGCAAAAAGGATCGCATCATCGAATTGATGCACGACTTTATCCTGTTCGATGGCGGTAAAAAAAAGCTGCCGCGAGTCCATCAATACTTCGGAATCAAGGAAGCTCAGCGGTATGTCAATCGCCATGAAGGAGGCGTGATCTGGCATACGCAGGGAAGCGGCAAGAGTATCGTAATGGTTTTGTTGGCCAAATGGATTTTGGAAAACAATCCAAACGCCCGAGTCGCAGTGATCACCGACCGGGACGAACTCGATAAGCAGATCGAGCGGGTATTCACGGATGCCGGGAAAACGATTTCTCGCAGCAGCAGCGGGTTGGATTTGATGTGCCAGCTGGCGATGCCTTCGCCGCGATTGCTGTGCTCGCTGGTTCACAAGTTCGGTCGTCGCGATGTGGACGACTTCGATGCCTACATCAAGGAACTGGATGCGCAGCCGAGCAAAACGGTCGGCGACATCTTTGTTTTCGTCGATGAATGCCACCGGACTCAAAGCGGCAAACTCCATCGCGTGATGAAGGCAATAATGCCAAACGCGGTCTTTATTGGCTTCACCGGAACACCTTTGCTGAAGAAGGACAAGAAAACCAGCCTCGAGGTCTTTGGCAAGTACATCCATACCTACAAGTTTGACGAAGCAGTCACGGACAATGTCGTTCTGGATTTGGTTTACGAGGCCCGCGACATCGACCAGCGACTGGGGAGCGAAGATCGGATCGACCAGTGGTTTGAAGCTAAGACGCGCGGACTGAACGACTGGCAAAAAGACGAGTTGAAAAAAAAGTGGGGAACGATGCAAAGTGTCCTCAGCAGCCGTTCCCGTATGAGCCGAGTCGTCAGCGACATCGTGTTTGATTTCAGTTGCAAACCACGCATTTCCAGCGAACGAGGGAATGCGATTCTGGTCGCCAAGAGTATTTTCGAGGCCTGCAAGTACTACACGCTATTCAACGACGCTAGCACCGGATTCCGAGGGAAGTGTGCCGTGATAACATCCTACAATCCGCAATCCAAGGACATCACGCTGGAAGAAACGGGTGCAAACACCGAAACGGACAAGGAGTTCATCTACAGCACCTACAACGATTTGCTCAAGGACGTCGTCGCCAAGCCGAACAAAACAAAAACCGAAACCTACGAGGACTGGGCCAAGAATCTGTTTACCACTCAACCGGCCAATATGAAGCTGTTGATCGTGGTCGACAAATTGCTGACCGGTTTCGATGCGCCATCGTGTACCTATCTCTACATCGACAAAACGATGCACGATCACGGGTTGTTTCAGGCGATCTGCCGTACGAACCGCTTGGACGGTGAGGACAAGGAATTCGGTTACATCGTCGACTACATGGATCTGTTCAAACATCTGGTGAACGAAAAAGGGACCGGTGCCTTGCAGGTTTATACTTCCGAACTTGATCATGAGCTGTCCCGTGGCGATCCGGACATTCTGATGAAGGATCGGCTGAAGACCGGTCGCGAGAAACTGGACAACGCGCTGGAGCAAGTGGAATTGCTTTGCGAACCTGTCGAACCACCGAAATCCGATTTGAATCATATTCGCTATTTTTGTGGAAACGTGGAAATCCCGACCGATTTGAAAGAGCGGGAGCCACGGCGCGCGGCGATGTACAAGGCGGTTGCGTCATTGGTTCGGTCGTACGCGAATCTGGCCGACGAACTTCAGCTGGCGGGATACAACGAGACGGAGATCACTAGGCTGAAAAGCCAGCTTGATCATTTCGTCAAACTGCGCGAAGTCATTCGTAATGCGGCTGGTGAAACGCTCGACCTAAAAGCGTACGAGGCCGATATGCGACATTTGATCGACACCTACATCGAAGCCGACGAGCCACGCAAGATATCTAATTTTGATGACATGGGGATTCTCGAAGTCATTGTCAAGTCGGGGCTCGACAAGGTCATCGGTCATTTATCCAAGACGCTGGGCGGAAACGAAACGGCGATAGCTGAGACGATCGAGAACAATGTTCGCAGCAAGATCATCAAGGAGCAGCTGAACGACCCGGCGTACTACGAGAAAATGTCGAAGTTGCTGGACGAGGTAATTGCGCTGCGAAAATCAAAAGCAATCGACTACGAAGAATACCTGAAGCGGATTGGTGAGTTAGCCAAGCGGGTTGAGGTCGGTGGAGTTTCTGAGGCTCCTCCCGGTTTGAATTCCAAGGGTAAACTCGCGATCTACAACATGCTTCAGCGGATACTCAACAGTCCGAACAGTGAAAACGTTGCACCGGCCAACGTTGCGGAATCCCGCCCAGGTTATGATGCGGGTGTCGATTCGGTTATTGAATTGGCCTTGCGGATTGACGAACGCGTTCGCCAGGTCCGCCCGCACAGCTGGAAAGGCGTTCAGGCAAAAGAAGCCATCGTTTACGATGCGGTATTTCAGTTGGTTGGTAACGATGATCACGCCGAACAGATATTTGCAGTATTGCGCGCGCAGGAGGAATACTGATGCAACAGATCAGCCTTGGCGATTTCAATGCCGACCTCATTTTGAAAGACATCAAAAACGTCCATCTGAGCGTCATGCCACCTGAGGGGCATGTCCGAATCTCAGCGCCGGAACGAATGGATTTAGATACGATCCGGGTGTTCGCGATCAGCAAACTCGGCTGGATCAAAAGGCAACGACGGAAGCTACAAGAACAGCAACGCGAAACGCCTCGCGAGTACCTCGATCGCGAAAGCCATTACGTGTGGGGTACCCGTTACTTGCTGACCTGCGTCGAAGAGGATCAGCCAGCTCACGTGGAATTGTCTGCGAGCCGAATCAAACTCTTCGTCCGACCGGGCAGCGATGAGGGAACCAAGCAAAAAGTGCTGGCGAGCTGGTACCGCGATCAAGTCCGAACGACCGCGACGCCTATGATTGAGAAATGGGAATCCGCTTTGGGCGTTTCTGTAGCCAAGCTATTTGTCCGCACCATGAAAACCCGCTGGGGAAGTTGCAATTCCGGTCGCCGAACGATTCGACTGAACACGGAGTTGGCAAAAAAGCCCGTCGAATGTCTCGAATACATCGTTGTCCACGAATTGCTGCATTTGATCGAACCAACTCACAACGCCCGCTTTCATTCGTTGATGAAACAGCACATGCCCAACTGGCAACTTCGACGAGAGGCCCTGAACCGCCTTCCAGTACGTCATGAACATTGGACGTATTGAACAATATGGAACAGATTTCCCTAAACATTGTGCTTCTATTGTTATCTGCGAACCAAAAGGGTGCTCTCGCGTGCGGGTGCGCGTGAGGAGAAGCCCAATTCCCCAGCCTCGATACGTTCCTGCACATCCCCCGAGCCAGCGATTAACTTGTCCATCGCCCGATGTTTAAC
>JBGTDM010000065.1:0-3839 GCA_041748315.1 Pirellulaceae bacterium
GTTTGTCATCGGGCTTTAGGAACGTACTCTACCAGCATCAAATGGCTCTGAAAATTATGGTAACGTTCCAGCTCAGCGCATTACATGATTACGTATGATGAGCGGCTGCCACGCATATGTACCAAAAGCAGTGGAGACGATGACTACGACGAAAAAGCTGATGATGATCGGTGATCCTCAACTCCTTCGTCACCACGTATAAACAAGCTACGTCGGGTCGGGGTTCGTGTCCATTCGCCAATGATCTGGGATCTGTTTGGCATCCAAGATGCACGCAACCGCGACAACGGCGACGAACTGGACAACAGACTTATTCTCGATTCAAAAGATCGTCGACAACTAGCTTATTAACAAGATAAACAAAAAACGCAGAATTAAATAATGGTTCGATTTCGTAAATCAGACGAGTTTCGCCAATCGGGTTTTTCTCCTACAAGACTCATTTCGGCACCATTTCGAAAATTGTTCAACCTGTTGTCACGTAAGGAAGGAGACCTGGCCAATTCCGCTGACCAAAGTCCCTTGCGCCGAGTGCTCACAGTTTTGTTGTTCCCGTTTACGTTCATTTGGATGTTGTTGGGATTTATCGTTACCACGTGGTCGACATCCCGCTCGGGAAAAGCGTTTCTGCTGGGACTTCCGGCACTGGCTGTATCGGCTTCCGTGTTTACAGGAATTGGGATAGCCAATCATTTCTATCGCAACATTGTCTATAACAGATATGAAGGTGCGGCCAATAAACATCTGATTAATCGCAAACCGAATCTGGCAATCTTTTATCTTGAACGGTTGATTCGCGAGTTGCCTGATGAAACTCGATTCAAATTCCTCCTGGGATTAGCGCATAACGAATTGGAAAACAAGGAAGAGGCATTTCGAATCATGCAAGTGCTTGCTCCCGTCGACCAACCAGGTGATTCGCGGGCGCATCAATGGCTTGCGACGTACTATGTCGAAACCCAGTCTGATGAACTGACTGAGAATGATCGGCTTGAATTGGCCAAGCAACATTTGTTATTGGCTCTGCGGACTGACCGGGAAGACTTGCGTGTGCGTTTACAACTGGCGAGTATCCAGGAACGGCTCGGTGAAGTTGATGAGGCCTTGCGAGGCTATCGAATGGTCATCGATCATGAATTTGCACCCGGCACTGAAGTCTTCGATGAATACGTTCTGTTTTTGAGTCAAGCCGGTCCACCGTTAATCAGATTGATGATTGAGCACGAACGAAATAGAAGTCGAGCCAAACTCTACGAAGAAAAAGTGATCTCGCGAGTCCGCGGTGTGCTCGCCAACAATCCGGACAACATCCAAGCATGGCGGCTGATTGTACTATGCCAACTCGGGATGAAAGATTATCAGGGGGCGGTGAAAACGATTGAACAAGCTCGTCAGAGTGCACGTTCTAATTTGACACGTGCACAACTTCAGGTACTGTTGGCCGACCTGTTTCTCGAATACGCGGATGGGATCGAGAAGAACGGTTCTGCGGAGAGTTTTGAAAACGAGTTTCGCGCGGTGGCCAAGGCAGTTGAATTGAATTTCAGAAACGGGCGGGCCATCGACAAGCTCATTGCGATCGCCATAAACCCTGAAACAGAACCGGTCAATGCCGAACAACTGATTAAATTAAGCCAATCGTCCAGTATGGTATCACCGTTGGTGCTTCACACAATTCTGTCTGCAAGGGGAGCCATTGCTGGAAAACTTGACGAAGCAATCGCTCACCTGAAAATAGCGAACGGAATCAACCCTGCTGCCGCTGGAATTGCTAATTCCATTGCTTCCAGACTAATGGTCGAACCAAACAATCGTCCTGCTGACGCCTTGACCGTCATCAATATTACGTTGGAAGTATGGCCTGAAGTGCCTAACCTGTACCATACCCGAGGTGAAGTCTACATGCGACTTGAGCGGTTGGACGAGGCCGAGAAGGAGTTGCTATATGCCTTGGAACAATTGCCGGAAGACATTCCTTTGCGGAAGTCATTAGTCAACTGTTATGAATCGCTTGGGCAACCCGCGAATGCAGAAATTCACCGTGTGGAGTTTGAGCGATTAATGGCCGCCGCAACCTTGGCACGACGCAATTAGGATTGGGTAAACATCAACTCGTTGGGTTGACGCTAACGGCACGGCGACATAAAACGTCCAATCGCTACGCAGTTAAGTGTGAATCAAGCATTAAAACCATAGAGTTCGATTGTCGCTGAGGTACGTTGGAGTGCGTATCATGGTTATGCGGTGGCGCACCATTGCGGTTTCATCATTGAATTTTCATGCGGATCGCGTCGTTGTTAACAATAACATCTCATATTTTGGATTATTCGCTTAAGGATCGTTCGTGACTGGATTAACTCGTTGGCAGCTTGTCGCGGCATTCTTCGCACTGATGTTTTTGAGAATGGTGATTGGTTATCATTTTTTCCATGAAGGTGCTCAAAAACTTCAAACCGGAAAATTTGATTCCGCCCCCTTCCTCAAACAGGCAACGGGGCCGCTGGCGCCTTATTTCCATAACATGTTGGATGATTATGACGGGCATTGGCGACTTTGTGTGGTCGACCGCGACGAATATGGTCAGCCAATCGAACCAGAAATCAACACGACCGTTACATTTGCGATCTGGGACGACTTTGACCGACAGATTAGCGAACGTTATCGGTTTCAAGATGGGTTTCTGCTCAACACGTTGCGTGAACAACTTGCTGGAAGTGATGATCCCAAGCGGCAGTCGATACTCAAAGAAAAGATCGCTGCCGTTGAAAACCAGCTCGGTGACGCGAGCCGGATTGTTACACAGCACAAACAACTGTTGACAGAATTTTTGGCAAATCATCGGGACGGTATTCTCGCCTACGCTAAATCGGCGAATCGGCTAACTGGATTTCAACGAGATGGCGACCAACGACAGTCCGTTGCAGACAACGTCGCATCCTTGAAAGAACAAATCGATCAAATTGCATGGAATCGGAGGTCCAATACCGCCGATTGGTTTGACGCGATCGAGTCGATTTGGGATTCACTGGAAGATCGCCTTAACGCGTTAGCAATTGACGAACAACTCACTGCAAAACCTGTTGAATTGCATCGCCCATACGAATTGGAATGGTCGATGCCGAAATTTATCAACGAGATCATCCCCTGGTTTGATACAATTGTTGGAGGATTGTTAATCCTCGGATTATTGACTCGGTTCGCGGCGTTGGCGGGCATCTTGTTTCTGCTCTCAGTGGCACTGAGTCAACCCTTTTGGGTTGCAGGAAGCATGGATACCTGGTTGCAATGGTTTGAGATATCGGGCTTGTGTGTGATCTTTGCGACCTGTGCCGGACGATACGGAGGACTTGATTATTTTATAAGTCAATTTGTCCGTAAACGTTCTGTTCCGCACGCAGATTTAGATCGCGTCCATTACACACTTGAATGAACTTCGCTGCGATAGTTTTTTTTTGGGAGTCTTATCATGGACCTCACTCATGAACAGGAACAAATTGGTCGAGACAACTACTACGCCGCCGTGTCGGCTTACGAAGCGATTCACCGCCGTGATTTCCTGAAGAAAACGGTTGCTGGAGGGGTGGGGGTCGCGGCCGGAATCGGGGCCATGTATTTCGGGTACAACCAACCCCCGCGACCGATCCGTGTCGGTGTCATCGGTACGGGTGACGAGGGTTGTGTTCTGATCGGCGCTACCAATCCTGACTACGTGGAGATCGTTTCCATTTGTGATATTCGGCCATCGAGCATCCATCGGGCTTTTCATGGTGACTGGTCCTCGCCAAATGCACTTTTGGCTCGACCAGGGTTGATGTCGGTTTACGGTTGGCAAACCGAGG
>JBGTDM010000066.1:0-5610 GCA_041748315.1 Pirellulaceae bacterium
ATTGTCTTTCGGATCGCACCGGCAATCCTTCGAGAGTTGGCGTTTATTTTGGAACGGCTTTGCGGATCTGAACCGCCGTCAACTTGTACTCCGGTGCATCGGCGATTCGGTCTCGTACCGACGAGGTGATTCTGTTAACGAACAAACCAGCATCGTGAAACGTCGTGAATAGCTCGCCAGCCTTGATTCGATTTGAAATCCCGATTGGCAACTCGATTGTTCCATAACGGCTGATCACCTCCACGTGGTCGCCGTCGGTTAAGCCGAGTCGCGTTGCGTCCACTGGAGCGATCTCCAACAAGTCCACCGATTGAAGCAGCACATTACTGGTTCGTTGCGTCAGGATGCCCGCATTAAATTGATACAAATGGCGTCCTGTTGTTAAGCGAAATGGAATTTCAACGTCGATTTGCTCGGGGTTAATCACGAGCGGAATGGTTTGAAAACGGGTCCGCGTTCCGTGTGCGAACTTTTCGCCGTGCAAGATTGGAGTTCCTGGATGTGACTCTGTCGGGCATGGCCATTGTGGAAAATCGTGCTCCATCCTCGCGTAACTCAGCCCTGCTCCGCCCGGCCACACTTGCCGAATTTCATCCCAAATGGCCTCAGCATTTTCATGGAGGAAGTGGTGGCCATGACCCAATCGGCTGGCGATTTCGCCAATAATCCACCAGTCGGGCTTAGCGTGTCCGATCGGGTCGACGGCGCGGCGAATCCGCTGCACACGACGATCGGAGTTCATAAACGTTCCGTCTTTTTCAAACACAGATGCGGTCGGCAAGAAGATGTGCCCAAAACGCTTGGCCGTTTCGTTGAGGAATAAATCTTGGACGATCACCAGTTCAAGTTTTTCAAGAGCATTTGCGGTTGCCGTTGTATTTGCCAGCGTCATGTAGACGTCATAACCGATTGCCCACAGCGCCCGAAGTTTTCCATCCTCTGCCGCATCCATCATTTGCAACAGATTGATCCCTGGGGAAGTCGGCAATTTGTTTGACGGTTGCGATCGTACCGATCATGGAATTGCACAAAGCATGGTGGCACATTCGACACAATCAAGCAACGCACGATCGTGAGGTGCGATGATCCAGCGTGAATGGGTGGCGCGACGCGCGACATGATGCTACAGATCCGATACCGACTTTCCCACCAACCGGAAACACGATGTTAGCCAATGCCGTAGGCCAGCATGGCATCCGCGACTTTTACAAAACCAGCGATGTTGGCACCCCTCACATAATTGGAATACGAATCATCGATTCGGCCAGCCCAATAACACTTGTCATGAATCTCCTTCATGATCGTCTTCAATTTTTCATCAACCTCCATTCGGGTCCAGGAAAGTCTTAGCGCGTTCTGACTTTGCTCGAGGCCAGAGACAGCAACGCCTCCTGCATTTGCTGCTTTGGCGGGACCGTAAAGCAGTTTCGCATTCACAAACTGATGAACACCGTCGATCATGGTGGGCATATTGGCACCTTCGCTGACGGCGCGGCAACCGTTTGTGAGCAGTTTTGCCGCGTCACCACGGTCGATCTCGTTTTGTGTTGCACATGGAAACGCGGCGTCGCACGGGACACCCCAGGGTCGCTTTCCGGCGTGAAACGTTGCCCTCGGGAATATCTCGACATATTCCGAGATTCTCCCACGCTGAACCTCTTTCAATTTCTTGATGTAATTCAGCTTCTCCAGATCGAGGCCATCCTGATCGTGGATAAAGCCATCAGAGTCCGACAAGGTAACGACTTTGGCCCCCATTTCGATCAGTTTCTCGGCCGCATAGATAGCTACATTTCCGCTCCCGGAAACGGTGCATACCTTGTCCCGAATGGAGTCGTCCACCCGATTAAGCATATTTTCGCAAAAGTAAACGCAACCATATCCTGTCGCTTCCGTTCGAATGAAACTGCCGCCGTACGACATCCCCTTGCCAGTAATGACGCCAACAAATCGGTTGGCCAAGCGCTTATATTGACCAAACAAGTAACTAATTTCTCTTGCACCGACACCGATATCGCCTGCCGGCACGTCGGTGTCTTCACCGATATGATGGAACAATCCGGTCATAAACGATTGACAAAATCGCATGATCTCACGATCACTCTTCCCTTTGGGGTCAAAGTTCGAGCCGCCTTTGCCCCCTCCCATGGGCAACCCGGTCAGACTATTCTTCAGAATCTGTTCAAAGCCGAGGAACTTCAGCACACTTAGATTGACCGTGGGATGAAATCTCAGTCCACCCTTGTAGGGGCCGATTGAGTTGTTGAATTGAACTCGCCAACCGCGATTGATCTGAACCTCGCCATGATCATCTTCCCATACGACTCTGAACGTCACGATTCGGTCTGGTTCGATCATTCGTTCGAGAATCTTTGCTTCACGGTATTGTGTAAATTCCTGGCAATACGGCACAAGTGTTTCAGCAACCTCTCGCACGGCTTGGTGAAATTCCGCTTCCCCTGGATTGTGCTCGATGACCCTTTGCATGAAGTTTTCGATACCCGTACTAACCGATTTGAACATTATGGTTACTCATCCCGAAAAGAACGATCAAGGGTTAAAGAATCCAAGGCAAGAGTTAATAAGCCATTTTTGGAATGGCACCCCCTTTCGAATAGGATCCGCGCGATGCTCGTCGAACGAATGGAAGTCATCGAACACCATTTTGATTCAATCCATCGCGGTTGGACAAGACGTGAATCGACGATTTCCTCGGATTTGCCGCCGCGCGAAGACCCAAGACATGTGAATTTCGTGACTGTTCAGCAATATGGATTGAACGATCGGCTGACTGTTCCAAACCGGCGTGAATCGATATATTAAAGCGAGTTAAGGCCGGTCGGTTCAGGTTGGCCAACCACTTCAGCATGCTTACACCCAATTCCCGCGTTAGGATGGAGTTTCGAGTGAATCGTGAACGTCTTTTGCGACGATTTATCGAGTATGTCAAAATCGATTCGATGGCGAATGACCAAACGGATGCTTATCCCAGTAGCCCTGGGCAGTTGGAGATGGGGAAACTGGTGACCCGCCAATTGCAGGAAATGGGGGCCAGTAACGTTCAAATGGATCAGTACGGAATCGTGATGGCGACGATACCCGGCAATATCGATGGCGTCCCCACGATCGCGTTTAATGCACATTTCGACACGTCCCCTGAGACATCGGCGGCCTCGGTCAACCCTCAGGTCATTGACAGATACTCCGGTGGCGATATCCCACTCAGTCCAAAGAGTGGCAAAACGATCACCGTCGAAAAATGTCCTGAGCTGGCTAACTTGGAAGGCAAGACGTTAATCACGACGGATGGTATGACGTTATTGGGAGGGGATGATAAAGCGGGCGTTGCGATCATCATGGAGTTGGCCAGTCACCTGCTGGAACATCCTGAAATCCGACATGGCGATGTCCGGATCCTGTTCACTTGCGATGAGGAAATTGGTCGAGGTACGCTGCACGCGGACATCGGAAAGATCAATGCAACCGCTTGTTATACGTTTGATGGTGGAGGGCAAAATGATATCGATGTTGAGACATTTTCTGCGGATCTGGCAGTCATCACCATCCAGGGGATCAATATCCATCCGGCAATTGCCAAGGGCAAGATGGTCAATGCGCTGCGCGCAGCGGGGTACCTGTTGTCGCGATTACCGACCGATCTCTCGCCCGAACAAACCGACGGGCGCGAGGGATTCATGCATCCCTACAGCATCGTAGGGGGTGTTGCTTCTGCAACGATTAAGGTCATCCTCCGATCCTGCGACACGCCGCAGCTGGACGTGTATGCGCAACAACTCAGGGATTTGGCCGATGGAGTTCTACTTGAGTTTCCAGGAACCGCGGTTAGCGTCCATACCAATAAACAATATCGAAATCTGGGTGATGGCTTGAAGGCAGACTCGCGGGTTGTCGACTACGCGATCGAGGCTCACAAGCGGTTGGGACGCGAACCCAATCTTTCCATCATTCGAGGAGGGACGGACGGTTCACAGTTTACGGAAAAGGGTTTGCCTTCGCCAAACTTGTCGTCCGGCCAACACAACATTCATTCGCCGTTAGAGTTCGCTTGCCTGGATGAATTGCTCGCCGCATGTGAAGTGGGGTTGGAGCTCGTCAAAGTATGGGCCGAAGCGGAACCAATTAAGCCTTGAGTGGTCGACATGGACCGCGGCATTGAATTGGTTTCAATCCCAGCCAGCGTTATCGAGTTCGACTCGAGTTGTGTGAAGGCGACCCCTGAGTTTGCGGATCCCCCGGAGTCGCCAGGCTAAGCACCGATGTTGCCGAGTATCTGCTGGATACGTAAATGGGGAATTGACTACCCAATAAACGCCGGTGAGCCGCAATTGCAACATCAGGGTCATTGTTGTCGGCGGAAAGATGACAAAGGCACGCCCACCTCAATCGCCCAAACATGGCAACCCTGCTTAGCAACTCCGCCGATTCATCATTAGAAAGGTGACCACCCGGCCCACGAATCCGACGTCGCAAAGATTCCGGATACCGACCGTCGCGCAACATCTGCAAATCATAATTGCTCTCAATGATGACCGCATCCAGGGACAACAGGACATCGCGCAAACCATCGAACGGGTGCCCTAGGTCGGTTAGAATTCCTAATCGCTGTTGTTCATGCTCGATGACAAACGCAACGCCACCAGCACTATCATGCGGCGTCGAAATAGAATGCACGAGAACCGACCCCTGCCCCTTATCAAAACATAACGTTTGTTCCGGTTCAAAAAAACGCAGATCGAAAATGTGCCCGACACTACAAGAACGACTGGCAGCTAAAAAGGTTCGCTCAGTAACATGAACCGGCAGGCCAAACTTTCGGCTAAAGATACCCATATTTCGAGCGTGATCGCTGTGATCGTGCGTAATTAACAGTCCGTCTGCCTGACAAATATCACGACCCAGTTGTTGCAGTCGCAATTGTGCCTGGCTGCCGCTGATCCCTGCATCGATCAGCAGTCGAACGCCGGCGACCTCCACGTAATAGCAGTTACCGTTGCTTCCCGATTGTAGTGCAATAACTTCCATGATTGGCGACTCCAGGTCGTTCGGTTAATTTTCGTTGATCAAAAGATCGAGGCATGTCATACTTTTTCAGGCGTAAACGCCATCCATGATTCGCAAGTGAATATAGATATCTGGCCTGTCTGTCTTAAATCATTTGAGCGAATGATACGCATCAGTACTTAAAGTGCCGAATCGGTTCACCGCGCGCTCCAATCTCGGTCATTGCCTCAATACCAATGTCTAGATGAAGCTGCGCCCAGTTTTCAGTAACGTGTCGATCGGATTCTTCTGTTTTGATTCCACCCGGCGTAATGGGTACATCGGACACCAGTAGCAATGCCCCGCGGGCGATCTCATTGTAATGCCCGACGATAAAAATCGTTGCTGTTTCCATTTCGATGCCAATGCAAGTCATTCGCGTCAGACGTTTGCGGAATTCAGGATCGTGTTCCCACAATCGTCGATTTGTCGTATAGACGACCCCGGTACGATAATCGAGATTGCGCTCGTAGATTTTGTCGGATACAAACTTATGAAGTTTGAATGAAGGTAGCGCCGGTACGTCTCTTGGAAAGTAATCGAGGCTCG
>JBGTDM010000067.1:0-3153 GCA_041748315.1 Pirellulaceae bacterium
ACGAGAAAACGCTGGATTTTACTGGGTTAGAGGCCACAGCATCACGCAGTACGGCTGAATCTCGTTGCTGTCGTGTCTCTTATACATTTTAAAACGCGTAAATTGGCTTCAAAAAGGCGCATTACGCAGATCGCACCCTTCACTCCTTATGTGATAGTTAAATGAGATTGGCGTGTTTTTTACTTCATCGTAATACATTTTCCATTGCTTGAACGCTGTCGTTCGTAGTGTATGTAACATTTCGGTTGCATCTTTTTGCTGACCGAAAACATGACTACCGTTCATGCTTGCAACCATCAACAAACATATAAGCATCTTCAATCCAAGGGATCTATGATTTTTCATGCCGTACGTCACCTTTCATAAAATGTCTGAATACTGATACGCGGAAAGTGCAATATGGCGACAACAACTGGACAACACCACTTTGGCGGCAAAGTCCGTCTCTGTAAGGTTTATTCCAGGTTTATCCTGGCTAGTCAACCAATTGTGTTCCCGCGACGACCAACTCGTCGGAACAAATACGACCAGTGCGAAATGTTGGATAAAATTGCGATGTCCAGATAACATAGTCGAAGACATGTTCGCAAACAACAAATCGCGACGAATTAGCTTGCGACTATCGTTCATCACTGAACGTAGTCAGCCATTTATTCTCAATCAGATTAGATAGAGACGCTAGATTCGAAGGTGAAAAAATCACGTCGAACAAACGCAATTGGTCGGTGGTTCCCAATTGGGTAGCAAACATTCCTTCACCCCTCACTCATTCACCTTTTCCGCCACGCGTATCTGGCTGTGGCAAGCTGGATAGTTACCGGCCGTTCACCGCCGGGCATCGTTTCGGTTTTCGTTATTCGCGACGATCGACAACAGTTCTTTGACGTAGTCGCCGTGCCGTTCGCCGAGGCTGAACCGGCCGATGGCCACCACGATCTCGTTCTCCAAGTCGACTCGAATGATAGTACCGGAGAACGCCCCGTTGGCACTAATGCGCGGGCTGCGCCGTGCGTACCAACTTTTAGGCGAACCTCTTTCTGTCATTCTTGACAAAATAAATGAAAGTTCGGCGGCATGAGCGTTCGTAGTCCCGCCTTTAGGCGGTCTTAGAAGATTAGGCGGTTCTTGGAAAATTAGCAATCAATTCGTGGACGGCACGAATGGCACTGCCGTCGCTTACAAACCGCTGATCAAAGACGGAATCAAGCGGGTTATCTTGTGAGACGCGAAACCACAAAGGTGCGAACGCGCGAAGAAGCGAAGGCAGGGACGTGTCAACGAATGTGGGCTGAGCGGTCCTTAACGGGGTCGTCCATGGCAGGGCATTCTTTGAGGACGGGTTTCGAATCAGAAATTGGGTTTGGAGAGTAAAGTAATTTACCAGACGCCCCGGGATTCTTCATTGTCATCATGGATATTAAAGCGCTTGCCTTCGATCCGCCGGGGCAGTTACAATAAATTACCGATCAGGGGGTCTGACATGTTTACGGCTGTGCAAACCTGCGGTCGTGAAAGGTGTCGGGACTTTTTTCGAGGGCATGAAGATGACGCCGTCGGGAAGAGAGTCAAGGAGATTTACCTCGATCACAACCCAGCCGCGTAGCCAGGAGACACCGCATACGGGTTAATCGAGTTTGCATTTGACCCGGTCGGCAGGTTAGAATTGGGGACGGATCAGAACGGGGATAACGTCGCAGTGATTTAGGACATGGCTTTGCGGACGCACCAGCGCGATTACCGGACCAAGGCCAACATCCAATCCGGCACGATCATCGGCATTCAACATCGGGACCAATTCGACTTGTGGGCATAGCTGGACGACGCGCTTTGGCGGGCGGCGAGTCGGACCTGTTTGTTGCCTTGCTAGAAACGAAATACAGAGCCTGACTCCATTAGTCATCGCAGACCTCGAGAGAGAGTCCTGAAACACCTTTTCCACAATTTTGAGAGACACGATTCATGCGGCACAAAACACTTACGTTTTTGGGGATCGCCATCCTTTGTTGCACAAGTTGTAACAATCAACGGGTTCCAACTTTTTCACCGGAGATGACCGACTACACAAACTCGATCGGAATGAAATTTAAAAGGATCGAGGCAGGTGCATTCATGATGGGACCTGCGCCGGGCGAGATGATGACCGACCCGCATGAGGTTCCACATCAAGTGCAGATCTCGAAGCCGTTTTTCATTGGACAATTTGAAGTGACTCAGGAGCAATATCGCCGGGTGATGCAAAACAATCCCAGCTTCTTCCAAAAAGGTGAAGAGGGCAACATTTACACTGTAGGATTAAATACCGACGATTTTCCGGTTGAGAATGTCAACTACTTTGATGCACTCGAATTCTGTAAACGCCTCAATCAATTGGAAGCGGGTGCCAAATTCCGCTACCGCTTGCCGACAGAAGCTGAATGGGAGTACGCGTGTCGCGCTGGTACGACGACTGCATTTCATTTCGGTGAGGAGTTAGTCAATGCTGAACAGGCAAACTGTCGAGGTCATATCAATTATCCACCTAACATCGAACCCGATGGAAACGGGAAGTTTCTGAATCGAACGTCGACGGTCGGGAGTTACCAACCCAACGCTTGGGGCTTGTTTGATATGTCCGGAAATGTTTTCGAGTGGGTCAGTGATTGGTACACTCAAGACTTTGGATTTCGAAAAGACGAAAACGGAAAACTAATCATTCCCGAACTGACGGTCGATCCGCAAGGACCTCAGTTATCTGAAACTGCCACGGAAGAGGAAAAACGCCAGTTTGCCGACAAGTACGTCAAGAAAATCGTACGCGGAGGTAGTTGGGGCTTCCCGCCCGGAAGTTGCCGATCCTCGAATCGCAAGAACCAGGATCCGGATCATCGGCGAAGTGCAACTGGTTTTCGGGTCGTTCTAGTTCCAGAAGATGCCGGTTAAAGGACCTGGCCGGTTAAAGACCTGGCACAATCCCAAAGGGCTTTTTCTGGGGGCTTCGCCGTGCTGTTCGTGCCAGATGTTGTTTTCGGTGCAATCCGAGTTCTGCCAATGGGTCGATGATTTCTCGCAGTTTTTCGACGTCTGGCAATCGTTTGTCGGTCGTCAAAAAAATGGCGTGGCAACTTTTTTGCGATGTAAACGGAATTCCGCTGCCAGGATCATTATTCCATTAAC
>JBGTDM010000068.1:0-9290 GCA_041748315.1 Pirellulaceae bacterium
TAAACGACATGACTAAATCCCATTGTGCGTCAGTCAAATCGGTTGCATACCGTGCACGCGTAACTTCAGACATTTGAGCATCCTTGCAAAAAATTCTAGAACGGACATTCTCCTGCGAGTCTTTTTCCAGTATTTTCCCCCGCCTGTACAGATCACTTCAATTACCAGATGCCCTCTTAGATCCTGTATTTCTTCATAGTTTGTGCTCAATATCGCCTGGAGCGAGTCACCATTCATCGATGAGTAACTGCGACTGGTTTGACTTTGCGTGGTGGCCGACCATCGCCAAACCCTTGCGAGAGTCGCGCTGGTGCATGCCGATTGGTGCGCAGAGATCGCGTGCCAATTGATGTGACGCTGCATTCAATATGCGAATTAATCCTACAGCGCCGGCTCGATGCAAAGCTGTAGGCCAGCCTTTTCAGGCTGACGCCGTTACCTGGGTTGTGCCAAACCGGGAGGATTGGGTCAGCCTGGAAAGGCTGACGTACATACCTTGCGCTGTAGGATTAAACTCTGGCTTGATTACAAATCAACGGATGAATCAGTTGCTTGCCGGCGGTTCTTGGTGCGAAGTTGGTCCATCATGATGCTGATACTCCGTGCGTAGTCGCGAATCGCATTGGCGAAATTCTTGTTTTCGGTCGATTTAATCGCCTTGGTCAAATGGATATCCATGGCGCTGGCATCCAGATTGTTCAGCTTTGCCGCAGCGCGCAACTCCGCAGTAATTTCCTTGAGCTTGGAAACCAACTTTTCGCCAGCGACACAGTTGACTCGGACATGGGGACCATGGCCAAAGCGTTGACCCTCGGAGACTTCTTTGGAACTGGCGCCGGTGCCCCCCATCTTGATGGCGATCCACATCAGCGCAATCAGCGCACCAACCCCTGGAATCAAGGCAGCGACGAGGTTCCAGGTGACGATCCCCAGAATGACAGCGGCGATGACCAGCCCCGCCAAGCAGGCCCAGGTGAATGGGTGAACGGGCTGAGTCTTCTTGGCTCGAATGGTCAACGGCTGCTTGCCAGATTGAAAGGTTGCCATTTGATCGTGAATCACCCTGACCACAATGATCGTAATATTGTCAGGGCCACCGCGCAAGTTTGTTAAATCAGTAAGAACTTGCACCGCTTCATTCGGTGGCAAGTTGGCCAGGATTGAACCGAGCTCATCGTCCTTCACCAATCCAGTCAAGCCATCACTACACAAAAGAAAGGTATCTCCTTTTTCGATGGGAAACGGCCCCTCGAGGTCAACCTTGACATCGGGATAGGGACCGAGCGAGCGTGTAATCACGTTCTTTGGGATAAAGTTCGCTGCTTCATCGGCCGCAGACAAATGCCCACCGGCGCGCATCTCCCAAACCAAACTGTGATCAAATGTCAATTGCATCAACTCGTTTTTTCGGAGCATGTACACTCGGCTGTCACCGATATGCGCGACCACTGCGCCTTGCGGCAAAAGCGTTAACACACTGCAGGTCGTTCCCATGTTAAAAAACTCTTCGTTCGCCTGCCCTTTACGATTTATGATTGCGTTCGTTTCGACGACCGCCTTTTTCAACGCTTCCGGCGACGACAACTGATCGTACTTGTTGTACAACTGCGGTACCTGATCACAGGCAATTTCGCTGGCGAGTTCGCCTGCAGCGTGAGCGCCCATACCGTCGGCAACCATGAACAAGTGGCCTTTTTCTTGCCACCGGTTGATACTGCTGGCCAAAGTCACAGCCAAATTGTCCTGGTTGCTGGAACGCCGCATTCCGACATCGGAAATCGATGCAATCTGCAGGAAAGCGTTCCAGTTAAAAGCTGAATCAGACATTTTTAGTCTCGCGTCGGGTATGTATCTTCGATGCGCGGGAGATCCACGGCGACAATCGATGAGCTAGCAGGATCTATCTCGCGCAGTTGGCTTGGCAATTTGGAGATTTTGTAGTTTTTCTATCTTACCTTGTCGGACCTGTATCTTTGAAGAGTATTAAACCAAGATAGTGGCAATCCGATTCCTATTGTCAGAGAATCGGCAATTTTTCTAGACTGCTCGCCGATGCGTGATGGTCGTCGCACGTCGATTTACACGCATTCGAAACATTTGGCTTTTGTCCAAATCTCGCAGCGTATCCCCTTTTGTCAAACCAGGAGTGTTTCCGATTACCGCCGTACCCTTGAAATTCCGGAAAGCTATTTTGAAAGTCGTGATGTGTCTGATTCTGATTTCAACATCGGGGTGTGTACGGCGCCAGATGTTGATTCGTACGAATCCGGAAGGCGCATTGGTAACGATTGATTCCCAAACCATTGGCAACTCGCCCGTTCAAGTTCCATTCACGTATTATGGAACTCGCGAAATTCGCCTTGAACGAGAAGGTTACGAGACGGTCAAGGTCAAACAGAACATCCGTCCTCCTTGGTGGCAGGTTCCGCCACTCGATTTTATTACCGACAATTTCGCGATGCGGGAATTGCGTGACCAGCGAGTCCTTGACTTTGAAATGGTGCCGCAGCAGATGATCGACGAAAACCAATTGATTCATCGGGCCACCGATCTGCGAAACAACAGCCAACGAGGAACGGTTCCCATGCCGTTTGCGGAACGTGAGGCGCCACAAGTCATCTCGCGATGATGCCCACGACGTGCAGTATGTTTGGCAGGCAAAATTACGACTATTGATAGGCGCGTCCATTGCCCATCAACGTACCCTTGTATCCGCTACTGTTTGGGCGTCGGTCGAAAGCGCCTCGGACGATCTGAGCCGGGTCTCGAGCGAGACCGTCCATCAGGTAGCGGGCGTCGTTAATAATTGGCTTGAGCTGAAACGAAATATCTCTCACATTGGACACGGTGTCCGAGATATCGCGAAACAACTGCGGGTCGTTAAGCAGTTTTCCGAGCGAACCATCGGGGCTATTGAGCGACTCCGTGAATAGCTTGAGCTGATCGATAATTTCGTTGGCACCTTCGAAGGAAGCCGAGAGTCGGTTTGCCAGTTCAGGGCCTTGTTCGCCCAGCGCTTCGGTAAAACCTTCGATGTTCTTCAGGTTCTGATCAGCGCGATCGGCCAGTTGCCGAAAGCTATCGAGGGTTTCGCGGGTTTCGCGGACGGCCAATTTGGCGTCTTCAAGAAATTCCGGCGCCGACTTGATGGTTCCAAGGATGGCATCGCGTGCTTCCGCGTCACCGACGATCTCGTTGAGGTTACCCATGACCGAGTTGAAGTTATCCAGCGCCAGTTCGGCTTTTTCGGATATCTCACGAATATTGTTGGCGATTTCATTTACATCAAGGTCCTCGACATTGATAATATCGCGGATCCGTTCCGTGATCACCGCAACGTTATCTCCGGCGCGTTCGATTGATCTTCCGGCATCCCGCACGGCGTCGATTGCATCGGGAAGCGAATCGACAGTCGCGGCAACACGGGACAAATCGATCTCGGTAAATTTGGTGAGCATTTCGATCGGGTTGATATCGACTAACACTCGATTCAAACGGGGATCGGGGTGATAGGCGATCAAGGTGCCGTCCCTCAACCGGTCGCCGCGAACTTCGTCCAGGCCGGGAAGAAAATCGATCACCGCATCCCCTAAGAACGAGGCCATTCCAATCTTGCAAACATCGGTGTTGTAGAGTTCTTTGCCGCCATCGACTTTAAGCGTTAACCGAACCCCTCGATCCTTGGACTCGATATGGCTGACATGCCCGATTCGAATTCCATGTTTACGAACCGGGGTATTAACGGCTACTCCTGGCGCGGTCGGCGAGTCAACATAAAGAGTATACGGTTGTTTGAATATCCAATCGATATCGCCGGAAAACAGGATTAGAATTCCTGTGACCAACAATCCGCAGATCACAACTGCGCCGACTCGAAATTGCATGACTCGATCATCCATGATCGGCGCTCACTTTGTTTTTGAAAAAAGACATCCTGATTCCTGGCGTTGATTAATGTTCCAAAGCAGCAGCCCGCATTTCCATCAGGCGCTCCCCAGCTTCTCCGTTGACAAACTGTCGCACTCGACGGTCCCGGCAGGTTTCCAGTTCTTCACGACTGCCATCGAAAATGATTTGCGGTTCATCATCATCTAAACGTCCGATGGGAAACAACATCACAACTCGATCACCGACTTTGCGAGCGGTATTCATATCATGAGTAACGACGATACTGGTCACCGGGTTTCGTCGCCGCGTCCGAATGATCAGTTCGTTGATCACATCGCTCATGATCGGATCGAGTCCCGTCGTCGGTTCATCATAAAGAATTAGTTCCGGGTCCATGATCAGGGCGCGAGCTAATCCGACTCGTTTACGCATTCCCCCCGAAAGCTCGGCAGGCTTTTTGTAAACCACATCATCTGGCAGTCCGACCTCGGCTAAACGAGCTAACACGAGCTCTTGGATTCGATTTGGATTATGATTCCCATGCTGCCGCAGTGGAAAAGCGACATTTTGACCGATGGTCATGCTGTCAAACAACGCCGCGTTTTGAAAGACGAATCCAAATCGCAATCGTATGCGGCTGATTCGTTGCTCAGACATCGCGCCGATATCTTGATCATCGAAGTAGATCCTCCCTTGAGTGGGCCGGATCAGACCGACAATGGACTTCATGAGTACCGTCTTGCCACAACCGCTCTCGCCCAATAGGACCACTGTCTGCCCAGCCGTTATTTTCAAGTTGATATCGCGCAGCACAGGCTGCGGCCCAAAATCTACATTTAGATTTTGCACCTCGACTAACGGCTTTTGTTCCTCTAATAGTGTTTCAATCATCAAAACAATCGTGCCCCTTCAGGGAACAATATGTAGTATACCTGATCCAGTGTAATTCCCAAAAACAGATCCAGTACCAGGATCGTTACAAACGAATACACAAACGAAGCGGTTGAGGCCTTGCCAACACCCTCAGCCCCCGGTGCGCAGTTAAATCCCTGATAACAACTTACCAAAGCGATTGCTGCACCGAAAAATAGACTCTTGAATACTCCGGTGAATATATCAAACCAACCAACGAAGTCAGCGCTGTTCGTCCAATAATAGTGGCGGTCGATTCCAAATACCAGGTTGCTGTAAAAGTAGCCCCCGGCCACTCCCATGAAATCCGCCATCACGGTCAGTATAGGAATCATCATCAAGCAAGCCAGGAATCGCGGCACGACGAGATACCGAATCGGGTTGGCTCCCATCGCTGCTAACGCATCGATCTGCTCAGTGACCCGCATCGTTCCCAGTTCTGCCGCCATTGCACTGCCAACTCGCCCAGCCAACATCGTGGCGGCCAATACTGGCCCAAGCTCCCGAACCAACGTCATGTTGATTACAGCCCCCAGTCGTGTTTCCAGCCCCAGTTGCCGAAATTGAAAGTAACTCTGCACAGCCAATACCATGCCAATGAAGGTGCCAGTCAAGGCAACGACGGGCAAACTCAGAACGCCCACCTGGTAGAAATTCGGGACAATCGTCTCGCGCTGCGGTAAACGGGTGAACATCCACACGAACATCCGCCAACAAAAAAGTGAAAAGTCGCCCAAGGCGATAATCGATTCAATGACGACCCGGCCCCAGTCGGCAACCCAGTCGTAGAGTCCCCCGAACATGCCGGTCGAATGACGCCGACCGTTGCTGTTCGCATTGAATGACAATCCAGTAGACATTGTTCTCTTAAGTTGAATGGGACAATAAACCACAATTTGCTCGAAATTCCCGGTCGAAGGGGGATTCACATTTCAGCAATCTGTAGGGTAATCTGGTCTCTTGCGGTTCGACTTTTATTGGAGTTGTCGAAGCAAATGGATGACGCTGGTCGTCCGAGAATCTTCCAACTCATTTAGAATCGGCAAACTGTAGCGATGAGGTTGAGTTTTCGGGCAAAACATTAAATGATTAATGCCTTACTTGAGGCTGGCCAAATTACAGATGCTATCGTCGAAGGATCAACGGCCAACAACCGAGGGAGAGAATGCTAGCAAATCCAATTGGCCAGCTCATTATTCGAACGTCGTTAGTCAAAGTTGTCGCGGAGAATCGTCGCTTGAATTGCCGATTCGAAACGAGTGAGTCGTCAATGAACCCGATTGAACGTCCTCTTGAATCCCGTCGAGGAGCCATCACTTGAGCAACAACCCATACAACAACCCGTACAACAGTCCAGGTTCCAATCCCAACCAAGGGCTGCCCGCTCATCTGCAGCCACTACCAAGGGGTGGAACCCCCTGGATGAAAATATTCCTGATCGTAGGCGGAATTCTGGGGACAGTTCTCTTACTATGCTGCGTGGCCAGCGTAGGTTTCTGGTTGCTTTCGACATCGGTGCTGGCCACAGCGGTCAAAGCACAATTTAACGACCACCCAATTGTCCAACGCGAATTGGGTGCAATTGACAACATCACACTGAAGTTTTGGGAATCGGTTGAGGAACAAAGTCGATCGGACAAACAGTACTTCGTATTCGACGTCTCTGGACCTAACGGATCGGGCAAGATTATTGTCGCCGAGCAGGCCGGTGATCAATTCAAATTGGCCATACTAAAAGTCGGCCTCGACACATTTGATCTGATGGAATAGCCGTTGATGATACCAATACAGTTCCCGCGAAATCAAGAACTTCGGTTACTGACAGGGCAGATACCCGAAAAATCGAATCACCCCAGTTGTGGACCACATCAGGGACCGCTGGCCGGTGCGGCAGGCCCTACGGCCGCGCAAATGGTGACGCCGGTTGCCCAATAATTTTTTAGGATACTCGTTGCTGCTCTGTATGTCGCGGCTATAATTGATGAGGTAAACGGAGCACGAACGGTAAAAATCGGCTCCGGTGTTGGATGATTTAGCAAAGGACGAACCGGCTTGGCCGGGAAGTCAGTTGAAGAAGAAGCCGACGTGATTTTTCACCCTTGGGGTGTCGAACCACGTCGGCTTTTTTTGTTCAATTGCGGACCGTGTCGTACTCACCTCTCGATGCCGACCAGGCACGCGCCGATCATTCACGGCATACGCAAGGCGCCAGACTTGAGCATTCAAGGCACGAGCGAGCCGCGTCTGTCTCCAACAGAAAGCCAGTGGCAACACATCAGTCCAAACACTTACGGAAAGTCAATCATGTCCTGGGTAAAAATTGCCGTCGTAGCCTTTGTGGTCATCAGCTTGCTGGTCGTCTGCTTGACATTTGAAGTTTGGGCTGCGGCATTCCTGGGTCTTCTTTTCGCTATATCTCTCAACGGGCCCGCCGAGTGGATTCGTTCCAAGTGGCACATGCCCCCATGGGCGGCCACGTTGCTAACGGCGCTGATGGTCTTGGTGGTCCTGACGGGACTGGGGTTTGTGATCGGGCCACCGATTGTGGGGCAGGTGGAGGAATTGGGAAAGGAACTACCTGCAGCGATGGAAAAATCGCTGGATTGGTTGGAAGAGCGGAAGTGGGGCAGGACCGTCGTGCGACAGGTCGAGTCGCTCACGGGGGTGTCCAAACAGGCGCTCACCAACGAAGGCGAAGCGAAAGACGGAGACAAAGTCCTGAGCCAAGGTCTCACGAAAAACGCAGAGCAACAGCAACTCCTCGCGGCCAAGGATGCCGTGGATTCATCTGAGACCCCTCCCGTGTCAGAGACTTCCGATCACACCGCGGCCGGCGGACAAACAGACTCCGCGCAAGACCAATCAGACAACGGCGATGGCAATGGCAAAGGCAAAGGCGATGGCGATGGCAAAGGCGACGGCGCGGATCACACGAGATCCATGGTCCTCGCAATTCTCCAAACCCTGGGCACGATGTTTTCGGTGAGTGCCTGGACCATCATGCTGCTCGTGGTCAGCTTCGTGGTCACGCTTTACGTCGCATTGGATCCGGAAGTCTATCGCCGGGGCATCCTCTGGATGATTCCTTCCGACCACGAAGAGGCGGCCACGCTGACCATGGCTCGCATTTGCGTAGCGCTTCGATGGTGGATGCTGGGCCGACTGGCCTCCATGCTGGCGGTCGGATTACTCACTTCGCTGGGCATGTGGCTGATCGGCATGCCCGTGCCATTAGCACTGGGAGCGCTGGCGGGGCTCCTGTCCTTTGTGCCCAATATTGGCCCGATCGTCGCGGCTGTGCCGGGACTGTTGGTGGCAGTTCCCGACGGCCCGTGGATGTTTCTTTCTGCCCTGGGCGTTTATGTCGTCGCCCAGATCATTGAATCAAACCTGATCTCTCCGCTTGTAGATCAGTACACGGTCGCGACTCCGCCCGCTGTTCTGATTTTTGCCCAGGTGATCATGGGTATGCTCGCCGGGGTGTGGGGCGCGGTGATCGCTAGCCCGTTGCTCGTGGTGGTATTGGTGCTGACTCAGCAGCTTTATGTGCGTGGATGCCTCAAAAAGCCCATTAAGGGTCACGGTAACCCTGAAGGCGAGGCACCCGACGAGGAAACTGACAACCAGCAACAAGACGCCAACCTCTAACCCGCCTTTCTCCAGGGCATCACATGGTTTGCGAGGTGAAGGGAGCAAGGGGAAGGACGTTTGCAAACCAACTCAAACACGGCATCCGCAATTCGCTCAATCGCGCTTTTTGGGCACGGAGATTTCCAGAAACTCCACTTCGCCGGTTGGAGTCAAAGTCATACGGTCCAGGCACGCGGGAATCAATATCGTTTCACCTCGTCCGAGTAAACTTCCGGCTTGATCACCGTCGACCAGCAAATCGCCAGCCGTCACCGCTAATAAACGGAAACAGCCATCGAGAGGGATTGTCACTTGACTGCCAATCCGCCAACGGTTCATTGCAAACTTGTCACAACTGATCAACTCGGTTGCGAACGGATGCTCAGTGGGCTTAGTCTTCTGAGGGTTGATCGGTCCCTGATAATAGTTTGTGGCATGCACAGCCTCATCGAGATGAAGCTGACGGGAGTGTCCGTTTGCATCGGTTCGGTTCCAGTCGAAAAGCCGATAGGTGGTATCGCTCGATTGCTGAATTTCTGCCACAAGCAAACCCTCACCGATGGCGTGTACGGTTCCAGCCGGAATAAACACACAGTCCCCGGGGTGCGGATGGAAACTGTGCAAGACAGCCTCGGTTTGTCCGGTACGAGCGGCAATTTCCAAGTGCTCGGCATCGACACCTGGTTTCAATCCTGCATAAATCAACGCCTGCGGTTGAGCGTCGATGACATACCAAGCTTCCGTTTTGCCCAAGTCCGGTGGTTCCAACAACGAGGCCAAATCATCATCGGGATGGACTTGTACGGAGAGCGTGCGATTCGCGTCGAGGAATTTAAACAGTAATGGAAATCGGTTCTGCA
>JBGTDM010000069.1:0-16867 GCA_041748315.1 Pirellulaceae bacterium
TCCCTCCGAAGTCTTCGGTGGGCACGCCGTATTCAGAAATCCCTGTGACCAGAAATCCCTGTGACCAGAAATCCTAGTGCTTTGTCCAGGTTTAGAGATTAGGCTTAGCCGGTGTGCGCTCGCACCCGGTTCAGGCCGTAAAACCGGACTCGCGCGTTACGGCTGATACTCAGCAATCCGAACTCTTAATATTGACCACGCACTAGGGACCACCGAGGGGGGTGCCGTCATCTCGGTGAGCGTCGCCATCCCGGAGGATCGCTTTTGGGGTGACGCATCGGCCGGGGGGACATTTACTGCGGGTTCGCGCTGGGCTCGCCGCCAAAAGCCGTGCCAGCGCCGGTCGGCGTCACGACGATTTGATTATCGATCGCATAAATCCCCGGTTCCAATCGAGCCATTCGTTCGACGAGTTGGCGTTGTTCCTCGCTCGGAACCGAGCCGGTCAAAATGGCCCGTCGATTCTCAACCGCAATCGAGACATTGCGAATCGAAACCAAATTCGAGTTCGTGTTGAATCGTTGCTGAAACCGAGCGCTGGTATTGGCGTCACGTTGCGGTGCATTTGGGACGACGATCCGGTTTTGAAGCGAAGCGCGAACCGAGAGGCGAGGGATCGTGAATCCTAGCTGCCCAGTTCCAACACCGCCTCCAGCACGAAATCCCCCTCCACCTCTTGCTGGTTGCCGACCTCCAGTGCCTGCGCCTGCAGTCTGGTTGGAATAGAAATGCGTAGTATTTTCTGAAGAGGGTCCGACAAACGGCTGTTTTCGTTCGTCGACAATTTCCCTTCCCATTTCTTGCAAATCAAAATCTTGTAACTGTTGCGCCCCCTGACCCCTCACCTGGCTACCCCCACCCTGATTGGTGGGAGTAGGTGTCGGTGTCGGTGTCGGTGCTGGTGTCGGAACGGGTCCGCCATTATCCTGAGCGACGGCATTCCCAAGCAACGAAAAGGAAATCGAGCTTATCAGAGCCACAAACGTCAATAGCAACTTCTTCTTCACGTAATTTCTCCATGGCATACGGTTAATTTTAACTTCGTCATTTTACAGTGTTTAGTCAATCAAACTCGATAAATTGCAAGCTGCATCAATGCCAAACGATGCGTTCCACGCAATTTACCAATTATCATGTGAACCATTCGATCCTCCAGAGATTTTTCGTTACGTGCTGACTGTACGATTCGTCGCAAAAATCCTGATCACCCTCGTTCGAATGGTAATCGATTTCGGTTCACTCGGAATATTCGCCAAAAACTACCCAATCGGGCTGACTCGATGAACCCCTAATTGCGCTTTGGGGGTTTAAACAGCATGGACTTGACCGTAAAAACCTGAATTCATTATGCGTGGGAGTGAAATGTTTCGTACACAGTTATTAATCACTTGTCTCTGCCTTTGGTTTCTCTCTTTTTCCAATGCCACAGCACAAGGGATAAAACGACCCTCTGCCGAGCGATTATTGCCGCAAGATACCGTTGTTTTTGTGCAAATTCCGAGCATCGAGGTGCTAAAAGAGGATTTTTCAAAGACTGGCTTTGGTCGCATGACCTCTGACGTGCGGATCGCACCCCTAATTAATCAATTATACGATGAACTGGCGTATCTTTTTGAAACACAAGTACAGGAGTATGTCGGTGTCGGGTTAGACGAAATCCTTAGCCTTCCCACAGGTGAAATTTGTTTTGCAGTCGTGGCGCCCAAACGGGAGTCGCCTGCACTCGTATTGTTACTGGATGTGAACGAGACGTCTGATACCGCCGATATATTGCTTGAGCGAGGGCGTCAGGCCGCTGAAGACGCCGGTGCCAGTTTTAGTTCCGAGCCCGATGATCATTTCGAGATCGACGTTGTTCAGCGGCGCGACGGCGACCATATATTTTTTGTGCGCCATGAAGGGACCCTTCTCGTTTGCAATAATCGAGAAGTACTTAACGATATGTTGTTACGCTGGATTGGAAACCCACCAGCGAATGACCAGACGCTTAAAGATAACCGCAAGTACATCACGATCATGAACCGCTGCGCCTCGGTTCATGAAGGACGTGGTCATCAGATATCATTTTTCATTGATCCGTTTGAGCTGATTAACAGCTCATTGCGCGGCGAAGCACAAAGGCTGTTCGTGCTCGGTCTGCTGCGAACCGCTGGTCTCGATGGCTTGTTGGCAATTGGTGGCACGTCTTTGTTCGATGAATTAGGTTATGAATCGATTCTGCACCTGCATGTATCGTTGTCCAATCCTCGCAAGGGTGTTTTCAAAGTCCTGGCATTGAAACCTGGCAAGTATCTGCCAGAACCATGGGTTGCCGACGATGTCCTCACGTATTGGACGTCGAATTGGGATGTTAACGACGTGTATCAACAGATCCAGGGGATTTACGAATCGTATGAACCGGAAACCGACTGGAACGATCTGATCGAACAAAACATAAGCACTCGCTTCAAGATTGACTTTGACGAGGACATTGTGGCAGCCATGTCGGGTCGCGTGACCTACGTGACCTGGAACGAACCACCATCCAGGTTTAATAGTCAATCAAATGTCTTGTCGCTAGGCCTCAAAGATCCCGATCAGTTTCGCGATACGGTATTGACCGCCATTGAGCGCATCCTCGATGAAAATGGGATGCGAGATCGACTGGAGATTGTCGATTACAAAGGGATCAAGATCTGGCAGGCTGCAGTCGACGATGAGCAGGCTGAACGACGTCGGATGAGAATGGAGGATGAAGGGCTCCCATTTGAAATTCGTGTGCCACAACCCTGCATGGCGATTATTGGTGATTCCTTGGTTATTACAGAGAGCCCGAGGTTTCTCGAGCATGCGATTGACACTTTTGTCGGTGATGTCCCACCCCTTGTCGATGATCTCCGGTACGCCGAAGTCATGCGGGAAATGACCAAGCTCTTAAAAACGGATTTGCCAGGAATGACGATTTTTAGTCGACCCGATCTACAATTTCAAAATTTGTTCGAACTCGCTGACGACGAAGCGATTCGAGACTTTCTGCGTCAGCAAGCCGAGGATGTCGAAATCGCGGGCGGAGTTTTAGGGGTCCTTGAGAAAAATCCGCTTCCTGCATTCGACGAATTGGCTGGCTATTTTGCGCCAACAGGTGCTTTCCTGACCAATGACGAGTCGGGTTGGCATTTGCTTTTTTTCCAGATTAAAGCGGAAAGGGCAAGGTAATAGACCGGCTGAATGAACTTGTGTTTGCCCACACCGAACTCAGCTTAAGACCTGGCCGGTACGGTTCTGTAAGCTTGCCATGAATCGAAGGAGTTTGGAGTCGATACCGTTTTGTGGCTCTGTTCCAGCCGAGGATTTTGCAATGTGCCACCTGCAATTCTTGAACCGTTTCGGCTATTATGCCGATGGGGTTACCGTGGTGTGATCCGTCAGGATCGTCTATTTTTTTCAGGCTGAGTTCTCCGAAATCGATGAATATAGTCGTTCTGGGCGCAGGAACTGTTGGGACGTCGATCGCTGAAATGCTGTGTCAACACGGACACAGCGTTACCGTCATCGATAGTGACGCGGTCCAAGTGCAGCGAATCAATGATACGTTGGATGTACGAGCATTGAGGGGCTCTGCATCGCAATCTAGCATTCTGTTTCAATCGGGAATCAGTTCCTCCGACGTTTGCCTGGCCGTTACCGGAAGTGATGAAGTAAACATCGTCGCCGCAAGTATGGCCAAAGCAATGGGAACTCGACGCTCGATTGCCAGGGTCTTTTCGCCGATATTTCGCGACCTTAGCACCTTCGATTATCAAAGCCATTTTCGAATCGATCGACTTCTTAGTCTGGAGCATCTGACAGCAATGGAACTGGCGCGAGGGATTCGTGATCCAGGCTCGATTTTAGTCGAACAACTGGCCCGTCACGAATTGGAAGTTGTCGAAATCTCGATTTCCAAACCGGGCAAAGCGACGCGGGCACCCGTGCGAGATCTTGGACTTCCGACGAACGTGCGAATCGGTACGATTCAACGCGGGAATAAGATGTGGATTGTCGGGCCAGACGATCAATTGGAGGTTGGGGACCGAGTTAATCTGTTTGGTCGGTCAGAGAATCTGGCAGCCGCAAAGTCATTGTTTAGCTTGGATCAAGGGGGCCGCCGACGCGTCGTGATTGCTGGTGGGGGTGAAACTGGGTTCCATTTGGCACAGTCTTTAGAAAAAGATCGATTTACTGTCATGTTGCTGGACCAGAATCTTGAACGATGCAAGTTCCTGGCGGCTAATCTCAAGTTAACCGCAGTCGTCAATGCCGACGCAACTCAGCGAGAAGTGTTAGAAGAAGAACGAGTCGGGCACGCTGACGTCTTTGTCGCCTGTTTGGGTGACGACGAGAGTAATGTGATGTGTGGCGTCGAAGCGCGTGACCTGGGTGCAGCACAAATTATGGCTGTGATTGGACGCCCGGATTATGGCGCCGTGGTGGGCAAGTTAGGCATCGATAAGTCTGTCAGTGAACGCGAGGTCATGGCCAAGCAAGTTTTGGCGTATCTGAATGAGGGGGCGATTGTATCGCGACTGAAACTTCCCGGTGGAAAAATCAGTTTGTTGGAAATTGAGGTTGGCGAAAATTCTGTGGCCACAGAAAAGACATTGCAGGAATTGGAATTGCCGGATCGAGTGTCCATTGTCGCACGATTACAACGGGACCTCGTCCGAGTTCCTGGGGCTGAGGATAAAATGAACTTTGGAGATAAGGTAATTGTCTTGCTCAACAATGAACATATCGAATCTACCGTTAGCCTATTTGCAACACCCGACTAAATTAAATCGCAAATCGTTCTCGTCTCCGAAAATCCGACGTTGTTGGGCTATCGAAACTCCGATTTCACCCATACTCCCCGGAGTTGGACAAGTTCGTTCCTTGGTTCTCAAATTCATGACGTTAACTCCCGCGTGTTACAATGACGAACCTCCTGAAAGACCAGTTCGATAACAACGGTCGACCATGGCGCCTATTGGTCGACTATTGTTTCAATTCAGTCACACCATGTTCCAGGTAAATCATCAGGACGGAAACGTCCGCGGGTGTAATTCCACTGATGCGTTGAGCTTGATCGAGGTTAATGGGGCGAATTTTATTAAATTTTTCTCTCGCTTCGTTTCTCAAATGCGGAACCGAATTGAAATCGAACCAACCGGGGATACGTTTCTTGGCCAATCGTTGTTGCCGATCGACTGCAGTTTGTTGTCGTGAAATGTAGCCGGCGTATTTGGTGTCGCACATGACCTGAAACGCCATTTCATTTTCCACGTCACCGAGGTCGGGAGCAAGCTCAACGATATCTGACCATTCTACTTCAGGACGACGCAGCTGTTTTTCAAGTGTGTCCTGACCAAATCTCCGTGCCCGCAACGCTTCAGTGACCACGGCAATCGTTTGCTCTTTGAATTTCAAGCGCTGCCACCGCTCATCGTGGATCAATCCAAGTTGTTGTGCTAATGGAGTTAGACGGCGATCCGCATTGTCTTGTCGTAATCGCAGTCGATATCCCGCTCGGCTGGTACACAACCGATACGGTACCTCGCCCCCACCACTCACCATGACGTCGATCAGAACTCCGCCATAGCCCTGGTCGCGTGAAACCTGAAATTCTCGTCCACCGTCGAGTTTAAGCGCCGCGTTAGCACCAGCCCAAAGTCCTTGAGCTCCAGCCTCCTCGTAACCGGTGGTACCATTAATTTGTCCAGCGAAGTATAGACCGGTAACCAGTTTTGTCTCCAAAGTCGGTTGTAGCTGGTCAGGAGGCGAGTAATCGTACTCGACCGCATATCCGTATCGCATGATCTGAGCATTTTCCAATCCCGGAATTTCCTTGAACATCGCATCCTGCACATCGCGTGGAAGGCTAGTCGAGATTCCATTCACGTAGACTTCAAGCGTGCACCGTCCCTCGGGTTCCAGGAATAACTGGTGCCGATCTTTATCCGCAAACCTCACCACTTTGTCTTCGATTGAGGGGCAATAGCGAGGGCCGCTGCTGTTGATCTGGCCGCTGTACATCGGAGCCCGGTGCAGATTGGCGGTTATCAGCTCATGAACTCGCGCATTCGTATAAGTTACCCAACAAGGAACTTGCTCCACATCTATCCGGCGATTCAAAAAAGAAAACGGTTGCGGGTGGTTATCACCCGGTTGTAACTCGGTTTTGGAAAAGTCAATCGAACGTGCGTTGAGTCGTGGCGGAGTCCCGGTCTTAAAGCGGTCCAGTCGAAAGCCAAGTCCCTTCAATGCACCGCTGATGCCCTTTGTGGTTCCCTCGCCTGCACGTCCACCGGGAGTCGTCTGCTCGCCGGTGTGCATGATGGCTTGTAAAAAGGTACCCGTGGTCAAAACGACGGCCGGAGCCGAATAGATGGTACCGCCACGAACCCGGACGCCTATCACTCGATTTTGTCCATTGGAACGCTCGACAATCAGGTCCTCGATAATTTCCTGACGTAGATGCAAATTGACCTGCGACTCAACTCGATGCTTGATCCAGTTCTGGTATCCTTTTTTATCGGCTTGGGCGCGAGGGCTATGCATGGCTGGACCCTTGCGACGATTGAGCATGCGAAACTGAATTCCCGTCGCATCAATTGCCTCACCCATAATTCCACCCAAGGCATCGATCTCTCGCACTAAATGCCCTTTGGCAACACCGCCAATGGCAGGATTGCAACTCATTTGTCCAACAGTATCCAGATTCGTGGTCAATAAGCAGGTATTCGCGCCCAGTCGCGCGGCGGCACAAGCCGCCTCTGTTCCCGCATGACCGGCACCAATAACAATGACGTCGTACGTGTAATTCACGGTATGTCCAATTTGAATTGGGTTGGCCATTGTTTGCCTGCCATCATTGAGGTCGAAAAATTGAAAGTGAGGAAAATATGGAAACGAACTTCAGCAGCAGCCCTTGGGCGCTTGTAATTGTAACGGCATTGCTTGCCGAACCCCGCGCGTCGGATGACTAAAACATGGTCAACTTGTCACCGGGTATCTGGCGCTCACTGGGTAGCAACCTCGACTTCGTTCCCAGTTGGTCAAACGCTCCGCTTTGGAAAAACCTATTGAATTCTAGCGTCGCCCGCTAGCCGAAATGCCAGCACTTGTGGTTGAATTTACCGATTGTTGGGTCACGTTAGTTTAAACAAATTGTAGGGACTTAAGAATGCATGATTTTGTTGATCGTAAGTCGAGATGTCCAGTCATTTTTTGATTTCACGACATTTTTTCTAAAGGAACACTTGCCGTCCAAATTGAGATTGATAAAGTCATATCGAGGCAGATGGGTTGATGTTTGCACCGATTGCTCGCATCTTGATTTTTTGATGATTGGTTTCGTAATGATGGAATTGAATCTGAACGATTTGAATGACGTTGATCAACTTATGTTAAACGCCAGGCTGCGCGATGAAATCGAGCCGTACCTGGACGAATCCGTGACGATGATCGATACGGCACGCATGCCAACCTCGATGGAGAATGAATTTCTGGCATCGATGATCGCCTGGGAGCGCGCACCCATTTTGCCGCTCAGCCAGTGGTTCACTCCCGAATTGAAACTTTTAGATTGCGCACGGATAAGTGACGAAGCATTGAGTCAGGAATTGCATCAGGTCATCGGGCGTCTGTTCGAAAAAAACATCATCCTAAGTGACACCGAACACTTGAGTGATCGACAATTATACCAACTGATCGGTCGATCGATCCTTCCTTCGATGGAGAAACAGATTTCAATCCCCGGCAGGTATTTGCGGTGGCAGTGTTATGATGAAGTGGCTGATGAGGACATCTGGTTAACGTATTATGCTTCTGATCAGGAACGAAATGATTGGGAGGCCGCAAACTACGAGACCGCTCCGGCACGGCGCAGCTTGCCGTTTTCCAGAAAGATGCCTCAACCCCACAACTAGGCAAATTATGAGCTGGCTTTTTTGACGAGCTTTTTTGCTCTTGGGGGAGTTATCTCCACTCGTCAAACGGCGACAAGTCACTCGATGAGACATTTCAATAACGGCTCACAATCAAGTCGGGTGCGATATTTTATCGTTCGTCGATTAAACGTCGACACGTTCATGGTTGTGGATCCATCACTTTTACTTACCAGCAACCTGTCGCAAAAACTGCAACAGGGTGACTCTTCATGGGTCCAATGTCGTCGAGGAAACTCAACAATTCGCATTGCGACAAGTTGCTTCGCTGACCGCTTGCGGCATCTTCAGCATGGTCCAATACCCGCGCACCAACCCTTGGTCGACATAGGCTTGTCGGGATTAGTCGTTTGTTGAGGAATATTCATTTTATGGGGATCGCAGTCCGCCCCATTCACGTGTGTAAACTGCCGGATTTTTTCGACAAATCAAGGCTAACCGTTGAAAACCGATCATCATTCAACTAAATTGGATCTAGTTACTCTCTTCGAAGAATTACCATTGGCTGGCCGAGCTTTAGCCAGTGGTCGACACTGACTTGTGATAGCGTGACGTCAACGCGACGATTTGAACGTCACAAACATTTGGCTTGAAGTCACTGAAACAATTCTTCGCCTGCTCGAGGATGGGCTGGGACGTTCGAAGGAAATTGCATCATTGATTTGACACTATAACGAACACTTCCTTGCATGGTACTCTTATGAGTCGTCCTCAAGTGCCGATTACGATCGGTCAGGTCTTGGAGTCGGTATTGAATCAGAAATTGCGATTTCTGGTTGCCTTTTGCACCATTCTTGGCTTAGTGGTTATTGGACTGCTCCTGGTGCCAAAGGAATATGGTTCCGAAGGTCGGATGTTTGTGCAATTGGGACGGCACAACGTAGGCCTCGACCCAACAGCGACTACCAGTGGAACCATCACCGTGAACGATTCTCGAGAAACCGAGATTCGAACGATCACGGAAATGCTCCGTAGCCATCAAGTATTGTCGCAGGTCGTGGATCGGATCGGAGCTGAGCGAATTCTGCAGAGCAAATACCAACTCCCGGAATGGTTGATTCCCTCATTGTCAAGCAGCAACTCCGTTGATCATGAACTTGACTTGAGTGCTGAAGAAGTATCTGAACAGCAAAACAGAGAAAAGGCGATCACCAAACTGGTTAGCAATTTAAAGGTAAATAGTGAAAAAAAGACCACGGTGATAACGGTTTATGCACGGGCGAGTTCACCTGGATTAGCTAGAGAAATCTCACAAGCTGTCATGGAAGCGTATGCAGCGTTGCATGTCTCGATCAATCAAGTGAGAGCGCGTGGCTTTTTCGAAGAGCAGTTCCTTGAGGAACAAAACAAACTTGAACAGGCCAATATTGCTTTGCGGGATTTCCGGAATCTTCGCGAATTCCTGTCGATCGATGGGGCGCGCAATACGCTCCAACAAGTGATCGACCGGTTGGAGGGGCAACATGTTGATGTTCGTGTGGACCTCTCGCAGGCTCGAGAGAGAATTGTTCAATTGGAGCGCGAGCTTGCCGGTCTTGACGAGAGGATTGAACGCCCGACGATTGGTGTCGAGCGTACATCTGCGGAAGGTGCAAATACTGAACTCATGCGATTGCAGAGCGAACTTGCGAAGACGCTGACATCCAAAACAGCATCACATCCTAGAGCGGTCGAAATCCAGTCACAGCTCGATCGATTGCAAGCAAATCTGATGGAGCAACCGGTTGATCGAACCGTGACCATTAATGACTATAACCCGGTTTACCAACAAATCGAGGTCTCGTTGATCGAAGCGCGATCGAATACAGAAGCATTGGAAGCGCGTCAGATCGAAATTGACCGAAAGCTAATCGAGGCGCGGCATAATCTGAAGCAGCTCAACTCAGATCAAGTCACTTCGAACGACTTGGAACGGGAAATTGAAATTAGGCGTGCCTACCTCGAAACATATGCTCAAAAACGTGGTGAAGCAACGATTCTTGATCAATTGGACGAAGAGAAAATTTCCAATGTCGTGATTGCCCAACCCGCCTCGTTGATGCTGAAGCATGTGTCGCCTCGTGGTAGCGTCGTGCTACCATTGGGCCTGCTGTTTGCCGGGATGGCGGCAACGGTGATCTCGTTTTTAACGTATCGCTCTAGACGAGACATCGTGGTGGATCGAGGTGAGGACCTCGAACAGCAATTGGATTTACCAATTTTGATTACGTTGCCACGTGTCCCAACGACCAAGGTGGCTGTACGTTAGGCGGTTGGGAAGTCAGGATGTGAAGTCACCTCCAAAGCTTAATGAGATTTCAAATAAACGACTCTTCAGTAACGGCCATTCCATGATTACAACTAGCTCGCAGGCAAATCGAATTACAACCGTAAGCTATAGTCAACGCCTACGCCCATATTTTTTGACGCTTGCACGACGGATTCAACAGTGGTCTGATGGAAACGAAGCGGCTTGTGGGTTCGGGATTACCAGTTGCAACCGCCGTGAAGGCAAGAGCACGGTCGCAACCAACCTGGCTGCGGCCCTTTCAAGTCTGCAATCGGAAAAAGTGTTGTTAATCGAAGCTGATTTTGGAAACCCAACGCTGAGCAAACGTAACCCCTATCGCAATCCTGGATTAACAGAATTGATTACTGGCGATGCGTCTGTTGCCGACTGCATCATCCCAACATCGCTGGAACGATTGTATCTCCTGGGGTGTGGACGATTGAACGCGACTGAAATTCATGAAAAACCAATTGAAACAATTGTGGGATTAAACCGCGAGTTGCGAGCGGATTATCGTTTTCTGATTTACGATTTGCCAGTTGTTGACGAGTTCAACTTGGCATTGCTTTTGGGACAACAACTGAGCGGACTATTGCTGGTTGTCGATTCAAACCGTATTGAACCGAAATCAATCGACCGGTTTCGCAAGTCAGCGACGGAATACAACGCTGAAGTTCTTGGTATCGTTCTCAATAAAGCCGTCCCGAATCGGAGAACATAAACCACGCAATCCGAGGCCAGAAACACTGGATATCCCAGTTTCCTTGCGTCGTGGAATTGTGACTTTTAACAAATCGGCAATGCCGATTTATGGTCGGTGGTCGTCACCTTTTTGTTGACGAGACTGCAGATCGTGCCTTGATTTGACAACTTTGATATTTTCGGGAGCGAATGGTCGCTCAAGCATTGATATTGCAACAGGATACTGCCTCGATGATTGTACGTTCCCGTCGCCGCCGAGAATCACTCGGTCGCCGTCTGTTCACCTGGTTTTGCCAATCTAATAGGACGCTTTCCACAATCGTTCTTGACGAATCGGGGTTTCAAGCATTGCTTGAGAAAGAGCGTCATCGCGCCGACCGCCGCGAAATTGAATTCTGCTTGATTGAGTTTACGTCGACGCGCGTCGAGTTGATACCTAACTTCGATCATCTATTGGAGGCATTTCGTCACCGCCTTCGAATTACCGACGAATTGGGAATGCTTGATCAAAAACTTTGCGTTTTGTTGCCCGATACACCCGGTGACGCAGGCTGTAAGGTCGCAAACCAATTGGTAGAAATGGCGAGCGAATATGGGATTAAGCTGATACCGAATGTTTTTGTCTATCCAGACGACAAAATCGGGAAGGCGGATACCGGTTCGAGTATTTCTTCGCGGAACAACAACGTGGCTGACCTGGCTGGCGGATTCGGAATCACCAACGATCGTGTCAAATCAATCGACAATAAAGCAACGTCTATCGCCGGAGAACCCCAGCCCTTAAAGTTTTCTGAATCGGTTTCGATCACCAAGCGATGCTTCGACATCGTCGCGAGCGCAAGTGGAATAATAGCTTTTTCGCCGGTCCTGTTCGCGGCCGCTGTGTTGATAAAAATGAACGGGAAGGGGCCCATTCTCTTCCGCCAGCTTCGGGAGGGGAAAGACGGTAAGACATTTACCATTTTAAAGTTTCGCACGATGGTTGTCGGTGCCGAGGATCAGCAGGAACAATTTCGCCATCTGAATGAGCAAAGTGGTCCGGCATTCAAGATTGAAAAAGACCCAAGGTTAACCCGTGTCGGCGCATTACTGCGTAAGACATGCGTTGACGAGCTACCGCAGCTTTTCAATGTGTTGCGCGGCGAGATGTCGATGGTGGGTCCGCGCCCATTGCCTATCCATGAATCGCAAGCTTGCAGTGGCTGGCAGCGCCGGCGGCTAAATGTGCTACCAGGAATGACCTGCATTTGGCAGGTTAATGGAAGCAGGAATGTCGAGTTCAGCGATTGGATGCGAATGGATTTGGACTACATCCAGAAGCGTGGTCTCTGGTTTGACCTGAAGATATTGTGGAAGACGGCAGCCGTTGCGATTTTCGCACGGGGTTCTGTTTGATGTCATATCGTGGCTCCTTTGAGTTAGCAAAAAGTGCTCAGTCGTTATGATTTGGTTTGGCAAAGAAGTCAGTGTGCTTGAGAAAGAACGCTCGATACTCGGGGAGTCGTGGTATTCTGCTCGCCGGTCCACATTCCAAGCCGCAACGTCAGGTCAGCGTGGCAGCGTTTTGGCAACTTTTTTGACTTCGTTGGCACTATTTGCAATTTATTTGGTCCAAGGCATTATTGTTGCGCGCATGCTGGACCCGGCTGGTCGAGGCGAGTTCGGCACATCCTTGTATTTTCCCCGAGATATCTTGCTCTATGCTGGTCTCCTCGGTGGGGTGGAAATTGTCGCCGGGTATGCAGCTCGGGGCAGTCAACAACTTGGCCAATTGAGGTACGCGGCACTTCGTCTCGGACTGGTGACTGGATTCTTGACGACAGCCGTGGCCGCGATTATCTCGATTGTTGTGCTGACGGCGATTGGCAAGGCATACATTATTCCCTTTTGCCTGCTGGTTTGCCTCTTCGTTCCATTCGAACATATCCATTTGACGGTTTCCGCAGTTGACAGGGGCAATCAGCAAATCGCCAGATATAACATCAACCGATTGATTTTTTTCCTTGCCTTCCCATTGTTAGCATTCGTCGCCTGGCAAACTCACTTGGCGGAAACTCTGGGAATTTCTCAACTCCTGTTGGTTTGTATACTGTTTGTGATCTCAAAAATCATCGGCGTATTGCCGACGTTGAGAGGTTGGAATTTGTCTTCGTATTTAAAACATCGACAAGCGGACGGCGACCTCAATTGCAACTGGACGACAAAACAAATGCTGCGCGATGGCCGACCCTATGCCATTTCGATGTTGGTTAGTGAAGCGTTTGATCGCTTGGACATCTTTTTGATTTTGGCACTTGCTGACGTGGCCACATCCGGCCATTATTTTGTGGCCGTCCCTGCGGCAGCATTGTTGATTGTCGCTCCTACGTCGTTTGGCATTTTTACGTTTAATTTAGGTGCCAGTAGAAAATACATTCCATCGCTAAGACACGCCATCGCTGCGCTGACCGCGACAGCCGCATTTCAGATGTTGTCGACAGCAATCATGTTGTTGGCGATGCCCATTCTGATCGTAGCATTTTATGGAGAAAGTTATCGTCCAGCGATTCCATTTGCGATGTGGCTGCTACCAGCATGTGCGATCAAAGGGTTTGTTCATGCCATCGATGCTTACTTGAAAGGAAGAGGCAAGCCCGGCATTGGCGTCGGCATCCGTGCTGTAAGCATTTTTGTCATGTTGACCGTCGCCGCGATTTTCTACCCCAGTCTCGGTATTATCGCGATTCCAATTTCAGCCGTTGCTGGGCAAACATTCAGTATGCTGCTCATCGTGATCGCTTTAGTTTTGGATGTCAGAGGTCGCAATCGCATGGGTCAATTTGAGGAAAACCTCGGGATCAAATGATGAAATTGCTGAATCGCAACATTGAAGAACAAAAAGACCTGCTTGCACCACCAATCAAGGGCCATGTCGTAGTCTTACTGGGGTGTATTGTTCCTCAACAGAGACATGTTTTTAACGCGTTGGTGGAGCGCGTCGAAAAATTGACCATTTTGGTCTCCACGCAAATGGAGCCAAATCGCAAATTTGATACAGATTGGGGATCACTCAATGTTGTCAATCAAACCAATCTGATGCTAACGAGGAAATGGAAACATCATCAGGCATTTACGGAAGATAATTTTATTCATATCCCTTGGAGAACGGCCAGTGAACTGAGAAAGCTCCAGCCTGATGTCGTCGTCTCCTACGAAATGGGCATAAGGACATTGTTTGCCAGTCGGTACTGTCGGCGGCGTATTCCCTGGGTGATGGTGGCAAACATGTCCGAACATACGGAACAGTGCCGCGGACAATTACGAAGATGGCTTCGAAAGTACATTTCGCGGCGCGCGCCGGTGGCAACTTATAATGGGCCAAGTTGTTTAAGGTATTTAAAGTCGCTTGGATTTCGTAATGACCAACTCTTTCATTTCCCCTATTCTGCCGATCCTGACAAGATCTATTTTGGGGAGAAGAAACCGCGAAGTGGCGCAATCAAATTGAGTTTTGGAGGAGCCCTTACCGAACGAAAAAACATCGTCGGCTTCGTTCGAACGTTGATCCGCTGGTGCCTCGCCAACCCGACATTCGAATTGGAATTGACGTTGGCCGGCACCGGTCCAAAATTGAAAGAGCTCATGGGCATCGATTGTCCAAAAACCCTGAGTATCAAGTTCCTGGGGCATGCCACGTCAACTCAACTACAGTCGATGTACGAACATAGTGACCTCTACGTGTATCCATCGTTCGCCGATGAATGGGGGTTGGGTGTTGAAGAAGCGATGGCCTCGGGCTTACCCACCATCGCGAGTCAATATGTCCAATCAGCCGAGACGTTGATTCAGCATGGTGCCAACGGTTGGCTATTTGATCCATACGCTGAATATGACTTGTTGCGCGTCTTGGATCAGGCGTTGCGCCTAAGCCGGGAAAGAATCGATTCAATGTCGAGATTGGCTCGAGCTGCGACCCGCGACTATTCCCCTCAAATTGCAGCGGACCGACTTTGCGAAGCCATTCGCGGTTCGTTACAGCATTAAGCATTTGACTAACATGAATCCGACTGGTTCAATTTCTCCAAATTCTGATCACGATCATGCGAAGATCGATGACCCACGATCTGAATTAGGCAAGGTATCGGTTGAATTGATTAAGCCCTACGAGTTGTCATCAACATTAACACAGGAGTGGAGTAGACTTAGATCCCAACACCCCCATTTAGCCAGTCCCTTTTTTGATATCGAATTTACGCGATGCGTCGCCGAAGTACGTGACGATGTCGAAATCGCCGTGATATCGACCGATCAGTTGATTTGCGGATTTTTCCCCTTCCAACGCGTCGCACGCTCAGTTGCCCTGCCGGTTGGGGGATTGATGAACGATTATCATGGAATGATTGGATCGCAAAAACTCAACGGGTATTTGCCCGAGATTATCCGCCAGTGCAAGTTGAAGTCATGGCAGTTTCACGCCCTCGAAGGGAGAACGACCGCGACTAAGCCATATGAGTTCGAACAACTCCCATGCCCGTATATTGACTTATCTAGAGGATTTGACCGATACTATTCCCATGTCTGCATGCAAAGTAGCACCGTGCGCAGGCAACGACAAAAATCATCCAAGATGATCCGCGAGTTGGGCGAGTTAAGACTTGATTTTGATTGCCGCGATCCGCAAGTTCTCGAATCACTGATCCGTTGGAAGCGAGCAAAGTTTATCCGAACCAGAACTTTTGACATCCTGTCCGTCCCTTGGACGGCTAATTTGTTGCGCAGCGTATTTGAAAAGCGAAGCGATTCGTTTCAAGGTTTACTCAGTGCACTGTGGGCCGACGAGCATTTGGTTGCCGCTCATATGGGACTTGCAACCGAGTCGATTTTGCATTATTGGTTTCCGGCGATTGATGTGAACTTCGGTCGTTATTCGCCGGGGACGCAAATGTTTCTCACGATTGCCGAGCAGGCAGCTAATCAGGGAAGTAAGTTGATTGATTTGGGGTATGGCGATCAGGGGTTCAAGTCGAAGTGGTCACTCAACCGAAAGTACGTTGGGTGCGGTAAAATCCAATTTGGAAGCTGGCGTCACGCGATTTCTAAAGCCGCATTTCATTTAAGAAAAGCGTCGCGTTCGATTCCGCTTAAGCAACCACTTAAGAAAGTGCTACGGAAAATTCGCCCCGACTTTGGAAAACGGGCGTTTCGTTGATCGTTAGTCGTCAGTCTCAATCGCTTTGACAACCGCTGCGATATCGCTCAAGTCATCCAAATAACAATCGGGTTGACTGGAACGAAGTTCGTCGAGACAGACGTGGCCTGTTCCGACAGCCAGAGCCTTGACGCCGATCGATCGCGCGCACCGAACATCGTGCACCGTATCACCGATCACCCAGGTACGGTGCCGATCGGGCTCGAAACGCAGAAATCCCCCGGCAGCTTGGAATGCGTTTGCTGCGACTGTGCAGCGATCACTCGTATATTCTCCGTAAGCTCCAAATTGGAAAAACTCGAGAAGTTTGAAATGACCTAGTTTGATTTCTGTTGCACGCCTGCCATTACCGGTTAGAATTCCCACACTGACGTGATTCAATTGATTCAAGTGAACAAGCAACTCCAGAATCCCCGGCAGCAATTTGGCCTCACATTGCTGCATCGCCAAGCCAAGTTCCGCCACGTAATCAGCGTAAAATGTTTGGATGGATTGATCCGAGACTTCCATTTCATGAGCTTGCAAGAGATCAAGAATAATGGCTTGATCGGTCCGGCCATGTACCGGAATATCAACCTCCCTCAATTTCAAACCACGCTTCTCAAGGCCACGCTGCATTGCCAGTCGCCCCGCACCGGCAGTCGATAGCAGGGTCCCATCGATATCGAACAACAATACATTCATGCTAACCCGCATTTCTCACATGGAAAGCGTCGAGAGGGGCCATCTGCCGCTGGGGACAGCGGCAGCTACAGTAGGTCGGCC
>JBGTDM010000070.1:0-3704 GCA_041748315.1 Pirellulaceae bacterium
GGGCGCGGCATCGGAGACGATCCCGGGGGGGAGAACCCGATGCGACGAGAGATAATTGTGCAATCCGATGCCGATTTGGCGCAGATTATTGGCGCAGGTCGTGCGTCGTGCCGCCTCGCGCACGCTTTGGACGGCGGGGATCGTGATCGCCATTAGAATCCCGATGATCCCGATCACCACCAAGAGTTCGATCAAGGTAAACCCCGACCTCACTCCAATCTTACCAGTCCCAACAACCATCACTCACCTCCAGCGACTATCCATTTTCCATTTGCCTCACCCTCGTCTCCACAATTGCTTTCCGTATCGAATCAGCAGCGCACCGATCAACAACAACGCCATCCCCGCAATCGAAACATAAAGCCAATACGGCGGTGGTGGACGATACCAATCGGGTTCCGGAATCCCAAAGGCCGATAGCATGAATTCAGAGTCCTCAGGCAACTTGCCGTAACGCCATCGATACGTCGTTTCACCGATAAGTGTTCCTTCGATCTTTTCCAATTCAGAATGTGAGGCAACCGGCAAAACAAGCTCTGCGTTATTGGGATACGTGTATTTGAGTCGTATAGTGACGGCGCTGCCGTCAATATCCAAACAATCCAGCTCCGCTGATCGAACGACGAACCGCCGATTCGAATCGAAGATGATGGTTCCACCCTGTATCCAAGTGTATACTCCAACTCCATTCGCGTTCTTGTCGTCCGACGGATCATGCCGCGACTCAAATGTCACGCGATACAAACCGTCTTCAACAAATTCGACCTTGACTGCCTTAAAATAAACCTTCTCCCACAATTCCGTTACAGTGACGCGCCAAAGCGAAAGGGGGGAATATCCGCGAATCGTCCGGTCGATTTCCCATTGCTTATAAAAATCAATATCAATTTCGCGGTTCATGTCAGTCAATACCCAGTCACCGGCTACTCGCTTCTTCAAATGGGCGATATAGCCACCTGGACTCTTGAGAAACAGCGATACGGTATTGTTCTCCGCCGTTGATTGCGTCGCAAATCCACGACCGTTACTAAAGATTTCATACCCACTCTGGGAAGAGGGCTCCGAATTCCAAGAAGCACTCGTCTCAACGACGCCGTTTGCCGACCAACACTGACGCTCGATTTCAGTCCAGTGTGGTCTCGCTTCGGCCTCGAATTCATGTGGAGTCATCACCTGTTGAGACGCGACTTCAGGAAAATTGGAACAACTCAGCACCGTGAACACGGCGAATCGAGCAACGAATGAATACATTTAGTCCTCACGGAATTTAAAAAGCTGCATGCCAATGAGTGGATCATTACTACCATTCTTGGCGAAATATGCTACATCACGTCGCTAACGATGTTACCGAATGAAACTTCCGCATCTGGGTAGGGTTCACACTTAATTTATTTTAGAAGTCTAAATTAAGTGGTCCCGACCTTTTTTTTACCGGAAATTACGTACGTGAAATTACTCACAAGGCGCAAATCTTAATCGATCGGACCAGCGAGTACACAATAACATGAATTACTTGCTTCGAGGCATACACAACCCTCACATCGATGCGTAATGGCACATTTAGCTAATGGACCGGTGCAAGGAGGAATTTTATCCATGCAACCATTTGAACAGGCTTCGGATGAATGACATTCATCAGCAGAACCTCCTTCATCGCCCCAAATAGGTGCGCTGATAGGGACCATTGCCGAACCGAGCAGCATGACTGCGATTCCCATATTAAGAAAACACCCGCCGATTAATTTAACTACGTTCATCTTAACACTCCTCAATTAAAACACAGTATGAGGTGGTCCTTGTTTGGCCGGTCAAACCAACACACCGCGTGCTCGCACGATTGACCGAACAAGGCCTAATGCCCAACCTGAACTTTTGAATAAAACAAAACATCGCGTTGGATTGACAAATTTTCCTCGAAAAAAAACAACCGACGTAGCTTCCCCTTTTTTTCTGCGCGTGATGGTGATCTCGATGATCTGCATTGTCGTCAGTGTCGCGAAATATGCTACATCACGTTGGTAACGATGTTAACGAATGAAACTTCCGCATCTGGGCAGGGTTCACACTTAATTTATTTTGGAAGTCTAAATTAAGTGGTCCCTACCTTTTTTTTACCGGAAATTACGTACGTGAAATTACTCACAAGGCGCAAATCTTAATCAATCGGACCAAAGACCTTACAAGAACATGCAGAGTTTGGGGCCGTACCTACTTCTTCGCATAAACACTGCTCACATCCAGCGACTGTAATGGCACATTTAGCCAATGAACCGGTGCACGGTGGAATTTTATCAACGCAACCAAGTGAACAGCCTACGGACGAAGTACATCCAGCAGCGCCTCCTTCATCCCCCCAAATGGGTGCGCTGATAGGGACCATTGCCGAACCGAGCAGCATAACTGCGATTCCCGTACTAAGAAAACATCCGCCGATTAATTTAACTACGTTCATCTTAACACTCCTCATTAAAAATTACGTCCTTATTTGACCGGTCAAGCCAACACACCGCGTGCTCGCACAATTGACCGGACAATGTCTGACGCACAATCTGAACTTTTCACAAAACCAAAAAACCGCTGGATTGACGGATTCTTTAGGAATGCAAACCAACGGAGCAGTTTGCCCTTAGTTTGCTGTGCGTGGTTGTCATCCCGATGATCTGCATGCTCGTTGGTATCACGAGGTTTTTTCACGTCATTAACAACCCGTCCCTGCCAACGGCAAAGAATCAGCGGTTGTTTGCGATGCGACGTTCGCAGCCAAAAACGATCCTGTTGAATGCCAACCGTTCGACCTAAACGAATATAAATCTGCATATCTGCAGTGCCATGCGGTGGTATCGTCAAGGGAAGATTCCGGTCCGCTCGGCATTTGCATCCACTTTCGGCGCCGACCAATGTGACTTGTTCTGAACTGCGATTGTGAATGCTCACTTGCAACTTGAGCCACTGGCCGACATGACCACTACCTACGTCAACAACACCAGGATCGCACATCAAATATTGCCCCGATATATGGGCAGGGAGTAGCTTGCTTGCGAGCGACGATATGCGGACCGATTGAGACATCACGGTCGCACTGATCAACCCACTCAGAAAAACCAAAACCAAACCGTAACGCACAGTAATTTTTGAACCGGCGACCGATTTCACTTGGCCTCCATGCAATGCAGAAGCACTTGCAGCACCCCGACAGAAGGGGATTTTTGGCGCTGTAACGAATAATACAAACAATGCCGCAAGATCGAAAAGCAACATCCAGATCGGATTGAATTCAATAGTCCCCAGACAACCGCATGTGCTGCGGCCTTGGATCACCATCATCAAGCTGGCACCTGCAAAGCTGCCAAACAAAATCAGTGTCGTTCCCCAAGCCAGAGCGGGCAGCCAACCGACCATTAACCAACAGGCCAAGACAAACTCAAATTGAATCAGTAACAACTCAAGTTGCGGTGCGATCTCAAAGAGTGGCGAAGCGGAACTGCTGCCAAACATTCGCCACTTCAGAACCGCGCTGATCAACAACACCAGCCCAAATACGAATCGCAGGTACCGCCAGCTAAACCATGGCGCGGAAGTTGAGCTGTTGAGCTGTTGAGCTGTTGAGCTGTTGAGCTGTTGAGCTGTTGAGCTGTTGAGCTGTTGAGCTGTTGAGCTGTTGAGCTGTTGAGCTGTTGAGCTGTTGAGCTGTTGAGCTGTTGAGC
>JBGTDM010000071.1:0-11061 GCA_041748315.1 Pirellulaceae bacterium
GCATGGGCGCTGGACGTTAGCATCAAGCAACGCACCGTCGATTGGCAGATGCGGATTGACGACGCCCGCTGCAAACTAAAAACTGTCTACCCTAAAATCCTTAACCACCAACCCGAAAATCGAATTGGAACAAAGCACTAGTGGGCGATTTTCCTGGAAGAGGCGATGAGTGGGTACGCTTTGATGCGGGATGGTTCGGATGTAAGAACTACAAACCCAGAGACCGGGCATGGCCAACCTGCCAGTCGGGCAGTGCGTTTGCTTATCGTAAATAAACGCGCGGTCAGCTTTAACGCCTTAACGAAAGCAGAGGTCCACTCAGCAGCGGTTCGGTAAGAGACATCAATGACACCAACCCCACAGTTTCACCCGATGGTCTGACGACTTTGGCGAGCGAACTTCGGGTGCTTTGCATTTTAAGGAGGGCCTCGCCATACAGTTCGTCTTCGGGGATTTCCAAAAACTCACGGAGCAATGAATTTAGTGTGGCCTTGCTGGAATCATGGGTCTTGACGTGTACCAGTAAATCCACCGCCCGCACGTATCCTAACAAGTTTCGGGTTCGAGAATCCCGGACCGGCAGATCATTCAAACTATTGCGTCTGGCGATTTTGAGTGCATCATTGCAGGTGGTCGTTTCGGTGATCAGCGGGTAACGACTTGCGGATCGACATTTCTCGCCAACGCGTTTGGTGGCGTGTACGAAAAAGTTTTGAGCCAGATAGCGCTGCGTTTCGTGCAACAGACCCGTCTCATGCCCTTCGGCAATCACTTCTTGAATTTCCTTCCGCGCGAGGTTTGCGTGAACGCGAACCGGCGACTTCCCCAGCCATCGCTCCAAGATTCTACCCATGCCCCACAACAGTGCTGACAAGGGGGCGAACAAGATGACAAAAAACAAAAATAATGGAGCCCCCAATCGGAGTAGTTTGTTAGGGGCATCGAAATACAGGCTCTTGGGGAGTAATTCGCCGTACACAAACAGCAAGGGAGCCATGGCAAAGGCAGCTAGGAGTTCCCCGAGTTCGGCATGCTTACTCAGAAACATACCTGCCAACATGACGATGGCCAGTGAGGCGATATAGTTTGCAACATTGTTCCCGAATAAACTTGTTGCGACGAACCACTGCGGTTGATTTGTCAATCGGAGCAATTGCCGCGACAAACGATCGCCGTCCATGGTGTCCATGACCAATCGGACACGGCTGGCGCGATAGAAACCGGTCTCGCTGCCGCTGAAAAACGCACTGAGCAGGATGCCAACAATCAAAAGTACGATGGTAAACCACAGCATCAGAGTTGCTCCCCCGTGGGTTTGAGGCTTACTTCGATTTCAGCCTCGAACCGAGTTGGCGCATGTCGGACTCGGAATTGAAACGGTCCCCATTCGCATTCGTCGCCTTCTTGCATGACACGTTGAACGGTCTCTTCAATGACCCCAGCCACCGTAACGCTATAGGTTTCCGGATTATTGACATGCAGTTTGCGGGCCAATCGCTTCAGACTCATCATGCCTGACACCGCCCAGCGGTTGTGACCGAGCTTGCGCAGTGGAATTTGATCCAACAGCCGTTGCGACCGACTTGGGGAGTACGAGAAGATTGATTCAAGCACATCATCGACCGTCAGGACACCCACGGTATCACCGTATTCGTTAACAACGGCGACCACCTCATGATCTCGTTTTGACATTTTTTCAAGGGCGTCGGCGACAGTTGAGTTCCATGGCAGATACAATACTGGTTCCGCATACCGATCAATCTTCGCTTGGGAGGGAAGTTTGATCAGTTGATCGATATGGATCGCCTTGGCGATTTCTTCGCTTTCAGGCTCCGAAATAATCAGGTAGCCACTGTTCGGGAGTGCACCATTAAGGCTGGCCAAGGTCACGGGAGGTTTAAACACCTTAACTTGAGTTCGCGGGCTCATCCATTCGTCGATGCGAATCTCGGACAAATGCACGACATTCTGCAAGACCGCTTGCTCCTGTTTAATCAGCTCCGCATCCTCACCGCTCAGCAATATGGCTCGTTCCAGATCGGCGATTTCCAGGTACCGCTCGGATTGTAAGCTCGGCCATATTATTCGGCGAGAGATACGTTGGACAGTTTGTAATACGGGCATGATGGGATCGACAATCCGCACGGCTACCGCCAGTGGGACGCTGACAATCTTTGCAATACCTTGAGGCATCAAAACAGCGATCGTCTTCGGAAGCATTTCGCTGAAAAAGATGATCAGCATCAAGGTCACGAGGGCAAATAACGTGGTCGTTACTGCGCCAGCATTGTATTGGCGTTCCAGTTTGAGCGCGCAAATCGACCCGATGGCAAAGTAAATTACATTGACCACGAGATTCCAGAATAGAACCGCCGACAACAATCGCTCGGGATTCAGCAATAAGCCGCCTGCCACCCGTTCGGTCCTCGTGCCCTTCAATAGTTTCAGCCGCTCCAAGGGTCGCAAATAAAACAGGGAGGCTTCACTAGCCGAGAAGAACGAGGAACATCCGATTAGCACCAACATGGCGATCAAGTACGGAGAAAGTTCCCAAACAAAGTTCATGATTAGGCGTATCCCGACAACTGATATCTACTCATCGCCGCCCATCCTGGATCGACCCATCGCAATATTGAATTCGCCCAGGGCCGGCATTAACATCGCTGTCGTCGCAAAGCCGTAAACCATGCAGACCACCAAGGTCACGTTAAAGTACTCACCCATAAACACACTGGTGATGGCATAAAACATTGCCAACGGGAGAAGGCCTGAGGCCAGTGCAATCGCAGGTGACGGATTGCGAGAACCCAGCGCCACATACAAGCCGGTCCCACCACCAACGATACAGGCCAGAAACGGAGCAAATTGAACTTCCACATTCCCGGTGAATGAAACCATCATGACCATCGAAGTCACGATACCCAGAAACAAAAAGAACACTGTGCCTAAGCTGACTCCAATCGCTTGGCGACTTCCTGGATAAACCATTCCACAATGGATGCCTAGCACGGCGACAAAAATGACCAGAGCAATCCAACCCGCGAACAAGTATATCGCATTGATCGTCGCCAGCGCGCCGCCGAACCATAGAAAAACGCACATCAGAACCGGCAACACCACGACATCACTCGCGACGTATAGCACTCCCCCCAGCTTTCCAAACAGGAATTCCTTGGGGGATAAGTCGGTTACCATCAACAGATCGATCGATTTCAGGTCGCGTTCGGATGTGATCGTCGAAACACTTAAAGCGTTAAGCATCACCAGACTGACCAGCATTACGGGAACCAGCAATTGGATGTACGGCGCGATGTATCCAACCGTTTCAACATTTCGTGCGACCGCAGTGCCACTACCGACCATCGTCCACAACGCATAAAACACTGCTGCGGAAAATAACCAATAGGCAATACGAATGAACAGTATTTTTCTGCCGTGAGCCCACGTTTTCATTTCGCGCCAGAGCACTGGATTGTCCCATACCGTGCGACTATTCTGGTCAACTTTGCGACTGCGGTCATCGACATGGCCAGAGCGACGCTGCTCGACATCAGCGGCAGTTTCAACTTCCCCAGTGACAACTGCAAGGTCCGTGGAGGGCGTTGCATGCCCCAAACGAACATCACGATTGGGATTCCATACACGAACTCGCCAAATCGCAACTAGATTGAGCAGCACGATAAACAGGAACGAGAAGATCAAGTAGGGCAAGATTTGTGATTGCCACACCCCCAGAACGCCGGGGCTACTCGCAGCAACGATTGCGCGAACCGGACTGGTGATTGAGGCGAGCTGTTCACCTTGCAAGCCGAAAATCGACCCAGGAAGATAGGCCAACGCTTCCGACACACCGATCCAAAATACCAGGGACAACGACACCAAGGCTAAAGTTTGAAACGTTTTTTCTCGCCAAAATCCGATCGTCGTGCCCAAGCTCCCCGCGGCCAATACGGTCAACGCGGTAACGGCAAATGCCCAAAACACCTGTTGAAATGATGAACCACCCAGCAAAACAATCAACATGAAGATTGGCAACGCCGTGAGCAACATCACACCGACGTTGAGCAGGCTCGAAAATAACTTGCCCAGCACGAGTTCGTTGTTGTTTAAACGAGTCAGCAGGAGAAGTAGCAATGTTTTACGGTCCTTTTCGACCGAGATACTACTGGCAGAGCGGACTGACGTCAAAAAGACCAACAGTGCCAATTGCAAGGGAGCCAATATCTGAAACAAAATTGCGCCGAAACTTGCCAAGTCGCCAACATTTCGGATATTCTGAGTCCAGGCGACCACCATCCAAGCAGTGCAAATCAGCAGCAATAACGATAAACCGTAAACGGCTCGCAATACGAAATGGCGCGCACGACGAGGTGCAATTGCGGCTTCACGCCGAAATATCGGTCCGATTAACAATGTTAAACTAGATCTCCTTGAAAACTGATGCAGTTTGACGCAATCAACGTCGTTTGACAAGGGACGAAACTTGAATCCTCAAGATCCAAAGTGTCGCGGTCGACAACAATGACTTGTTGACCAAGCCCGCTGTTTCCTAATTCTTATGGCGACAAAAGTCTAGCTATTTCGGTTGCTGGCTGGTGGACGAACGGTATTGTCGTTAAATGCCGCTTCATTTTCATTCTTTCCGGGGGTTCAGCCTTGGTAATTTGGGCTTTAAAACGTCGTTTTCGGCCAAGATCCTGGTTGGCAGGTTGTCTCGAACCGCGAATCTCTGCTCATCGATTCTCTTTTATCTCGACGAAATGCTCGTTATTGAACACCCGGTAAAGTCCCGCACCCGTGAGCGGTTCGCCCTGCCGCCTTGGGGGTTGCGCGGAGGACAAGTCCTCGGGTTTTCGGCTGAACTTGTCATTTTACCAAGAATCCCCCAATATTTAAGATACATAGCGCATCATAACAAGTAACGATTCACCGGCGATAAGGTGCTTACCGACCTTGGTAGAGATCGAGTCCAACAAGTTGGCAGTTACCGAACAACATCCGACGACCGAGTCGGCGTATCAGCAATACGCGCCGGAGTTGCGCTACTGGTTGCTGCAACGAATTCGCGATGCCAATCAAGTTGACGACTTGTTACAGGCGACGTTTTTGAAGTTAAACGAACATATTGGTTCGATTGATAAAAGAGCGATCAGAGCGTGGCTGTATCGCGTTGCAATCAATCAATCGAATCTGTGGGGACGAAAACAGCAATTGGAGAATCGCTCGTGGAATTTTCTGTTGCATCACGGTGACTTTACAAGCGAGTCTCCCGAGAAACTGTTGCTGAAAAAGGAGCTCGTGGAACAAACTCGTCTTGTACTGGATCGACTCCCTGAAAAACAACGCGTAATCGTGCGGCTCAAATTTTACCAAGGCTTAACGTTCGCCGAAATCGCAGAAGAATTGCGGGCACCGTTGGGAACGGTCCTTTCACGGATGCGGGCAGCGATGAAAAGTTTAGAGCAAATCTTTGTACGAGACAACTTGATGGATCATTGATCGATCAAGGAAAGCAAAAGATGATAATGACCGATTTTGATGCTATCGAGGTTAACAGCAATAGTCTGTGTTGGAGTGAAGTCAGATGAAACAAGAGGGCTTACAGTTCGACAAGAGCGACCTGGTCTGGTCAGCGATCTGCTATTTAAGCAATGAATTGGACGAAAATTCGGCTCGAGAGTTCGAGGATTTTATCGCTCATGATCTTGCTGGCCAGGAGGCTTTGGACCAGGCGCTTGCGATGATGAAGTACTTCCATGCCGTCGAGTCTGCGGATGGCGGGCATGCGAGCCCCCAATTGAAGGTGGCTAAATCGGGTCGGATGACTGCTGAGCCATTATCCCATGTGCGATCACAAACGCTGCGGTGGGTCGCAGTGGTGACCGCCCTCGCGGGCTGTCTTGCGTTGGTCGTCGGTGTGATACAGTGGAACTCAGGTGCAAGAAGTCAGCCAGTCGCTGCGCAGCAGTCTGCGAATGAATTGCTTGCGCTCTCGTGGGCCGATTCATTGGAAGCTGAGAACTTTCCCGGGACTACAGTTGTCGGCAACCACGGCGCCACACCATTTGAGATTGATGCAAACTTCGCCGAACTTCGCCAGGGATTACTTGAGAACGACATTTTCGAGTTGCTGCTGACGGGTGAACAGACGTCGTCAGGTTTCCTGACGGCAGTCGATTCCAAAGATACGAACAGAGAAGAAACAGCAGGAGAGGGTGACGCGAGTGATGAGGCTGAGGGAGATTGGTTGAGCTTGGCGGTGTTTAGTTTTCACGAAAATGAAGAAAAATAGAGGGGTCTCCGGACTTAAAATGGTAGTCATGCAACGAAAAAACCATGGTTTAAATTTCGCCAGAAAATTTGTGCTCGGGCTTGCTTTCGTATTGCCTGGACCCTTGGTAAATCATGCACAGCAGGAATCGATTCAATCGACGGAGGCAACCTCGACGGGCAGTGAACAAGATGGAAAAAGGCAGGTGAGAGATTCACAAGTTCGTACGCGATCGGATGCCATGCAAGAACAACGCGCCAACGAGAACATGGCGTTGCAATTTTTGCGACAAAACCATCCCGAACTCGAACAATATTTGAACGAACTGCGTCGTAAATACCCAATCCAATTCCATCGGGCCATCTCGGAAATTGCTCGCAATGCGGAGCGGTTCGACGAGTTGCAACAACGCAATCCACGGCTTTACGAATTCTCGATCGACCAATGGAAGCTTGAATCGAGAATCAAGTTACTTGCGGTCCAATATGCGGTGCAGCCCAGTGACGAACAGCTACAACGCGTGAAGGAACTGGTGCACCAACAACTATTACAACAACAACAGCGCATCTCCGAGGAAAAAAAACGTTTGGAAGCGCGGTTGGAGCGAATCAATGAACAACTTAATGACTTCGATAGCCGTCAAGATGAGATCATCGAGGATCGTGCGAAGAATGTGACTCAACGGGCGGTTAATCAATTAAAACAATCACGTATCCGCAAGGAAAAATCCAAAACGGATCAGGTGAAAGATTAGTCGAGCAATCTGAAAATGTGTATTCGAGTCTCGCTCAGATCGGTGCGGGTGCCCCCAGAGAGACATTAATCAGACTCACGGGAATTCCTCCCCGAGTTTGCGCCCAACCCGCATTTCTCACAACGATGACTTTTGCGTTGGCGATCGCTCGATTGTTGGGCAAATGTCAGTGTTGTGGGCAACGGTGCGTTCAGGTCAAAGTATCGGCCTGAGGATGTGTCGGCCTGCGGACAGGCCGACCTACTGTAGTTGCCGCTGTCCCCAGCGGCAGATGGCCCCTCTCGACGCTTTCCATGTGAGAAATGCGGGCTAAGTCTTGTCAAATCAACTTGCAAACAAAAAAAGCACAGGACGTCTCAACTGGTTGAGTTCAAGCCCTGTGCCTCTACCAACCTCTCGAATCAGGGTTGTCGGTAATATCCGCTATATCAATTCAGCGTTCCAGTAGGCTTCGCTGATGAAATTGTGCCAGCTTTCCAAGCGAGTCGAGGTTCGTGTGAACGCTGGATTCCATTTTGGTCGTACCGGTCGTTTGCGCAGTTTCATTCGAGCCTGTTCAGGGATTCGGTTACCTTTAACATGATTGCAATTCACGCAAGCTAATACACAGTTTTCCCAAGTCGAAGGGCCTCCTTGCGAGCGTGGTACCACATGGTCAATCGTCAATTCGCCTGCGATTGGCTGGCGACCACAATATTGACAGGAGAAACGGTCCCGCTTGAAAATATTCCTCCGGCTGAATGTCACAGCGGCAACAGGGACTCGGTCGTATTGGTTCAACGCGATTACCTCAGGCACACAAAATCGCTGAGTTGCCGCTCGAACACAGGGCTCATCATCGCCAGGCTGCAAATGGGACCAATCCTCCCAATTCAAGAGCTGGTAGCTGACCGGATGAACAACTCGCGCGGATTCTGAAAATACCATTGACAGCGAGCGTGCCACTGAGATGACGTTGATCGCCTGCCAGTTTCGGTTCAACACAAGCGTATGTCGATGCAACACATTTGAGATGGATAAACTGACGTCACTCATGAGGTTTAATTCGCGGGGGATTTCGACAAGGTGTCTAGCGGGAATCGAACCCGTCACTTCGACCTTCACAGGGTCGCGTGCAAACCGTTACACTACAGACACCACAAACTAACGGGTGGAAATGAATTGGCAATCCGTTCTCCAACCCGGATGATCCGGACGGTGCTCGTTTCAACTATTGGACTTTCGCTGCAACGATTCGATGATGACCCGCTTGGCGCGTGTCCGCACCACTGAAATCGATTGCTTAATTGCAGACTTCGGAATCGAACCGAACAACGCTGCCTTATGAGAGCAACTTGAGTCCCAGCCCGTCTGCAGGCAGATTGTGAATTCGCTCGCCAGTTGCAAGTCTTTTTGATTCCGGTACATCGCGATAATAAGTTGCATAGACACTTGACGCGCGTATTCTCACCCATGACCGCTTGTGAAATAGCACGAGAGGGACTCGAACCCACAAACACGAGTTTCTAAAACTTGTCGCTTTACCAGTTTGCGTACCGTGCCTTCACTGAATGAATTGTTCTTCGTTAGGGACCTGCCAGGCAGTCGAACCCTGATCTCTGGGTTGCAAGCCAAGCGTCTTTCCGTTAGACGAGCAGCCCGAATAGGTTTATTGACGAACATGAGCTCAAAGAGGTTCGGGTTGCGATCAGCATTCATTCTGGTTTTTACATCGAGCCAAGTGCCCAGAGCAGGATTCGAACCTGCAAACAATCGGGTTTAAACCGACGCGCTCGACCATTGGCGTATCTGGGCAGTTTCCGCTGATGTTCAATCTGCGAAGCTATAACTAACGCCAGTCATTAGTTGCATAAATTTCAACTCGGGAGACACGCCGCTAAATCTGAAAAACAGGACGGGCCTCGTGTCATGTGCTGTACAAACTCGGGGAGCTGTATTGAATCAATGAATAGTCCCGGACGGACTCGAACCGTCGATTTCTTGTTTGTGGGACAAGTGCCTTTGCCGCTTGGCCACGGGACCCAATCGTGTTTCCAACAATACCCCACCGAGGATTCGAACCTCGTCCAACTGTTTCGAAGACAGTCATGCTCATCCATCACACTCGCGGGGCAATGCGTTTGACCATCGCCGGTAGTTGTGGCCATCACGAAGTGACGCCACGTTGAACTCATCAACATTGCACGGGGACAAGGGCTGGGTGGGATTCGAACCCACGGCCTAGTGCTTAACAGGCACTTGCTCTGACCGCTGGAGCTACCAGCCCGGAAATATTGCATATTCATCTGCGATTCCTGAACCAATATTTTGTCCTGGACGACTTGACGACCCGCCGTCAAACAACCGATCGTTGAGCCGCAACTCGAATGCCGAACTCGGGAAGAAGGATTCGAACCTTCATCTTCTGCTTCAAAGGCAGACCGCTTTGCCATTAGCTTGATTCCCGAAAGCAGAATTTAGGTTGGCGCGGAAGGAATCGAAGGTTCGACCGAGTGCTTATCGGGCACCCACTCTTACCACTGAGCCACACGCCAGTATTTAACCTCTAGTGTTTTGTCCAGGTTAGAGATTAAGGTTAGCCGGTGTGCGTTAGCACCCGGTTCAGGCCGTAAAAACCGAACGCTAGTGCGTTCCGGCTGATGCTCAACACTCCGAACTCTTTATATTGACAAAGCACTAAGGCAATATCGCATTGGACAAGTCGACGCCGCGGGAGTCGAACCCGCAACCTCATGGTCCCAAACCACGCGTGCTCCCATCTGCACCTCGCGTCGTACTTCGTTTCTATGTCTCGGATGTTTTATTGACACCTTGACGCGCTCCTCGTCACAACAGGCGCTATTGGCTGCGAGCAGCCCAGGGTTCCCAGTGGTTCAGGAGGCGATCGAATCCTCATCTTCCGGGCTTCAGCCGGACGCTCTGCCGTTTGAGCTACCGAACCGGCAACGTACTTATCGAGAGTTCGGTTTCGAGTGTGGTTAACGTTTGGACGTGATCCAACGAAAAAACCCGGTGCGTTGCCACCGGGTTGGAACGGATCCAAATTCGTCGATCCCAGTGTTACAAGCGCAATTTCATCGGCCGTCCGAATTGATGATTCGGATTCACGTCATCGCAAAGACAATGAATGCATTGCGATAATTTTGAATCTGCCGGGCGTAAATTGCGAATTTGTAACACGGGAATTAATGGATAACGGTGATGAAGTGATCGATAATCAACAACTTGAATGTTGCCACATTATGGGAACAAACAAAACGAACAATTCGATTCGAGTTGAGAGCCCGCGCGGTTTTACGAAGCTCAAGTCAACTGGACTGCTCTCGTTGGCAAACGCCGGACATTGAGATAGACGTTGAACTGGCGTCGCGGTTCACTTGTTTTTATGAAATATCGGAAAATGGTTGACACGATTGCCGGTGATTCGTCGAGCCGGTTAGGGTCGGATTCAACTCATTTAAAGGGAGAATCAAAAAGGTCGTTCCCAGTCAATTTGCGAAACGAGACCTAATGACCGCGGAAAGAAAGCGAACTCCTCGTTCGTCGAATTCCATGGCTGGCTATTGATACGCTTCGGGATAGATCACAATCTCGATGCGGCGATCCTGGCCTGACGCGGTTTGGTACTTCGGGCGATTGCTGCCCATTGCCATCGTAAACATTTGCTGCTCGGGGAGACCAATTTGCTTCAATGTTTGGAATACAGCGAGTGCTTGGGTTGCGGTCAACTGGTGATGGGTGATCGTCGCCGATTGGAGGGGAGTTTTGTCCCAGTGCGCCTCGATTCCGATGGCTTGTTGGGGGAAGTGCTGACGAATCGCTTGTGCGAGCTGGCCTAACATATTCTGATGGGAAGCCTGGATTTGAAATGTTCCAGGAACAAATAATGCGTCCGATGGAATCTCGACTCGGATGACGTCACCATCCATTCTTGCATGGACGCCACCGATCTGTAGATTTGGCAATTTATCCATCAAGCTATTGTTGGCACGAATCGTTGGTGAAGTCACGGACTGTGCAGGGATGGTATTGCCCA
>JBGTDM010000072.1:0-16432 GCA_041748315.1 Pirellulaceae bacterium
CGCGTCGAATTCGACGACGCATATGTTCTGGTTTACGAAAAGAAGCTCACCAATATCAAAGATCTTGTTCCTCTATTGGAGCAAGTCGTACAACAAAACAAACCACTGCTGATCGTCGCTGAGGATATTGAGGGCGAAGCGTTGGCAACGTTGGTCATCAACCGGCTGCGTGGCACGTTCAATTGCTGTGCCGTCAAAGCCCCTGGCTACGGTGATCGCCGTAAAGCGATGCTGGAAGATATTGCGGTATTGACCGGTGGAACCGCTGTGTTTGAGGCACTTGGCATGAAATTGGAGTCGCTTCCCATCACAGATCTTGGTCGTGCCAAAAAGATCATCGTCGACAAAGATAACTGCACGATCATTGAAGGCGCCGGAAAGAGTAGCGATATCAAGGCTCGAATCGATCAGATTCGACGTGAAATCGATAACTCCTCCAGCGATTACGACAAAGAAAAGCTTGAAGAGCGACTTGCCAAGTTGGCGGGGGGAGTCGCCAAAGTCAATGTTGGTGCCGCGACTGAAAGCGAAATGAAAGAAAAGAAAGCTCGAGTCGAGGATGCCTTGCATGCAACTCGTGCTGCCGTCGAAGACGGAATTTTGCCGGGCGGCGGCGTGGCCCTTTTAAGGGCTTCAACCGAAGTCAAGGGGACCGATCTCACGTCCGATCAACAAATCGGTTACAACATCGTGTTGAAAGCATGCCGCTCTCCATTGACTTGGATCGCTCAGAACGCTGGGCAAGATGGCGGTATTGTTTGTGAAAAGGTGGCCGCAGCCAAGAATAACCATGGCTACAATGCCCTCACAGACGTCTATGAGGATTTGGTAAAGGCTGGCGTTATCGATCCTGCCAAAGTCACCAAGACAGCTTTAGCTAATGCTGCAAGCGTTGCAACACTATTGCTCACCAGTGATGCCTTGATTGCTGAAATTCCAAAGGAATCCAAAAGCAATAAAGGGCATGGTGGCGATTACGATATGTATTAATCGACCGTCCAATCATCGATCTCAAAGGCCGCTGGAGTTAACCAGTGGCCTTTTTCTTTGCCATTTGTTGACAAGATAGGGTTGAAGTTAACGAATATCCCCAAAACATCGACAGCCGTCCAAGCCAAACACCGGATCGCGCGTGCGGTTCGCTCCGAATCATTGACGAATTTAATTCCTCGATTCCTTGAATGGCCGGAACTCCATTCACGGCTTCATCGCGAATGCCACAAACTGGGCTGATGATGATGTTGGAAGCCGATCCAAGTAGGTGGAAGGTTGAGAGACTGATTAGCTGTAACATGCCATGCTTCCGACACTTCATTATGTATTAGTCGTTAAACTCTACCATGAATCAACACATTAAATCTCTGCTCCTGACCGGTTTGTTTTTCGCGAGCTTGCTTTGGTTAGCAAGCGGTTGCAACGTCAGGTTTAATCACCTCGATAGCTATTCATTTACCTACATGGGAAGCCAGGCGACTCGCTCTGAATCAGATCAGTTCGCGACCGATATCGAAAAGCTCACGATCGAGAATCGTTTCGGCAACGTATCCGTTCAACTTGCCGAAGATCAACCTCGATGGGAATGGACGATCAAATGCTGGTCTAATTCCCCCGAGGCCGCTGCGATGTTGACGCATGAGGTAAAGCTGGACCGTTCACAGCAAGGGCGAGAAGCGACATTTCGACTTTCGTTACCGGAACCAAGTTTAAGCTTTAATGGTGCCGAATCAACGTTGATCGTCTTTGTCTCTGCTGATACGGAGATCCAAATCTCGAATACTCACGGGAATACGAACGTTGCCGATGTCGCGAGACCGGTAGCGCTAACCAACCGACATGGGAATGTTTCGGTCAATAATGTGGCGAGCGCAACAACCATTCGATCTCAACACGGCACAGTGAATTGTGAATCCGTCGCTGATGTTGATGTAGAAAACTCGCATGGCAGCGTTGTTGTCAATCAGTCGACTGGAGACGTCCGCGTGGTCGGCAAACATAGCCCGATCAACCTACAGCGAGTCGCAGGCAAAGTCTCGGTGAACAGCGCGCATGCCTCACTTACCATCGATGATATCTCTGAAACCGTTAATTTCAATGTGTCGCACGGAAATATCAAACTCTCACAGGTTCGAGGGGATTTGGATGGCCAGTTGGCTCATTCAAATCTGGTTGGAAATACTGGTAGTTCCCAAGTGAAGCTGCACGGTCGCCATTGTCGAATTTCGCTGGATCATGTCAATCACGATGTGAAAATGATCGAAATCGCATCGACGTTTGGAGATATCAATTTAAGACTCCCCCAAGATAGTCGTGTGGCAATTACCCAAGACCTTCGATTTGGTCAATTCAAATCAGATTTTGAAAGCGATCAACTTCCGAAAGCGATCCAACTACGGGTAAAGAATTCCCATGGAAACGTTTCGATCGAACGTGGAGATCCAACGAGTCACTGACCCACTTGTCTCGCACGGCAAATTGGCGAACGACCATCGGCAAACGATCAGTGTGCGGTGCGATATTATTCGCGATCGTCCTGTGCTTTGTCAATATTAAGAGTTCGGATTGCTGAATATCAGCCGGAACGCACTAGCGCTCGGTTTTTACGGCCTGAACCGGGTGCTAACGCACACCGGCTAACCCTAATCTCTAGCCTGGACAAAGCACTAGGGTAATTCTCGCTGCTCGATGAGTTCATTCGAATAGTCGTGTTCGTCGCAACCAGGCGAGCGACTAAGGCAATGATTCCGGAAAGCAAAATCCAAAGCGGAATCCATCGACGCACCGGACCGCACTGGAGAGGATTCATAGGCTGCGGTTAGCGACAAAGCTTCCATCCCAATGGCAGTTCCGAGTTTTTTACGACAACTGGAATCCCATCGCGCACCATACAAACCGCATCGGGGTCGTCGTACGTGTCGAAGTTCTCACCGTTGATAATTTGGGCGCGTGCGCCGATGCGGCAGTTTTTGTCAACAATTGCCGATTGAATGACACAACCTTCTCCAAATCCAATGGGCACTTGAACAGAACCCATGTCACTAATTCCACCAGTTTCGTAATAGTCCGCGCCCATTAAAATGGAATCCTTGATGTGAACATTTGGCCCGATAATGCTACGTAGCCCGATCACACTATTCTCAATGACGGTTCCCGCGCCGATTTGGCATCCATCGGCAACCAAACTGTTTCTGATCGTTGTGTCATTCATTCGAGTCGGGGGTAGAAACCTGGGGCGAGAATAAACCGGAGAGTCAGGCTCAAACAATTCAAAGGGGCTTTCGCTACTTGCCAAATTGAGGTTTGCATCATAAAAGGATCGAATGGTTCCGATATCTTCCCAATAGCCATCGAACAGATGCATTTGCACATGTCGACTGCGGATCGCGGCAGGAAAAACCTCTTTACCAAAGTCCGTATAATCGGTTTTTGTCAAGACATCGACGAGTGCGGCGACATTAAACACATAGATACCCATGCTTGCAAGAATGTCGCGACCATTGGATTCAACCCCGCGCTGATCGATCCAACTTGGTTCCATCCTCAGCATATCCATTTCCTGATCCGTCTGTGGCTTTTCGAGAAAACCGATGACGCGTCCCGAGTCGTCAAGGCGCATGACGCCAAATGACTTGGCTGCCTCACGTGTAACCGGTCGACAGGCGATCGTCGCATCGGCATCGTGATCGCAATGCGTTTTAATCAAATCACGATAATCCATCCGGTACAGTTGATCGCCAGAAAGTACAACCACATACTCGATTCCCCGTTGTTGGATATATCGTAGATTCTTGCGAACGGCGTCCGCCGTTCCCTGAAACCAGTCACTCCCCGGTCCTCCGGTTTCCTGAGCGGCCAGGATTTCAACAAATCCTCCGGAAAAGTGATCGAACGTATACGTGCGCCGAATATGACGATGCAAGCTGACGCTCATAAATTGAGTCAGCACGTAGATTCGCAAGATTTGGCTGTTGATACAATTCGAGATGGGAATATCAATCAACCGATATTTTCCAGCTAACGGTACCGACGGCTTCGAACGAATCCCAGTTAGCGGGTACAATCGCGTCCCCTGACCGCCCCCTAAAACAACAGCCACTACATTTCGCATAGCATTCCTGGCCACTAAATCATGTTGGTTTCAGATTTTTGCCAGATTGTAACCGGTTTCCGCCGCGGCGTCGATTAAGCCAGCTGGCGATCGTTGCGATTCATTGTTTTGTTTCAAACTCAAGCAGGGGATGGCCACCGATCCCTTTGAATTCGTGGAAGACACGAACACCGTTCTTCATCGCGCGAACGATATTTCGATCTTCCAACGTTCTCCGATTCGTCTTGTTTTGCACATCTTTCCACCGATTTTCAGGAATTTCGATTTCGCACTGATATTTGAACGTCAGCTGGTTTTCCTCGACATCGCTGTCGATAAACTCAAGTACAATTTTCTCATCCACCAATCTGGGCAAGTTGCTATTTTCTCGATCGACCATTTTTGCAACCTCAAGCCGAACGTTTTCAGAAACCGACGAGGCCACCCAGCGGTACGAGAAAAAGGCGGTTGCCAAAATCGCGATTCCAACGAGTGTAGTCAGCACTATTTTGTTCATGTTATCTCCTGGCGTTGAACGATGGAATCCTTGCCCAAGCTAACGACCACTACGTCCTATGGGTCGCCGGGTCATTTCAAAACAACGTGGAACTCGGTCCCGCTTTGACATGACCAGAATTGAGTCCATCAATCCGGGAATCGGAACGTTGAAATGCAGCACCGACTGGCGGTCGGAAAACCAGAGGTTCATGCGCTCGTGGCATCAAGTTACCATCGCGTGTGCCGTCACCATTACGTCTAACTTGTCAACAGCCAGTATATCAGGAGTTAACGAATTTCGAAACGTCAGTTGACACAGTCCATGATCCCATGCCTGGGATGGACTTGGTTTCAGCTTCGCTGTCGACAGCTCGTGTTTTGTCACAGCTCCGAATCTGGGCTTGCCTGTTTTCGCTGGGCAATCGAAAAAACCGCCGAATCAAAGTCGATTCGACGGTTGTGATCTTACACGATTGATTTGGAAATTTACTTGCTCCGTTCAACGACTGCCACATTCGCGGTTCGGTGAGTTTGCGGGTTCCCCAAAAATGCCTTAACGACATCGGCTGATTGAGCACCTGAAAGGAATCTCAAGCCCCATTGATCGTCTTGTTTCTCATAGAGCAGGAGTTGCGGGACACCGCGATCCTTGATCAGTTTACGGGCCAACGCGTTTTGCTTATCATAGTCGACCATCGCGAAGTGGTAGTCGGCAAACGCTTCCTGTTTCAACATCTCTGGCAGAACGGTATTTTTCAGGACTTGGCACGGCGGACACCATTCGGCAGTGACAAGCACCAATAGTGGCTTGTCTCCTTTCATCGCTTGATTGTAGGCCGTTGTGTAGTCTAACGGCTCTGCTGTTGCATTTGTCGATGCGGCGACGAGAAGGATTGCCGAGACAAAATTCATGAGTCTGCTCCTGCGAAAATAAAACTGGGCCGTCCTGGCATTTCTGCACTCCCTTGCCATATAGAGCGATGGTCCGCGACTTCTGACTAGCCAACGACTTACTTGAAGTCGCGACTTCACCTTTTCACTTATCGTCGCATGGAAACAAACGAGTTGAACTTCAGCCCGATCGACTCAGATTTCAATGCAGATTCTTTGAATCATTTGAGAATTTATGGCGATCAATCGGATTGTGACCCGGAAGCTTTTGGCTGGATCCAAACCAGCAGCAGCTTGCGATCGCCTCTTGTTTTTTGGAAGTCAATATACAATACTTTGCTGAACGTCTCGTTGTTTATCACGGACGTCGCAAAGTAACGATCGGACAATTTGGCAGTTCAATAGGTGTTTGGATTTTTGACGTTTGGATTTTTGATGTAAATCCCTTGTCGACCCATGCGAACCCTGCCGACCAGTCGAGCAAAAACAGGTAACTCCGCTAATTTATGATCAAAATTCGAGTCGGTTTAATTGGATTGGGAGATCATTGGCAGTCGCGGCACCATCCAGCATTGCGGGCTTTGACAGATCGGTTCGAGGTTCGTGCAATCTGTTGCGAAGTTGCTCAGCGGGCTGAAAAGGTGGCTCAAGAGTTCAACGCGTTTGCGATGGATGGATTTCGCGCAATGATTGCTCGAGATGACATCGATGCGATCCTTGCCTTGGCGACTGATTGGGCGGGACCCATGCCAATTTTAGCGGCCTGTGATGCGGGCAAGTCCGTTTATAGTTCCGCCGCGTTGGACATTGCACCCGATCAAGTCGACCAGGTTCGGCAACGTGTTGACGCATCTGGGATCGCCTTCATGGCAGAATTACCACGGCGGTTCTCACCAGCTACGCTGAGGTTGAAAGAATTAATCGCTACCCGACTGGGGCGGCCGTTGTTATTGTTTTGTCATGAACGGATGACAACAGAACAGCAAACCGATCGTTTACGTCGTGGAGAGTACTGCCCATTGACCATGCGCTATCTGATGGAGCTCGTCGATTGGTGCAGCTATCTGGTTGGCGTGAATCCAAGTTCTGTTTTGAGTTCAGTATACTCCCCATCCACCACTCTCGGAGACGCCTTCTATCAAATGGTCAATCTGGAATTTCCATCGGTTGACGGTAAACCAAGCGCTAGTGCACAAATGAGTGTGGGGCACTACATCCCGGAAAAATGGCACGATGCCCTTTCATTTCGGCGTCCGGCGTCACTACAAATCAGTTGCGAAAATGGAATTGCTTTTGTCGACCTTCCATCGCGATTGGTTTGGTTCGACAGCGCGGGTCAACACACGGAATCCCTCGAAGAAGAGCGATCGGTCGGGGAGCAATTGTTGACGCACTTTTATCGGTCGATAACGAGTCTCGTTCGCAACAAGAGCGATTTGGCCGATGCCTATCGTGCGATGGTCATCGCGACGTCGGCCAATCAGAGCGCCGTCGAGAAACGGCGGATCGAATTGAACTGGTAACGAACGAGTGGTGAGCGTTGTGGAGTGGATTTCCAACGTCGACACCTACTGCTGACCTCGCCATACAGGTGCAACAGCTCATGGGGGACATGACTCCCCGACTTTATGAGCCCCTTCGCCGCGCCTAAAAAGACTGGCAACCCGGACGACAAACATCATCGACAACCCAGCCAACAAAGCTACCAAAAGCTCAAACAGACTGCTTTGTTCGCCGGGAAACCCCCACAGACTGCTGATTTGTCTCCAAAAACAGATCTGGATAATTACCGCCAACGCCAAGATAAAAGCTCTGGGCAGGTCAGCCAGATAGCGGCTAAATCTGGCCAACGGTATGCTCGCCAAGCAGAGAACCGAAAACAGTAGCCAACTCGACATCGCCGCTTGCCACCCCATGTAAACGCCAATAGCTGCAAACCCGCAGACTAAAGCGTTTCGCGTGCGGCTCTGCCTCCAAGTCGCCAGCAAACAATACGACACCATTCCCAAAGCCGTGCCAACAACAAACCCGATTAGCCCCACCGCCAAACCGTTTAACCAACTTGAATCGTTCGTATCAGAAAAGGTCAAACCGCGCCAATCCAGAGGATGCAAGAAGCCAAAGCTCCATGGAAACCCGAACCCAACAATGGCTGCAAACGCGATGGTGGACAATGGCAAGGCAAACCCATCCTTTTCAATGAGAGCCCAAGTCCACAGTAAGCTCATTAGGCAACAATGGAATACATATATTCCGATCACCTCCCAGTTGGGGTCCGTAATCAAATACACCAATCGAACCGAGACTTGACCACCCCAGCCAGGGATGTTGTTGCCGGTCGTGACAAGTGTCGTTGCATACAACGCCAGGAAGGTAAGCCCAAACAACAGTTCAACCACTGGATAACGTCGCGAAATCGGCAGTCGACAGGCATAACATCGACCCCGCAAGAGAAGCCAACCCAAAATCGGTATGTTGTGTCGGCGTTTAATTTTCTGCCGACAATACGGGCATGCCGAATCAGCGATGATCACGGATTTGCGACGTGGAACTCGGTATACCACGACATTGGCGAAACTGCCGATGGCACTTCCCACAAAGAAAAACCAACTGGCAAAAAAGACCTCGCCAAATCGCAAGCTGACGGTGTCCAGGAGACTATATATTGATCCGTGGTAACCGGATCCTGTGACTTCCCAGCTCAAGAAGTGCGCAAGCACCGGAAGAATCAAAACATAAATCAGAAAAAATCCGACGGAGCCGAATACAACGAAACGGAGCGGAAGATTGGCTCGACGTCGTTTGCGAGGCATGAGATCTTGGCTTACCTGAACTTGGACGTGCGGCGTTTAAGATTAATCCCATGTTACAACCTCGATGGGTGCGGACAACCGCACAAATCAATTCTCATTGCGGCGTCGGCGTGTTGCAACCGGACAAGTGAGCTGGTGAATTCGATCAAAGCGGAGCCGGACAATCCAATCTACAATTCGAAGGTTCGTTTTTCTCGCACCGATTTGTCTACGCGATGAGCGCGAAATTAGCGCCGCAATATGGAGTGATCGTTGAACCTGGATCATTCCCAATCCAGACCAAATTACCAGCGAACATACGTTCGTTTTTTTAGATTGCCGATCGCCTGCGGAAAACTCTCAACCAAACAACCTCAAAATGGGCGCTGAGGGACTCGAACCCCCCAGTCAAAACATTGCAAAAAACACGCCTCCAGGAAATAACAACGCAAATTGTAACGCATCGCCTCCAAAATTCAACCCACCAAAGGCTTCTTCACCCGTTCAAGAACTGCTCGCCCAGGCGATCGCCAATCTGTCACCTGAACAACAGGCCGAACTGCTCGCCACGCTGGCAGGAGGGCAATCAACGTCGAAACCGACTGATTAGGACCGATGAGCACCCATTTCAACTGAAAGGACCGATAGCGATGACAACAGCACAGCACGCCGATAAAACGACAGCCACTTCCCAGCCGGGAAAAAAAGCACCCGCACAGCCGCGACGCCCACAACGTGGCCCAGGCGGACTTTTTGCCAAGGGCAATCAAATCTCAAGGGGCTACGGCAGAAAAAATCATCAAACTAAAACCTTGAACATTCCCAAGCGGTCAATCGGGAATTTCTACGTTGAGTTCGGTATTGCGTCCGCACCGATATGCCGTTTCACAATGACCCGGCGATCGCTGAACTAGCTGAACAAGCCGTTGGTACGGCGCTCAAGCTGCTCTTGAACTCCCCAACGTTGATCGACGATCAAACGACGTTTCGAATGTTTGCCAAGGCAATCAACGCGATCGATTTTCAGTGGATACGCCACGAAAAAGCGGTATTGAACGCGGCTCAACAGGAATTGCGAGAACTGGAGCGACCGACTCAAAAAAATTAAGTAGAGTTGCCGATGAAAAAACAACTTCCGGTTTGTGGCGAACGGGTGACGCTGGCCGACTGAACAACAATTGTGGTTCATCGGGACTGGCGAACGGGCCGAAGTTACGGCGGTTCAAATTGTGTCATTGATTCCGACTTGAAGCCCAGCACGCCGACGACGCGAGTGAGGAAGCGATAGCCAGCGCATCAGACTATCGGTAGAATTGCGAATACAAACGCATCCCGGCCGCTTGAAAACCTTCAGTACCCCCCGATGCTCCGAAATGCAGGCGAACCGTACAATAATAGAGGATAATACATGAAGGCGGAAAATATTCGAGACACTGGACTACAAGATATTGTTGTCGGACTTGTTTCACCGATTGGAACCGATCTAGACCCGGTCTGCCTCGCGTTGGCAAGTTCGTTTGAACGACTAGGTTACTCGACGCGTCAGGTGCGATTAAGTAACCATCTTGATGAGGTACGCACTCAATTCAAGTTGGATTTGGATCATACCAATGAAAAAGAGCGTTATGAAAAGTACATGACGGCTGGCAACAACTTCAGGACAGCAATGGGGCGCGGTGATGCACTCTCAATGCTGGCAGTCGGAGCAATTCGAGAATTTCGAAAAACATCTGAAGCAACCAAACATGCGTTTATCTTGCGTTCCCTTAAACATCCGGATGAAGTCATAAGCCTCCGAAACATCTACGGTCCCGCATTTTTGCTTTATTCGTTGGCATCGAGTCGGACTGCTCGGGTGAAGCACTTGGCAAAAAGGATCTGCAAGACTCGTCAGAAGTTTGATTCAATGGAGTTTCTTTCCGAAGCGGAGCACTTGATTATCCGCGACCAGCAGGAACCCAATGACCGTATGGGCCAAAAGGTAGGCAAAGTATTTCATTTGGCGGACTTTTTTGTCGACGTAGACCATGGAATGGAAGTGGCAGTAAAGCGCCTTGTCGAGTTGTTTCTGGGAAATGTTTTCATTACTCCAACACGCAGTGAACAAGGTATGTTTTTGGCTCATGCGTCTTCATGGCGATCAGCATCGCTACAGCGGCAGGTCGGGGCGGTCATCGCCACGCATGAAGGAAATGTGATTTCTATTGGATCAAACGAAGTACCGAAAACCGGTGGGGGACTCTATTGGGAAGGTGATGATCCTGACTTCCGAGATTTCCAACGCGGCGACGAAATCAATGATGACATGAAGAACCGGATGTTTGTTGAAGTTGTGCAACGAATCATTTCGAGCGGAATGTGCTACCAAAAAAAAGAAGATGGTAGCGACCATGAACTTGCTGATACGAAGGATGCTCAAAAGATCGCGGAATGGCTAGTTAAGAATGAACACATGGATAACACGCGGATAATGAGTGTCATTGAGTTCGGAAGATGTGTACATGCCGAAATGGCAGCACTAATGGATGCCGCAAGGCGAGGAGTTGCCGTCAATGGGAGTTTCCTTTTCTCAACGACGTTTCCCTGCCATGAGTGTGCGAGGCATATCGTCGCAGCTGGAATACGCAAGGTTTACTATATCGAGCCATACCCCAAGAGTCTGGTCAACGAACTGTATCCCGATTCCATTCGTATCGAGGGTGAGGAGTGCGGGGAATTCGTTAATTTTGTTCCTTTTGTAGGGGTGGCACCTCGGCGATATCAAGATGTCTTCAAGGCAAGCGAAATAGACCGAAAAAGTCTTGTGAGGCATTTGAATGACTGGAAAGCTGAGGTTGTGAATCCAAGGCTTGGGGAGTATCCTAGCCGCACACAGAAGATTAATATGGTAACTGAAAAGGCGGCATTTGACGAATTTTCGCGGAATTTTGAAAGGGTGACAAATGGAGACAATCAAACTTGAACATGGCTGGTTGGATCGCCAAATGAAAGAGGTTCGCCTAGATGTTCAGGAGTGGCCGGATGAACTGATGCCGCTCACGCACTTGAATTCGGCGATTGTTCAACAAGGCGAAGCGAGGAATGCTGATGACCAAGCAGATTCTGTTTCAAATCTAGCATCTAGTAAGTCTGAAAATAAGTAATTTTAGCCTTTGGACACTCTACACCCAATGGCTCACAACATTCAACCGAATCGTCAAAGAGCAAACGAACGCTATGGACGTTCGGGCAGGTGATGCCTGCCTTGCGAGGGTGATTCAAGAGGCCGTGATCAGGTTTCCCGCATTCGATGCTCGATTTGCTTACGGCGACGGAGAAGGTCGACTTTCGATTTCTCACTTGCCGCAATCTGGCGTTGAACAGACTCGGCTTGCTTGCTCAGCGACTTGGCTTTCTCGCGGCAATGGTCGTGATCGCTTGGGCAGGTTCATCGTGCGATACCTCCTGCGGTTCGTCATGATTGCTGATGACTTGCGGTTCTGTTCGGGGTTGATCAGTATTTCAGCAACATCGATGTACACCTTCGCTCAGTCGTCCGCGATTTCTTCTATAGATCCTCCATCCTTGGATTCATCAATAATGCTGCCATCTCCGATTGAAAATGATCTAGGAGGGGAGTCGCTGGCTGCTCGGCCTCGACAAACCGCATTCCTTTTGAACTGCGTAACCTTTGGCTATCATGCAACGTACTAAGACCAACTTAGCCGTGCGATAAGGCCGCACGCGTTGGAGACGAAATGAAATGAAAAACGATATTTCGAAAGTCGACGCACTTCTCCTTGAGAACCAAAGGCGTGATCAATCGTTCGTGCTTGACGGTGCTGTCGATGTTGAAAGATACGTAAATGCGAAGCCACGAATCCTGTGGATTCTGCGGGAACCAAACGGCGGTGGACCTTGGGATTTGCGCGAGTACTTTCGCAGTACGCTATTTACGTACAATCGATGGCAATCAACCGCCGGCGTGATGATTCGGGTTTCACATGGATTGATCAATGGTCGCAAGGCGTGGGGAGTGTGGGCCAACGATGCTCGGGCGATTGCTGATTGTTTGCGCGACGTTGCCATCATCAACGTCAATAAACGCGGCGGCGATTCTCGTGTGAACTGGGGTCAACTCTATCAGGCAAGTCTGGATCTCGGCGAACTGCTCTGCCAGCAAGTAGACGCATTATGTCCTCAAATCGTGATCCTCGGTGGTACGTGGGAAATCCTCCCAAACCAATTGAAAACCCAACTGAACGACCTGGACAATTCTGATGTCAATTGGGCGACGCTCGGAGATACGGTTTACGTCCGCGCCTACCATCCGAATCAAATGAGAATTTCACACGAAGAATACTACAAGCGAAACTGTGATTGCCTCGCAGATATTCGGTTTCCGCGATGACAAACCGAGCGATGGTATTTAGTCGTTAACCACCCTACCAATTTTTCGCTCCAACCTTCCGTATAAGTCCCGCCTTCACCGCTTGCCGAATGTGGTAGCAGGCATGTGATGAATCCGGTGAATCGTTTAGCTTGAAGACATCGCCTTTGTGGATCGGCTGCCTGGATCTCTTTACGAGTTCACCGACCTCTCGCCAGTTGCGACGATGCCCAATGGCAGCATAGGGAATTGAGATCGGCGGAACCCCTAGCGCCTCATGGACCTCCAACTTACAAAAAAGCTCGCGGTTGCGAATCTCGTGCGAATTTCGCTAACCTGGGGGTCACGAATACCGATAGTTAGCGACGCGAGTTCTTGTTGATATGTAGGTCGCTGCCAAGGTCGAAAAAGAATCGTTCGTTCGCGGTTCGTCATCTTTCGTTCTCTGTGTGTTTGCGGTTTCTGAATTTCGTCTTGCGACGACACACATGAAGGCATGGCTTTCGGGGAAGTTCAAGTGCGGCCTAGCGACGATTCCGCTGGAATTTCCCTAATTTCTCGCCGGTTGCCAGAACTGGCTCATCTCCCTCGCTGGGTATCACGAGCGTGCAGGGTTGGCTAGACTACTGATCTGGCTTGTACACGCAATCACACGGGGAGCGCATCCCATGACCAAATTGACCGAATACCTACACACGGCAGCAGCAGCGGAGTACATCGGGGTCGCTCAAAACACGCTTCGCAAATGGGCAGCTCGTGGTGATATTCCGATGCACCGCAATCCAGCGAACGGATACCGACTGTTCAAACGGAGCGACCTCGACGTTTTTTTGAAGAAGACCGCCAAGCCAGTTAAGCCCAAAGCGTAAGCCGTGTCCCAAGCTAAGGGCCAAATAATTAAGAAGGAACAACAATCGTATGACCGGAGCCCAACAACGAGCCGCCCTGCAACGCCAAATCTGGCAAATCGCCAATGATGTCCGCGGTGCTGTGGATGGCTGGGACTTCAAACAGTATGTCCTGGGCACCCTGTTTTACCGCTTTATCAGCGAGAACTTTGCCCTTTACATCGAAGCCGATGACGAGAGCATCAGCTATGCCGAACTGCCCGATAGCGTGATCACGCCGGAGATCAAAGACGATGCGATCAAAACCAAAGGCTACTTCATCTACCCCAGCCAGTTGTTTGCGAACATTGCCAAAGATGCCAACAACAATGAAAGCCTGAACACCGATCTGGCGACCATCTTTGCCGCAATTGAATCCTCCGCCAATGGCTATCCGTCCGAAGGCGACATCAAAGGCTTGTTTGCCGATTTCGACACCACAAGCAATCGCCTGGGAAACACGGTCAAGGACAAGAACACTCGCTTGGCTGCGGTACTGAAGGGTGTGGCAGGCCTGGACTTTGGCGAGTTCAATGGGGGTGACCTGAATGGCAGCAAGATCGACTTGTTCGGCGATGCCTACGAATTTCTGATCTCCAACTATGCGGCCAACGCGGGCAAGTCGGGAGGCGAGTTCTTTACGCCGCAGCATGTGTCCAAGCTAATTGCCATGCTGGCGATGCACAAGCAAACCAAGGTCAACAAGATTTACGACCCGGCCTGCGGCTCCGGTTCATTGCTGCTGCAAGCCAAAAAGCACTTTGACGCCCATATTATCGAAGAGGGCTTCTTCGGCCAGGAGATCAACCACACGACCTACAACCTGGCTCGGATGAACATGTTCCTGCACAACATCAACTACGACAAGTTCAACATCCAACTGGGCAACACGTTAATCGACCCGGAGTTTGGGGACGAGAAACCGTTTGACGCGATCGTCTCCAATCCACCTTATTCGGTGAAATGGAAGGGGAGCGACGACCCGACGCTTATCAACGACGACCGTTTTGCTCCGGCGGGCGTATTAGCTCCGAAATCCAAAGCCGACTTTGCCTTTGTGCTGCATGCGCTGAGTTACCTGTCTAGCAAAGGTCGCGCGGCGATTGTTTGCTTCCCTGGTATTTTTTATCGAGGCGGCGCCGAGCAGAAGATCCGCAAATATCTGGTGGAGAACAACTACGTGGAGACGGTAATCTCGCTGGCACCGAATCTGTTTTTCGGCACCACCATCGCCGTGAACATTCTGGTGCTGTCCAAGCACAAAACCGACACAGCGATTCAGTTCATTGACGCCAGCGGGGAGGCTTACTTCAAGAAGGAAACCAACACCAACGTGCTGACCGATCAGCACATCGAAGCCATCATGCAGGCCTTCGACAGCAAGGAGAACATCGACCATTTCGCTCAATCTATTCCGTTGGAGAAGATCGCTGCCAACGATTACAACCTGTCAGTCAGCAGCTACGTCGAATCCAAGGACACTCGCGAGAAGGTGGACATTGTCGAGCTCAACGGCAAGCTGAAAACGACCGTGGCCCGGATTGACCAGTTGCGCTCGGAGATTGATGCTATCGTGGCCGAGATTGAAGGCGAGGAGGTTGAGGCGTGAGCAACGTGGGTTTTATGGACAAACTGCTGAACGGCGGCGAGGTTGAGTGGAAGAAGCTTGGCGACGTCGCGGAATATTCAGGCACACGGGTTGATGCAACTGGACTCGATGCAACGGCGTTTGTCGGGGTCGACAATCTCGTAGCAAACAAGGGTGGCCGCGTTGACGCGAACTATCTGCCGAATACGGAACGAATAACGGCATACGCCCCCGGAGACATTCTCCTCGGCAACATTCGTCCATACTTGAAGAAAGTATGGCGTGCGACCAACGCTGGCGGCTGCAGTGGCGATGTTCTTGCCGTGCGGATTCAGGAGCCCTTCAAAGCGAAGCTAGATTCGGCGTACCTTTACTACTTGCTGTCGTCAGACGAGTTCTTTTCGTACAACATGCAGCATGCGAAAGGGGCAAAGATGCCGCGCGGAAATAAAACTGCAATATTGATTTACAAGATCCCCATTCCCTGCCCATCGAACCCGAAAAAGTCGCTTGAGATCCAGGGCGAAATCGTCCGCATTCTGGACACCTTTACCGAGCTGACCGCCGAGCTGACCGCCGAGCTGACCGCCCGCAAAAAACAATACAACTACTATCGCGATCAGTTGTTGAGGTTTGAAGATGGCGATGTCGAATGGAAGACGCTGGGGGAGCTTGGGGAATTCATACGTGGCAAGCGGTTCACCAAAGCAGACTACGTGGATGCCGATGGAGTGCCAGTGATCCACTACGGCGAGATATACACTCACTATGGTGTTTCTGCTACACACACCATTTCTCAGGTGCGGATTGAATTGGCAGGTGCATTGAGCTATGCTCAGCCCGGCGATGTGGTCATCGTAGGAGTTGGCGAGACTGTCGATGACGTCGGCAAGGCCGTCGCGTGGCTTGGAAATCACGAGGTTGCCATTCACGATGACAGCTACGCGTTTCGTCACTCTTTGAATCCGACGTTCGTATCATACTGCATGCAGACGGAATCGTTCATTTCAGAGAAGGCAAAACATGTATCAAGTGGCAAAGTGAAGAGGCTTCTGATGAACGGTATGTCGAAGGTTCGCATACCCGTACCGCATTCCCATGACGCTGAGAAGTCCCTCGCAGAACAAGCCCGCATCGTCTCGATACTCGAAAAGTTCGAAACGCTCACCAACTCGATCAGCGAAGGTTTGCCGCGTGAAATTGAATTGCGGCAACAGCAATACGAATACTATCGCGATCTGCTGCTGAGCTTCCCCAAGCCCGAAGAGGTGGAAGCATAAAATGAGCAAGACGCTGAAGGAAATCGCACAACAGCTAAATGAC
>JBGTDM010000073.1:0-14905 GCA_041748315.1 Pirellulaceae bacterium
GACAACCGTCATGCCAAATATCAGCACAATCATGCCAGTCATCCACCCAGTCAGAGTCAGTGCCCATTTCATAACTTAATCTCCAGACGACAGATTATTCATTTACTTGAACATGATTTCCATTTGAAAGGAGTCAGTATAACCGATTTATGACAAAGTAAAACGGTCGGCCAGATTGTTGTGGGACAGATCCGTGCAACCCATGAGAAGGCGACGTCAACGGGGGGATCCGCCGTTTTGACAATCTTCTTCATGCGGTGGCCGGTTGGTGTCCAAGACACTCGACGCGTAGAAACTTTCAACGGATTCTAGAATTTGTTTGGAATTTGCGATTCAATAGACGGCATCATACTTCAAATCGGTAATCATGTATTGTTGAAATGATCAATGCTTTGCGCTATCAACTGATTTCGTTCCGGATTTATTAAGTCGACTTCGTTAAGCGAGTTTAACCCTTTGTTCATTGTTTATTCTTGGGTTCGTCGTGCCAGCTTTCGCTGGACCATACCGTGCCAACGCAGGTTGCCAACCCAGATTTTCCGGATGGATAATGCCCCTTGTTCAAAATTCGGGTTACACTATCGTCTCGGCCTAAACGTCGAACGACCGGACGTTGATATTTTGAAAATGAGCTTGTTCAGTGTTGCACTCGGTCGTTTTTTTGGTTACTTGCAGGTCTTTTTCTCAATTGATTAACACATTGTATGAACGCCCGACGTGCAGATACCGGTTCACGGCGATTCGCTGGTATGCGTCGAGTCCTTTGGATGTTTGCGATCACCTATTTGGCAGCGTTGGGAATGTTGACATTTTTCGAAAACCGGCTTGTCTACCCTGTACCTCAGCGGCTCTTGGATTCCCGTCCACCTGATTCCGTGGAAACAGTGTATTTTGAATCCGCAGATGGGACTAAGCTGCACGGATGGTTCCATCATCAACCAGGGAATAGCCAGACATTGATTTATTTTCACGGCAATGCTGAGGATGTCGATCGAGCTTGGCGGGATGCCGCTCGTTTGGCGAGCATCGTCAACGCGGACTTACTTGTGTTCGACTATCGGGGTTACGGGTTGTCGGAGGGGCAGCCGAGCCAGGCAGGATTGATTGCCGATGGAATCGCCGCGGTTGAGTGGGTCACGACCAAAACCGGTGTCGATTCCAGTCAGCTGTTATTGGTGGGTCGATCATTGGGATCGGGGGTTGCATCTGCGGTCGCCGCTCAAAAACCGCCAAAGGCATTAGTCTTGGTCTGTTCCTTTAACGCGATGGTGGAGGTTGCCGCCAGCCAATACCCAATTTTCCCGGTGCGATGGCTCATGAGGAACCGCTTCGACTCAAATCAGGCGCTCAACAACGCTTTATTTCCGGTTCTAATTGTTCATGGAACCGAGGATTCAATCGTTCCCATCAAGTTCAGCCGTAGTTTATTTGACGCCATTCCCTCTCCACATAAACGTTTTGTGGAGATTCCCAATCGAGGGCACAATGATATTGGGTCCGAAGACTTTGCACGAGAATTGCTCGAATTTTTGGACAGATGAAGGGGCAAGTACCATTCTCCGTTGGCAACAACGCAACGGGTCATCCCGCCCCAAATGCAGAACGCGATTTCGGTAGTTTTGTTATCCAACCGCGTTTTGGGTGAATCCCGAGAAGCGCTCGACTCCCACGACGAGACCAACGGATTGGCGTAGTTGAGAACGTGTCACGCATCCATGGCGTGGACTTCGCGAACGAGAGGATTTAAGTGTTTAAGCGGCCAGCCGCAATCTGGATTCGATGCCTGGTTTGCGGCACTCAATAAAAAGGGAATCGGGTTTCCGAACGACTCCATCAACCGAATCGAGTTCAAACGAGCTGAAGTTTTCGATCTCACTTTCGAATGCAGAACAGATGCGGACCTCTTCGAAGCCACATGCTTCGCAAAGCTGTCTCAGCGAATGCCGATCATACATCCAGCGGTGAACTTCGCCTTGACTACGAAAGACACCTTCTTCAAAGGCTCGTTTCAACTTCTTGCCCAACAACCACCCGACGATACTGGAAGCGAGTTGAATGCGAATTTTTTTGGCTCGGCGCTGCAAATGGGTTAACCAATTGTGGGCGACGTTGTGTCTTCGTCCCGTGACAATAACATGATTGGGGTCATGAATCCTGATCTGCTTCTCGTGATGTTGAGTGGAAGTCTCGCGGATTTTGATTTCGTCGCCGATCCGTGATTGAATAAAATCGACATTTGGAATATTGGGGTCGGTCATGAATTGTCCCATTTTTCCCCCTGAGGTTCCGCGAACCATTTGGTCGATGAGTTCCAATTTCATCCAATCGTAGTTAGCCTTTGCAACTTCGTGACCTTGCCATGCCAACTCATGATGGTCCAAATAAAGTCGAGCAATCTGCTCCAAATCCGGAACAATGACTCGCAGCACGCCACCCGGCCGCAGCACCCGATAACATTCCAACATCATTCGTTCCCCGTCTTCGGGCGTCAAATGTTCCAGCACGTGAGAATGATAGACGACATTGAAGTGACCATCGGCAAACGGAATGCCTTTTGCGATATCGTGTTGGATGACTTGCGGATCCACCGATTCCAAATCGAGATTGGTCCATGCTGGATGATACCGCTGCCCGCAGCCAATATTCAACATTTTTGATTCATGGTGATCCGAATCGAATGCTCGCATTTCAAGCAACCTTTTGATTTTCTGAAAGCGTTAATTCTCTTAACATAATGCCGATTCGCCCCGTGTAATCGATCCGGTTTAATAGCATTGGTACCTGTTGCTCGCGAAAAAATTCATCGACCGCGCGTCGACAACCCTCCCAGTGTCCGTAGTCATCAATGATCAACACGCCACCCGGGACGAGCCGGGGTAACAAATGCACCAGTTCGTGCCGAGTCGAGTCGTACCAATCTGTATCAAGGCGCAACAATGCGATATGCCTGGGCATCTCTGCTGGAATCGTCTGCTCAACTGGACCTTCGACATAGTTGATTAACTGAGTCGGGTAACCGGTTGTGCCCAGCAGGGCACGCACTTGCTCGAGTTGCGAACAACACCAAATTGAGTTTGGATCATCGCGCTGCTCTTGTTCCAGCAGATTTTTTGCATCGCGACCAAGGAAATCTACATCGATCGAACTCGGTTCCGTCATGCCGTCAAACGTATCATAGAGCCAAACAGGGCGCTGCCGATCATCACAACGCAACAGCGTTTGAATGGCTGCCAAAATGCTTCCTCCGCGCCATACTCCGCACTCGACAATATCGCCGCGGATGCCGTTATGACAAATGTATTCGACCGAATTGCAAAGGGCCGCGATTCGTTCGGGTGACGTCATCGTAAACGGGCGGACCTGCTCGATGGTTTGGCGAGTTGCCTGATCAATATCCGGAAGTTGATCCGCCAAATCAGGTTTTGATTGCGCTGGCGAAACTGCACGATTGGGGCGGAATATGCGCATGATATTTCACAAGCCTCATTGTTGGGTCAAAGTTTGTAATCCGTTGAGCCGTGTGCCATTCCATCCTGCCTCGGCCGATTGTGTGTGGAACGTCAATCCTGTCGAGAAAGGCAATGGGATTGGCAATCGGACTGCACGTCTCCTGGTAAACCGAGGCAATTCAATTTCAAACGGGCTTCGGCCACACCAGATACAAGTCTCCATTCGCAATCCGATCAAGCGCGGAGACTGTGAGAACTCAATCGTCGATTGCGACAACTCACAAATAATAGTTAGCAAAACGGTCTAAATCGGTAAATATCAGCTCGTTTCCTTTCTGGCAAAGGGATCCATTGACCGCTTTTTTCGACTGTCGTCTTACCGAATCCTGCCCAGCAACCGCAGGTGAATAAAGCGAGACTGACCATTTCCATTGACGAAATGACCAGGCAAATCGTCGCACAAAATCTCTGTTCCAAGAGATTTTGACTCAAGTTCTCAGTGCTATCACAATTCTGACCTATTCCAGGATATGGAAATTCGGTATCCATACATCAACAGGTTTGGTGCCACTTTATCGTCTAGCCCCGTGACCCGATTCGTCGATGCAAGGAAGCAAATCGAGATAATCCATGAAGCAACTAAGTCGAGCGCTAAGGATGGCGTTCAAGTACCGTTGGTCACTCTGCGGCTCAATTCTGCTCTCATTTGTTGTCGCCATCATGTGGGGCGCCAATATTGGCGCCGTATACCCGTTGATCGAGGTTGTTTTCAATCATAACTCAATCAGCGATTGGATCGACGAGAGAATTCAGACGGCCACGGAAGCCGCCGAAACGTCGAGGCAACAGATTGAACTAAAACGGGTTGAACTCGAATCCGCGCGTGGAGCCGATGCCGATCAACTTGCCGTTGACATCCGGAGACTTACGAATCTCCGCGAGGCCGAGCTAAACAAAGCGACGACGACGGCAGCCTATGCACCTTGGATTAAACGCTGGGCACCGACGACACCCTTTGGAACGCTGATCTTGCTGGCGATATTTCTCAGCGTGGGTACGCTGATACGTTGTGCCGCCCTGTTGGGAAGTATGGTCATGGTCGCCAAAGTTGGTCAGCGAACGGTTTTGGACATACAACACGTTCTCTTCCGCAAGGCGCTGACCATGCAAAAAGGGGACTTGGGAATCCATGGGACTGGGGACTTGGTTGGACGAATTCGTGGAGAGTCAACCGCCATCTGCAATGCCATCATCACCGTGTACGGACGCATCATCCGGGAACCATTAAAGATGTCGGTTTGCCTGGGATGCGCAGCATGGGTGAACTGGCGTCTCCTGTTATTTTCAATGACGGTTTGCCCACTTGCCGTCTACTTGATGTTGCGGATTGCAAAGCTTACTAAACATGCGAATCGGCGTGCGATTGAAGAGTCAGCCAAACTGCTTAACCGGCTGTTCCAGTCGATTACTTATCGCCAAGCTGTCAAGGCATTCGCGATGGAAGGGCACGAGCGAGTTCGTTTCAGGCAAACCGCCAAGCTGGTTTATCACAAACAAATGCGGATCGCCTTGTTTTCGGCGCTTGCTCGCACCAACAATGAATTGATCGGGGTCCTTATCATCTGCTTGACGTTGCTCTCGGGAGGTTACCTGGTGTTAAATGGGCAGACTCATCTGTTCGGAATCCAGTTGTCACTGACACCGATGACCAGTAGCGAAATTATGACATTTTTTGCATTTTTGATTGGGGTCTCGGATCCGATCCGCAAAATGGGGAGCGTGCTCAACGATCTTCAGGCAGGTGCGGTTGCTTCCGAACGGCTGTTTCCGCTTTACGACTTCAAGCCAACCATTTCCAATCCAGCGGATCCAACTCCGTTTCCGACGCACGCCCCATCGATCGAGTTTCGCAACGTTGAATTCTCATATGAACGGGGCCAACCCGTCCTGCAGAATTTGTCGTTTTATATTCCGCCAGGAGGTTCCTTGGCAATTGTTGGTTCAAATGGCTGTGGCAAGAGCACGGCGTTGAACATGCTTCCGCGATTTCTTGATCCATGCAAAGGCGAAGTATTGATCGATGGCCAGCGTACAACCGAGTTTCGCTTGAAGGAGTTGCGCCGCAATATCGGATACGTAACTCAAATGGCGATGCTCTTCGATGATTCGATTGCCGATAATATTCGATATGGAACACCAGATGCGACCGATGAAGAGGTGCGATCCGCTGCCGCGAGAGCCCATGCTGAGTCGTTTATTCAACAAATGGAACTGGATTTCGCCAGCAATGTCGCTGAACACGGCGGAAATTTTTCTGGCGGGCAACGGCAGCGCCTGTCGCTCGCTCGAACGATTCTAAAAGACGCTCCTGTGCTGTTGTTGGATGAGGCAACCAGCCAGATTGATCCCGAAAGCGAAATATTGATTCATCGCTCATTGAAGTCCTTCATGCGCGATCGAACGACAATCATCATTACGCACCGGCTTTCCACACTGGAATTAGTCGACCAGATTTTGGTCATGGACCAGGGGCGAGTTGTGGCGATCGGTAGCCATGCAAAGTTGTTGGCTTGCTCGCCAGCGTATCAACGACTGCGTAACTCGGAATTAAGGGAGGCCGCCTGACGTGTCAACGCACTTAGCTCATTCAAACCTGCCGACGCCATTTGAACGATTGCGGATTGCTCGGCAAATCATCAAGCAAGAATTTGAGGCACTTCAACGCCTGCACGATCATCTGCCTGCCGAGTTTGACCAAGCTATCGAGTTGATTCTTAACTGCCAAACAAACCTCGTCATCAGCGGGATTGGCAAGGCTGGCTGGATTGGGCAAAAGTTGTCAGCGACCTTCGCCTCGACCGGGACGCCCAGTTTCTTTCTGCATCCCAGTGAAGCGATGCATGGCGATTTCGGTCGTATTCGTTCCACGGACGTCGTAGTGATGCTGTCTAATAGTGGTGAGACGGGAGAAGTTCTGCAACTGCTTCCACCGCTTCAACGACAACAGATTCCGATCATTGCTGTGACAGCGACGGAGAGGAATTCACTTGCTCAACAAGCAACCTGCGTGTTGAACTATGGTTCCAATCGGGAAGCATGTGCGCTAGGCCTGGCCCCCTCAACCAGCACCACGCTGATGCTGGCGTTGGGTGATGCATTGGCGCTGGTCGTTTCACAGGCAAGACAATTTAGCCCCCTGGACTTTGCCAAGTTTCACCCGGGAGGAAGTCTGGGCAAAAAGCTATCGCTGGTCGATGAAATCATGCGGCCGCTAAACGAATGTCGTGTTGCCCAACAACATGAGACAATCCGACAGGTTTATACCAGGCTCAAGGGGCCCGCACGCCGATCGGGAGCCGTGCTGGTCGTGAATCAGGATGGATCCATGTGCGGACTATTTACCGATAGCGATTTGGCCCGATTGTTGGAACAAGCACGTGACGAATTCTTCGACCACCCGATTTCAGAAATGATGACACCTCAACCAATCACGATCGCCAGTCAATCAAAAACCGTCAAGGCAGTCGAATTGCTGGCCAAGCATAATATCAGTGAGCTTCCTGTCGTCGACAATCGTCGACATCCAATTGGGCTAATCGATATCACGGACGTTGTCGGGTTTTAGCCATTGAGTCCCGGATTCCATCGACCAGCGCGAAGCGGAGCAGGGGAGGGCAGAAGCATTTCTGCCAGACACGATTTAGCGAGGATGCTTGGGGATGAATGAAGCGTCGACTGGTTCAGCCAAATTCGACTGCGAGTCATCAAGTTTCGCCTCAAGTGATGAAAGTATCGTATCGATCGTGGCATAGTTTTTCTCGATCCGAGCAATCCGTTGCAAGGCAAGTTGTTCGTCACAGGCAAACGTAGGACCCAACGGAACGCTTTCCCCGACTTGGTTTACCTCAGCACGCGCTCCATGACTTGTTTCCGAATGATTGGAACGGGACTTTACCTGCTTCGTTTTGGTCCGTCGCCCTTGCGACTTGGTCACCACATTTCCAGACGGTGAGTTTTGGCGCTTCACGGGGCTAAGATGAACCGTCTTCGTTTTGCGGTTCGTCTGATATCGAGGGCGCCGCGGCGGCGGCTCTTCAGGTATTGGCTGATCACAAGGAATTTCTAACATCAATTTATTCTTTACAGATAAATTAGTCCTGTAAAGGCTGAATCATGACAAGCAGAAAAATAGCTGCCTGATGGCAAGAAAGAGCGATCGGCGTGCAGCAATGTAAGGCAAGAAATAAAAAAGCGGCCAACACCTCGTTGGCCGCTTCCTGCTTGATTTTCGGTAGAAAAAATAGAAATAATTCCGATCAAGCAAACGCATACGCTGGGACGTCCGTGAATTCCGCTTCAAACGAAACCGTCTCAGCAAATTCAGGTCGCGACAAGGTAATTTTGAGTCGCTCCCCTTGCTCAAAGAAATCCGCAAAGAAAATCTGTGAGCGAGATTCCAAAACTGCACTCTTCGATGTCGATTGATTTACCGAAAAGTCAATTCCTGCCGGTTCAAATCTGACGCCATGATCGGTAACAATCAGTTGCCGAAAATTGTCGCCACTTGCGGTCTGATCCGAATTCACGGCAACTCGCCGAATCGACCACAAACCCTTTCGAATGGGTATCATTCACTCTCCTTTCCTAAACACGATTGTAGGCGAAGACTGTCAATGACAAGAGCAAACCACGTGCCGAAAATGACAATCGTCCACCTTGGTTAAAAAGCCGTGTGTCAATGCTTTGTATCATTGCCTCTTCATCAAAAAATGCAAGGCACAAAACCCTTAAACTCTCAAAATGAGACTCGATTCTCACTATATTGACTGATCACGCAAACCTGAACGATTTGTAAGTTGTATGGCTGAGACCATTGGAATCGACGTTTATGAAAAGGGCGTCCACATCGTCAAAACTAAAGACTAGGTGAAATTTTGACGGGCGCGTCCATCGGCACCGATGAACGGGCCTTGCTCAGAGAAAGGTTGGGTGTCGCCACGACGGAGATTGCCGGGAATCGGGCGCGAATCGAGATACGTTGCACCCGCAGTTCTTGACGAAAGAAATGATTTCCATAAAGATAAAGCGTTCAAGTCGGCCAGGTTAACAGTTGCCGTCTTGTTTCAACACGATGGTGTTGGGCGAGACGGGAACACCGCGACACGTGTTAACGTCGTTTTGTTCTTGTGCTGACTCACCGTTTTTCTTCAACGTAATTTTGGAATAAAATCTCGAATGACAACACAAGTTCGACAAGGCAAAGTACGGGATGTCTATGATCTAGGGGATCGTCTGTTAATGATTGCGAGTGATCGCATCAGCGCTTTCGATTGGATACTGCCCACGGCGATTCCTGACAAGGGTCGTGTTCTTACCGAGATCAGCCTGTTTTGGTTTGATCGACTGGACGTCGATCATCATTTGATCTCGACCACCGTTCAGCCCGATGAGGTGCCAAATGATTTGGCAGTCGAATATTTAGAGGGACGAAGTATGATCGTCCGCAAATGTGAGGTCGTTCCCTTCGAGTGTGTGGTGCGTGGATATTTGGTCGGATCAGGCTGGAAAGACTATCAACGGACCGGCGAGGTCTGTGGAATCAAATTGCCAGCAGCGCTCCAGAACTGTTCAAAATTCAGCGAGCCGCTTTTTACGCCGGCGACGAAGGCCGAAGAAGGGCATGATGAAAATATATCTTTGGAGTATATGGCCAACGCGCTGGGACGCGAGACCACCGAATGGCTGAAAGAACAGAGTATCAAAATCTATCAGCATGCTGCGGAGTACTCGGCACAAAAGGGGATTATCCTGGCTGACACCAAATTTGAATGGGGCTGGCACGATGGCAAGCTACTTTTAATCGATGAAGTCCTGACCCCCGATAGTTCCCGATTTTGGCCGGCCGACGAATATCAAGCTGGACGAAACCAGCCTTCGTTTGATAAACAATTTGTGCGAGAATTTTTAGAGACGACCGATTGGGACAAGAATAGCCCACCTCCTGAATTGCCCAACGAGATTGTGGCAAAGACGCGTGAAAAATACATTCTCGCTTATGAACGCCTTACCGGTTTAAAGTTCAAATGGTCGTAAAAATGCCCAGCCGTTCCAGGTCGAACGTTCACCTCGAAACTTTAGTTGGCTTCATCGAGTGGCTTTAAGCAAATTTCGACATATGTTTAGTGTGCATCATGCCGCGCCCCTGGATCGGCCAGCTTAAATTTAACGTACAACCAGACGCGGAATCGCCTGATGATCGAGGATCGCGGTGACTTCGCCGATCACAGACGCCCGCTCGAAGCCATTTTGATGGAGAATTTGTAAAACGTGCTTCTCATTTTGGCCAACTCCGACCAACAATCCTCCACAGGTTTGCGGATCGAACAGGACTTGGTATTTATAATGCTGTCTGGCTGATTCACTCATGGCGATTTCGGGTTCGACTTCTCGATTTTGTTCAGCCAACGAACTTTCGATTCCATCGAGTTCAATGCGTTCGCGAACGCCATCCAGAGTACCCACGTCGTCGAGATTAATCGTTGCCGTAACGTTGCTGGCTCGCAACATTTCGAGAAAATGTCCGGCCAGACCAAATCCGGTGACATCGGTGATCGCCGAGACATTTGGACATGCCAAAAGGTCCAATGCAACTCGATTGCTTTGGGTCATATGTTCAACAAGTTTCAAATAATCGTTGCCAGAACATTTGTTTTGCATCAGTGCGGCGAGCAGCACGCCATTTCCTAACGGTTTAGTGAGAACGATCTTGTCGCCGACTCGCAGATTACTTTTGAGCGCTGGCGGGAACTTCTGTGTTGCAGCGATCATGAAGCCCGCCGTTAATCGTGGTCCTTCGATCGTATGGCCACCGGCGATTGTCGCCCCCATTTTGGTAAACTCATACATTGCACCGGACAATAACTCAAACAGTTCTTCCTGTTGACGTTTCGGTTTTCCGTAGGGAATCTCAATATTGGCCAAGGCAAGTTTCGGCTCAGCGCCCATTGCAAAGACGTCACTGGCAGAATTGAGTGCGGCCAATCGACCGATTAACCAGGGATCATCAACAGGCGCTGCGAAAAAATCGGTTGTCAATGTCACTTGACCACCAGTTATTTTCAGGATGGCTGCATCATCCGGTTGATCGAGTCCTAAAATCACATCGTCCTGAGGCGGAATCTTCAATCCAGCAATCACCTTTGAAAGAACGGAGCCACCTATTTTCCCTCCACACCCGACACATCGCATCGAGTCCTTCATGTCGGAAGCAACTGGCGACATCGTCATGGATCGAGGTGCATAATCTTGATACTTGCTCATGAATTTCGCGTCGATGTAATCTTTGAGTTTCCACATCGACTTGCCGACGAGAGCCAGCCATTTGTATTCGCCGATGGCTCTTCCATCGCCCAGATTGAGCAGTTTCAAGAAGCCACGTTGCGGTTGGAAATTTACCAGCGGTTGAGCTGCAGCAGCATTTTGCAAATTCTGCCACAACACCGGTCCTTGGCGAACGGCATAAACACCGGCTTTTGGAGTCGGCTGATGGACGAGTGTTCCGCTGTCTCCGACGACGAATACTCGATCACTGCCAATTGACTGCAATGTCGCATGAGTGACCAGAAATCCTCGATCATCCTGCGGCAGACCGGTGTGGTCTAATAGGTCCGTCGCCTGCGCATTGGTGGCCCACAAGGTCAAATGAGCTGGCCTTGCAGGTTGATCTTCAAATTCAATTTGGGAATCGGAGACGTTGGTCACGCGAGTGCGATTGAGAACAATAATTTGCCGCCTGTCGAGTTCTCTTGCAATTTTTCTTTGAGTCGTCGCCAGCAGATCACCACCTAAAAATTCGCCAGAATTGACAAGATGCAATTGGAAGCGATTAGCACCCAATTGTTCGGACAAGCGGGAGTGCAGACAAAACGACACTTCCAGGCCACCAGCGCCACCACCAACAATAAAGACTTGAATAACGGATTCACCCGCCAACTGCTGGGCGCGGCTGATTCCCTGTTCAAGACGCTGCAGAAATGTCTGCATTGGCTTAATCCGATGCAGGTTCGCGCCGGCAGAGATTTCGACGTTGTCGATCATCGGTTCAGACCCGATTCCAATCGATAACCAGTCATAATTCAGCGGCGAACGCTGAGCAAAAATGACTTGGTGATTGATTGGATCGATCGACGTGACATGATCCACAATCAGACGAGCACCCGCGCTTATGCAAAGGCGCAATGCGTCAATTTCCATACGTTCAGGCGAATATTGCCCACTTAAGACTCCTGGCAGCATCCCAGAATAGGTGACGACTGGAAAATTGGAAATGCAAACCAAGCGGCAATCCTGGATCGGCTTCATTCGCCACATCCGCACAATATGGGCATTGGTATGACCCATCCCCAACAGGACAATTGTCTTTGATTTCAAGCGTTCGTTCATAGCGATTTGGTTTGATGCAAACGAATAAATCATCACGCAAATAATGCGTGCTGCACAGTAGGCGCGGCCTAGTTATCTCATGACTGTCGCCGTTACGTGGAAAAGCCGCATTCATCGTGCCGTTGGATTGTGTTAGGTTGTTGTCATAGAGCGAAGTCGTGAATCTGACCCGCGAGACCGGCCCAGGCTCATCTTTCGGTCGACCAGCGGATGGACCGAAATTGGCGTTGGCCAACTTCGATTTGAATCCAGCAATTGCATTTGTTTGCGTCCTGATGTTCATGGAGGGGTTCGTTGCAATGGAAACAGAACGGCCTACAATACCGTCAGCCCCGAATCCGTCGGACGCCCAGCGAACTTGCGCTGGAGTAAGAGCAACAATTGGCGAAGTTGCCCTGATCTTTATAGTCTTTGCTGCCTTCGGTTGGTCCCTTGCACCCGATGTGAACGAAGCACACTATTTGTGTAAGGCCAAGCATTTTTGGGACCCCGAGTTTTGCCGGGGGGACTTGTTTTTGCAATCTGCAAATCCACATTGGTGTTTCTTTGCGTCCTTCGGATTGTTGACTCAAATGAGTTCGCTGGAGACATCTGCTTGGATTGGTCGCCTGATTTGTTGGTTGGTGTTAGCGATCGGGTGGCGACAATTGGCATGTCACTTCTGTAGTAACTGGCGAGAATTGGCGCTTACGGCTGGGCTGTTTGTCGTTTTGAATCGCCTGGGACACTTGGCGGGCGAGTGGGTGGTTGGGGGCGTCGAGTCGAAATGTATTGCTTATGGTTTTGTATTCTTAGGTTTAGCTGCGGCGTTAAACAGAAACTTGATGTGGATGTGGGTTCACTTGGGCAGTGCCGTTTTGTTTCACCCGTTGGTTGGATTATGGAGTACGTTGGCGATGCTGCCAGTGCTGATCTGGTGCATACCATCGGCACGGATTCCAGGTGCCCGAAGCGAAAGGGTCTATTTGGGTTCCTACAAACCGTGGATTGGCGTGGGGATTTTTTGTGTCGCAACGGCAGTTGCATTGGCTCCAGTATTCGCTATGAACGCGAATGCAACGGCCGAAGAAATACGTCATGCGACTTCGATTCAAGTGCTAGCACGACTTTCACACCACCAATACCTGTTTGCGTTTGAGCCGACTCGTTTCATTGCGTTTGGAATTCTTCTTTCGTCGTTCATCTTGGTCGTCGGTGAGACGATTCGGCAGCCCAAGCACTCCCTGTTGGCTGGATTTGCTCTGGCATCACTATCGATCGCGGGTGCGGGCGCGTTGCTTTCGATTTTGACCAAGGCCGGATCGGAATTGGCGTTGGCATCACTTCGGTTTTACTGGTTTCGGCTGGGTGACGTTGCGTTGCCGATTGTGATCACGTTTGCGCTAAGCCACTTGTTACGAAATCGATTCAAAATGCCACCCGGACAAATCAGAGTTGTGTTTGCCGTTGTTGTTATCGGTGCCTCAGCGATTCATTCGCTAAATCAGTTTGCGGACTTCCGACCTGGCGCTGATCGGCAGTCGTTACCTCGATACATTGATCAGATCAAGCGGACCCAGGAAACTCATCGAAACTGGGTCAAGGTTTGCCGCTGGATTGACCAGCATATTGAACGAGATGTCATTTTCATCACGCCTCGACGGCAACAAACTTTCAAGTGGTATGCTCAACGCGGTGAAGTCGTCTGTTGGAAGGATGCTCCACAGGATGCGAAGGGTTTAATTGAATGGTCCAAGCGACTTGAGATTCTGGGGCATTTCAATGAAGATGAATTGGGGATATTTCAGCTTACAGACCAGGAGATCAAGGGTCTCGGTCACCAGTTTTCAGCCAAGTATCTGCTTGTTCCACAACGGTGTGCCGACCATTGTGAAACGGTCGGTGAGCCAACGCATCTCAAAATGCTCTATCCGGTAAACGCAGCTACTCGATCGACGTACGCTGTGTTCGCATTGGATTGAAGGGCTACGCTATGCCGTTGAGACAACCCGTTGTCAGATTGCTAACCTTTGGCTGCTATCTCACCCGGTGTTCCCGGAAAAACAATTCGGTCAACGACTTCAATCGGACACATCGAAGCTGAGTTTGAGTTGTGGATCCTCCAACTCTGCCGAAGGGTTAAGTTCCCGGAATATCAGGCTGGGTTGAATGTCACGATTGTTTTGATATTTGTCGCTCTGATATTCAACGATGTCACCAACAATTTGATGGTAAAAAATCTGGCAAATCGATACGTAAGGATAGACCCGAACCGGTTGGACCGCAAACATCTCAAGTGTCCAATAACCAGAAAATCCTACATCGCCAAAACCAGCCGTGACATGAACAAATAGACCCAACCGCCCGATCGACGATCGACCTTCGATCATTGGCACCAAGTTGTGAGTTTCTGTCAATTCGACCGTTCGTCCCAAATACAGTTTATTCGGTTCCAGAATCAAACCTTCGTCCGGGATTTGTAATCTGCGAACACGATTGCATTTTCGCATATCCAATACGACTTCTTCATAAGTCATCAGGTCGGGATGCAAGGTTAAATTGTAGCTGTTTGGATTGATATGCGCAACGTCGAACGGATCAATGATAATCTCATCCCCCAGTCGTCGACAAATTTCCTCGCCAGAAAGAATCATCTGATTGCTCGTATAAAACCAAGAATTTAACGCGAATGTGAAAAAGCCGATCGCACCGGCTAAAGAAATTATTTGTAGTCGCAATCATCGTCGCAAAGAACAGTCCGCGCGTCAAATGTTTCGCGTTGACATCACGACATCTCCTGACAGAACACCAACGTTGTATCGGGACAATTGCTTGACGTGGATACGAATTGATTTCACAAAGGATTAAACCACGTGAGATCGATTTAACAAACGTAACGGGCGAACCGCGGACACGAACCCGAAGCGACAATGCTGGTTGTTGAACGCCTTGCCCTTCAGACGCCATGGGCAACCCTTATTGATTGCAGGTTTAACGGGCGAAAGCAAAACTGCGCAAACTGGCCGTGTCGTATT
>JBGTDM010000074.1:0-19508 GCA_041748315.1 Pirellulaceae bacterium
GCCCCTCTCGACGCTTTCCATGTGAGAAATGCGGGTTAAATGAACAGGCGATATCCTGTTAACATCGGGAACTCGGATGCACCATTCGAACAGGGGTCGATGACTGACGACGGGATGATCGAGGTTTCATTCGAGACTCACGTCGGAAAGTCATGGGGTTTCGATCCTGTACAGTGATAAACTTTCGGCCTGCTTGCAACCGACTCGATTTCTGACAACCCATCGACGACATGTGAACCCATGAGACCTTACGATCCGAATGAACCTGCAATTTTCACGCACATTCCGAAATGTGCAGGCTCGAGTTTTATTCGATTGCTCATCAAGTGGTTTGGCAAGGAATATCGGAAACTCAATCAGGATGAGACGCAGGACATATTGTTGCCTCGATTTGAGCTCAAGGACGCTGAGGGGAATTGGCTTGAGGGAATAAAAATTGTCCACGGGCATTTTGACCACGGTCGAAAATATGGACTTCCTTATTATTACCCTGAAATCAACCAATATTTCACGATATTTCGTGATCCGTTTGACATCGTAGTCTCGATGTATTTTTTCTGCAAAGGGCGGAGCAGGGAGGGGAAATTCTGGTACCGAGGCGAACAAGTGAATATTCTGGATGAATATCCGACGTTAGAATCGTATTTAGCTGATTATCCCTACTGGTTGTTTAATCATTTGCCGCAGGATATCACCCTTTCCAACTATCGTGAGAAGATCGAACGCCAATTCATCTATATTGGAATTCAGGAAGATTTGCCGAATTCGATTCGTCAATTGGCCGAAATGTTCGGAAAACCCTGTGTTGACCTGCCGTATTTCAATCAGTCCGTTTACGATGAATATGTCCCCAATGGATTGAGGGACCGATTTTACAGGGATTATCCGCTGCTTAAGGCCATTTATGATTACGCGAAGGAAACTTATTTGCAGCCATTACCACCTCGTGTGAACAATCGGACTCGGCATCTCCACAACGGTCAGCCTCAACGTCCAGGCTCGTCTCTTAACATTGTGAACCCTTGACGTTGATGCAAGAACTGGTTTTCGCTTTTGGTTAAGCAGCGCTTTTACGACGGTTTCTCATCAGGTGACATAGCGAATTGGTGATATACCGAAATCGGCTGGCTTGGCTTTTGACGAATTCCAAAAGCCGCAGCGAATTAAGCATCCTATATTTGATGAGTCTGAGCCCTTCCAACATTTCAAGCCCTTTGTATTTCCACCGATGAGAATTGGTTTTTACTCTTGTATGAGTGGCGTCCCATGGGGGGGCAGCGAAGAACTGTGGTGGCGTTCTGCGCGAGAGTTGCAACGCCAAGGCCACGAAATCGTCGTCAACTATAAGTGGTGGCCCGAGCCCGCTCGACAATTGAAAGAACTTGTCGAACAAGGGGGGCAGGTGTTTTATCGAAATCAACCTCAAAGTTATTGGCAAAGCAAGTTCGAGCGGGCCACGAAGTGGTTTCACCAGCGAAATGGATCGCCGCAAACCTGGTTAGATCTACATCGACCGGAGGCAATTTTAATTACAATCGGCTATCACCCGGATCGTATTGAGGTGGCGGATTACTGCCAACGCAACAATATTCCCTATGCGATCAACGTTCAATGTGCCAGCAATTTTTTCTTCATTAATGGAGATGTCATCGACCAATATCGCAGTTGGTACACAAATGCGAAAAAGGTCTTCTTCGTCTCGCGTGAGAACCAGCATAAATTGGAGACAAATCTGGCAACCTGCTTGGACGCCAATGCCGAATTGGTCTGCAATCCATTTAACATCGATTGTGATTCACTCCCAACCTGGCCTGAGTTGGGCGACGATGGGTTCCGACTCGCCTGCGTGGGAAGAATCCATTTTCAATCCAAGGGGCAAGACCTGATTATTGACGTTTTGCGCCAACCCAAATGGCGCAATCGCAATCTGGTTGTCACGTTGTACGGAGGTGACCAAGGTAACCGACGCCAATTGGAAGAACTGATCAAAATTCACGGTTTGGAATCGAAGATCCGCATCGCAGGCTTTGTCGACAGTGTCAACAGAATCTGGGCCGAAAATCATGGTTTACTACTGCCATCTCGTTACGAAGGGGCGCCGCTTTGTGTTGTCGAGGCGATGCTTTGCAATCGATTGTGTATCACCACCGATATCGGTCGCAATCGAGAATTGATGGACGATTCGGAATCTGGCTTCATTGCCGCTGGCGCGACGGTGGAGTTATTGGATGACGCAATGGAGCGAGCCTGGGAAAAACGACAAATGTGGAAGAGTATCGGCGAAATGGCGGGTCAACACATTCGGGCACGCTTCTCAATCAATCCCGTCGTCGAGTTCGCAGAAAAACTAAAACAACTTGTTTAGCTCGATGTCGAATTCTGTCGGCGCTGCACGTTTATGCTAGTCGAAATCGCAATCTGTACCTGGAATCGAGCAGGATTGCTGGCGAAAACATTGTCCAGTTTGTGCCAACTCCAAATTCCATCGGGCATTCAATGGAAAATCCTGTTGGTGGATAACAACTCGTCAGACGGAACTGCCCATGTCATCGATGAGTTTTCAATGAAACTGCCGCTCCAGCGGCTACGGGAAGAACGGCAAGGACATACGTACGCCCGCAATCGCGCGATCGAAGCGGCAACCGGTGAACTAATTTTGTGGTCCGATGATGATTGCCAGTTCAACGAGTCTTGGTTGGCAAACTATGTCGTCGCCGCCCGAGACGCCCAATACGACTTTTGGGGAGCAACGATTGAACCTTTGTTCGAGTCCCCCATGCCGGATTGGATTGCAGAGAACTGGGAATTGTGTAAGGGCTGCTTCGCGGTGCGAGATTTGGGGGCTCGTCCGATCGAGTTCACACCTGCGATTTTGCCCTATGGGGCTAACTTCGCGATTCGTACCAGTGTTCAGAAGTCGTTTTTGTTCGATCAAACACTCGGTCGGAATCGCCATCGAGTGATTGGCGAGGATGAACTGGAAATGATGCGGCGACTGCTTGCGGCAGGCTACAATGGACAATGGGTACCAAGCAACCCCGTGCAGCACATGATACCAAGCAACCGAGCCACTACCGAATACATCTATCGATATTTTGTTGGCCAGGGGATGAAGCTCCGCCATGGTTTGAGCACGCCCAGAAAAAATGGACTGAGTCTGTTGCTTGAGACGGTGTGGAATTATTTGATGTTTCGCCTTAAACGATCTCGTCGACCGTCACCGGTGTGGGTATCACACCTGATTCAGTCTGCACTTGCTCGTGGTCGATATCTAGCCCGCTAAAGACAATCGACGGCAAACGGTCGCCTAAGAACAAATTATTTGGCCGTAAATGCAGTTCGTTGTGGGGTTCTGCGTTGACAGTGCCTACGAAAACTCTATCGACTATTGGATCGCTGCACCGTTTTCGTTAGATTGTTGAAACGGTAGTGCTTTGTCAATATAAAGAGTTCGGATTGCTGAGTATCAGCCGGAACGCGATAGCGTCCGGTTTTTATGGCCTGAACCGGGTGCTAGAGCACACCACCTAACCCTAATCTCTAACCTGACCATAGCAGAAGTCGCTTGGCCTGTACAAATTTAGTTGAGGGAACTTGACGAGGAATCCGGAATGAATCAGGAAGAAGGGGCGATGGCCGTGATATTGGCTGCTGGCAAAGGGACGCGGATGAAATCCGAATTACCGAAGGTGCTGTGCGAAGCCAATGGGAAAGCACTTGTGGAGTATGTGATCGAAGCCCTTGCGCGAGTCGGTGTGACTCGGAGCATCGTTGTTGTCGGTTATCGCGCCGATTTGGTTAAACAACGATTGGCAGCTTGGCCGAGTATCGAGTTTGTCGAGCAGACGGAACAACTGGGAACAGGGCATGCGGTGGCTGTCTGTCGCGATCGATTGGTACGGCATCGAGGCCCCGTGATCGTCGTTGCTGGGGATTCACCGATGATGCAACCAGAGTCGCTGCGTCAATTACTCGACGACTTCCATCGCAAACAGGCTGCGGCCGTCCTGGGAACGCTTGTCCATGAACGGCCGACTGGTTTAGGACGAATTGTTCGCGATGAGGCTGGCAAGTTCCTAGGCATTGTCGAGGAAAAAGATGCGTCCAACGAACAACGCCTGATCCGCGAAGTGAATATGAGTACCTACGTGTTTGATACTCAACGGTTGCTCGGCGCGCTCGATCAACTGAAGAATAACAATCGGCAAAACGAATATTACCTCACCGATGTTCCTGCGATCCTTCTTGGCGGGGGTGAGGTGGTGCGAGCGTTACCCGTTTTGCAACCGATTGAAGCGCTCAGCGTCAATACTCTTGAAGATCTAAGACAGGTTGAACAAGCCTTATTACGGAGCCAGAGCGCCAATGCGTGAGTTAAAGATTTTTAGCGGTCGAGCCAATCTGGGATTGGCCAATAAGATTTGCGATTTTTTGAACCTTAGTTTAGGTGATTGCGCGTTGATTACATTTCCGGATGGCGAATTGCATTGCAAGATCGAAGATGTTCGCGGCCGAGATGTCTACCTGATTCAACCGACATGTCCACCAGTCAATGATCACTTGATGGAACTGCTGATCATGATTGACACGTGCAAGCGTGCAAGCGCCGAGCGAATCACGGCCGTCATCCCGTATTTTGGTTATGCCCGTCAGGACCGAAAAGATGAAGGGCGAGTACCGATCACTGCGAAATTGGTCGCAAACCTGATTACACGTGCCGGCGCCGATCGCGTGTTGACCATGGATTTGCATGCCGCGCAAATCCAGGGCTTCTTCGACGTTCCCGTCGACCACTTATACGCCGCTCAAGTACTAAATTCGTACTTTTTAAAACGCAGGATTCCCCCCGAAAATCTGGTGATCGTCAGTCCAGATGAAGGGAGCATTAAACGCGCTGTGGGCCATGCCAAGCGTTTGGGGGGGGATATCGCGATTATTGATAAACGCCGTCGGTCCGCTGAAGTAACCCTGCAAGCGAATGTCATCGGAGTTCCACCAGAAGGAAAAATCTGTTTGATGTTTGATGACATGATCAGTACCGCAGGTTCGATTTGCGGCGCAGCCGAGATGATCAAGGAACGCGGTGCAAAAGAAATCCATGTCGCGGCAACTCACGGTATTTTTGCCGGTACCGCCATCAAGCGGCTTAGTCAAGCTCCGATCGATAGTGTGGTCGTCACCGACACAATACCTTATCCAACTGATCAGGATATGCTATCCAAACTTCACATCTTGTCGGTCGCTGAGCTATTGGGCGAAGCGATCAAGCGAATTCACCATCATCAATCCATCAGCTCCATTTTCGGGTAAACCAAGCCCGACGTGGAGGGGCGAGCAAAAACATGCCGAGGGATTCACCGAGCTTGGTCGCTCCCCTGGATGATTCGCCAGGAATTGAGTAAGGTATTTGTAAATTAATCCGTGGAGTTAAAAACTCGCTCGATGATCGGTTTTGGGTCGCGACGTGACCCATCTAGTCCGCCGGACTTTTCGGCGCTTCTTTGCGAAAAACGGCCACGACATCTTCGACGGGTACGACAAAGAGCTGGTTGTCCGATTCGAAATCAACTGGAATTGCATTTTTGGGGTGGAACAGGACCTTGTCGTATTGGCGCAGCGGGAAATCATCGTCGTTTTCAATGGCCGCCGAGATGGTCACGATTCGTCCGGTGATCGTCGGGATCTCTGCCGAGTCAGGAAGCGCAATCCCCCCTTTGGTCTCCCGTTTTGGTTCATCCTTACGAACGAGGACACGAAGCCCGATCGGTTCGACATATTCAAACTTAGAACGTGTAGTTTTGTTGGGTTTTGCCATTATTTGCTCGCAATTGGGTAGTCACTCATCATGACGATGAGTCGCCGATTGAATCAAGACATTTCGGATCGCTCAATGCAACAGACCTCAGGCCGATAAAAAACTACCGTTATGCTAATTTCACGGCTTCGATATTGACGTTGACGTCATTGGGGAAATGGAAAGACGAGTGTCAGACTATAGCCATATTATCGTCACAAATCAACTGTTTGATTGGACCGAACGGCTTCGGTTGATCGAAGTTTTTTGAAAATAAAGCGGGCTAAAGTCGGTGAGTTGGGCTTGTCAACCGCGCGGATTTTGCAAAAATAGCCGTTTGGCAACTGATGGACAAATCGGCAAGAAACAAGAGTAGTGAATCGGCTAGCTTCAACCTCAAAGGTTCACCCGTTGATTTCCTTGGGCGCTCTGTTTACCTCGATGTGGCGGTTCCGTCGGTAATGAGAGCCAGTGGTCAACGGGAATTCGGTCACACTGCGATCTGATGCTTCCGGCGTGTCGCCGATCGTTTTTCAGATGTTGGACCGACCTGAAACGGTTTTTGTCTGAGTGCCTTGAACTCGTCTGGCATCGTTCATTTCATGTTTCAATTATCTGGATCGGTACCCTGCTCGATCCGGCGAGTTGACGATCGACCACCTGCTGCCAAAAAAGAAGATTTCTGTGACTGAGCGAATTAACTGACTCTTTGTAACTGAGTTTTGAATATAACATGGCTGAGAATTTTACGGCAAAAAAGCGAACTGAATCTGGAACGTTGCGAATGCGGCGGCTACGTCAATCCGGTCAGATTCCGGCCGTTCTGTATGGGCATAACCAGGCGACCGTCCATTTGGCAATCAAGTCAAGTGACGTTCATGCTGCGATCAGGCATGGCCAACTGCTGGTTAAACTTCAAGGTGACTTTGATGACAGCGCTTTGATTAAACATGTACAATGGGACTTGTTGGGATCCGATGTTCTGCACTTGGATTTATTACGTGTCGACGTGACCGAGAAAATCGAAGTCGATGTTGCCGTGGAATTGCGAGGTTCGGCCCCCGGGCAAAGTGAGGGTGGTGTTGTCACGCAACATGTCCATGAAGTAACCATTGAGTGCATGGCCAGTAATTTACCGGAAAAACTACAGCTTAACATCAATGAACTGAATATAGGTCAGTCGCGCCTGGCCAATGAAATTGACTTTCCGGAAGGCGTCACATATTTGGGAGATCCGGAATTGGTAATCGTCTCCTGTGCTGAACCTTTGGCTGAGCTCGAAGATGAAGAAGACTCCGCAACTGCTGAACCAGAGGTGATCGGGCGGCCAGATGCTGAAAAGGACGAAGCGGACGACGAGTAAAAGGGATGGAATTGTGATTCCTTTGCGCATCGCTGTTGATGATGGAGGACGTCAGTTCAATCGTGCCGAAATGAAGTTATGAAACTCGTCGTTGGACTCGGCAACCCAGAAAAGCGTTATAACGATACCAGGCACAATATTGGTTTCGCGGTGATCGCCCGCTTGGCGAAGCGATTGGCTGTCGGGCGCCCCAGATACCGGTTTGAAGCTGAGATAAGCGAGACAACCGTAGACGGTGGTACCCGAATTGGATTATTGTGCCCGCTTACGTATATGAATTTGAGCGGAAATTCCGTGAGGGCGGCCGTCGCCTTTCACCAGATTCCCTTGGATCACTTGTTGGTCATCAGCGACGATCTCAATTTGGACTTGGGTCGAATTCGGGTTCGAGCCAGCGGATCGGCCGGGGGCCAAAAGGGAATTGAAGATATAATTCGCAAGCTGGGAAGCAACGAATTTCCCAGATTGCGAATCGGAATTGGTCACCCGCCCCCACAATGGGAGGCCAAGGATTTTGTGTTGTCGAAGTTTTCAAAACACCAGCTGCACGAAGTCGAGCTTGCGATCGAACGTGCTTGCGATGCGGTTGTTTGCTGGTTACAGGATGGTATCCAGGTAACGATGAATCGGTTTAATGCAGACGCGAGCATTGAAAAGCAACAGAAACGTCAAGCGCCGCGACCGAGACCTAACGTCGGAACAGGGAATAACGACGAATTATTCCTTAAACCTGACAAGTCCGACGAACAAATTGATAAATTAAACAAAAATTCCAAATCTACCAAATCAGATTCGAAACCTGTCGCAGACGAGGAAGCGAATAGTTAAAATCAAATTGGAACTTTTTAACCATTAGGAGTCAAACATTGGCTGAAAATAACTATGAATGCATGATGATTTTGGACGCGAATGCTTATGCTCGCGATCCGGGAGGTACCGCAAATACGGTCAAGCATCTGATCGAACAGGCTGGCGGTACGGTACTTGCCAGTCGATTGTGGCTTGAGCAAAAACTAAGTTTCCCGATTCGTGGTCGACACAAAGGAGCATATTGGATCAGTTATTTTCGGATGCCATCGAACAAATTAAGTTCGTTCAATCGGCAATGTCAACTAACCGATGTAATTATGCGACATCTGGTGATTAAGATCGATCCACGTCTAATTGATGCAATGGTTGCAGCAGCCAAAGGTGAACGTAGCGCGCCGTTGACTTCCGAGGTTGAGGAACAGTCAAAAAAAGATAACAATAACGAAGATGGATCAGAATTGGTGGAAACACAATTAGCTGCTGATGCCAGTTGAGAATCATTGAGATGACTCGTCGACGAATGACTTAGTCGTTTTGGAAGTTCCAGGGATGGCCGCAAATGCAAACCTAGTTTAGCAATTTTCATTGTGAGGCGATCATGGCAAGTTTCAACCGTGTAATTTTGATGGGCAATGTCACACGAGACTTAGAACTGCGGCGAACACCACAGGGTACACCTGTTGTCGATGTCGGACTCGCAGTCAACGATCGAGTGAAACGTAACGACGAATGGATTGATGAAACAACATTTGTCGACATTACGCTTTGGGGTCGAACTGCCGAAGTTGCTTGCGAGTATTTGGCGAAGGGTTCGCCCGTGATGATTGAGGGGCGCTTGAAATACGAAACTTGGGAGCAGGATGGACAAAAACGCAGCAAACTGAAGGTGGTAGGCGAGCGGATGCAGATGTTGGGTGGACGCGCCAGCGGAAATCGGGGCGAGTCAGCAGATCATTATAGTGAACCCGTGAATGCCGAATCCGGTTCCCCACCCCCCGCCAATGACAACATTCCATTTTGAGAGCTCCGGACGATTCTGGCATTGACTTCTGGCGCAATGAACCCGATCTAACCCAAGCAGACAATTCATTTGAAATATTATTTTGTAGGAAAATCTTTAAGGAACTTGTCAAAATGAGCCAAGCGAAAGCACAAACAAAAAGCATAGGCCGATTCAAACGACTTCCCAGAGGAAAGCACGGAGGTATCGAATTGCTGCTGATTCAGAGTGTCGAACATCTGGGAAAGACCGGTGATGTTGTCCAAGTTAAACCCGGTTATGCGAATAACTACTTGATCCCGAATGGCTTGGCGACCGTTGCGACTGACCACCATAAACGAATGGTTGAGAAGCATAAGGCCAAATTGGTAGAGATCCAGCGAGCTCAATTGAAAGAGCTTGAAGTCCTCGCAGATGCCATCAGTAAACTTAGCGTCACCATTGAAGCGAATGCTAATGAAGAAGGGCATTTGTACGGCAGTGTAGGTGCGACTGAAATCTTGGCCAGCTTGAAACAGAATGACGTCCACCTAACCAAGGATCACCTGAAATTGGAAGGGGTCTTGAAAGAGCTCGGCCTTTACACAATCAAGGTCCGGTTGCACCAGGAGGTTGAGACCAGTCTCAAAGTGTGGGTGGTTCCAACCGTGGGCGAATAGGCGAACGATTTTTCGGTCCCCGCGCAATCATGAAACGAAAAATCAAGAGTGGCGGTGGCTGGCCAGCAATTCTATACACCCTGAAGAAATCCCGTCAGGTCGGCGGAATCTGGAAGATGTACCGGGCGCTGCGGAGCAAAAATGCCTGCAAGACATGCGCCTTGGGGATGGGGGGACAACGCGGTGGAATGGTCAATGAATTGGGTCATTTCCCCGAGGTCTGCAAAAAGTCGTTGCAAGCCATGGCCGGCGATATGCAAGGCGCAATCAAGGAGTCGTTCTGGAAGACCTACTCGATCGAACAACTTCGCAAGTTCTCCCCGCGGCAACTGGAAACTTCGGGGCGTTTGACGCAACCCCTCTTGTTGCGGAAAGGCGAACAATACTATCGCCCGATTTCATGGGAGGAAGCGTTTCGGCGGATCACTGAAAAACTTCTAGCGGTTTCCGCAGATGAGACGTTCTTCTATTTTAGTGGCCGGAGTAGCAATGAAGCCGGCTTTCTCCTGCAATTGTTCGCTCGCCTGTACGGCACTAATAATGTCAATAATTGCAGCTACTATTGTCATCAGGCAAGCGGGGTCGGACTGACCTCGTCACTGGGCACGGGGACGGCAACGGTCATGCTGGAAGATTTGGATCGCTGCGATTGCGTCTTCCTGATCGGCGGCAATCCTTCCAGTAATCATCCCCGAATGATGACATCGCTGATGAACGTCCGCCGACGAGGGGGACAGGTCATCGTCATCAACCCGGTGGTCGAAGTTGGATTGGTAAATTTCAAAATTCCCAGTGACGTACGCAGTTTGTTGTTCGGGAGTAAAATCGCCTCGCTGTACATCCAGCCAGACATCGGCGGAGATCTGGCACTGCTCACGGGAATTGCCAAACGAATCGTGGAACTTCAGGCCCACGATCAAGACTATCTTTCGCGTTTCACGAACGGCAGTGACGATATTCTCGTCCATTTGAGTGAGCTGCATTGGGATGAAATTGAAATGAAATCTGGAGTTAGTCGAGCTGACATCGATGAAGTTGCTGCGTGCTACGCGAAGTCAAAGCGAGCAATTTTTAGCTGGACGATGGGAATTACTCATCATGACTTTGGTGTTCAAAATGTTCAGGCCATCAGTAATCTCGCGTTGTTACGCGGCATGGTGGGTCGGCCCGGTTGCGGGTTAATGCCGATTCGTGGCCATTCAAACATCCAAGGCATTGGATCGGTTGGAGTGACTCCCCAGCTTAAAGAAGCCATTTTCAGGAACTTGGTCGAGAAGTATCATGTGCAACTCCCTGTAACTCCGGGCCGAGATACCTTGGAATGTATCCACGGTGCAGAAAGTGGCGAATTAAAAGTCGCGTTGTGCCTGGGAGGAAATCTGTATGGTTCAAACCCGGATGCAGACTTTGCCGAAAGAGCACTTTCAAACCTGGAGCTGCTGGTCTACCTGAATACATCGTTGAATACTGGGCACGCCAGAGGAATTGGCAAAGAGACAATAATATTGCCCGTGCTGGCCCGTGATGAGGAGCCTCACTCCACCACTCAGGAATCAATGTTTAACTTTATCCGGTTAAGTGACGGCGGAAGTCCTCGGATTACGGGTCCGCGTAGTGAAGTTGAAATCATTGCGACACTCGGCGAACAGGTCACCCACGGCCGTTCCAGCAATCGCGATGAGTCGCCAATCCATTGGGAATCGCTGAGGAAGACCCGAAACATTCGTACGATGATTGGAAACGTCGTTCCCGGTTTCGAAAAGATGCTTACGATCGATGAAGACCAGAAAGAGTTCCATATCTCCAACCGCACCATCCATCAACCGAAGTTTCCAACTTCCGATGGCCGCGCTCGGATGCACATTCATGAGTTACCCGATCTCAAACGCGCTGACGGTAGGATCCGGATAATGACCGTTAGAAGTGAAGGGCAATTCAACACGGTCGTCTACGAAGAAGGAGACCTGTATCGAGGGCAAACACGACGAGACGTCATTTTGCTGAACCCGGATGACATCGTGCGTCTTGGTTTGAAGGGGGTTCAGCGTGTCGCCGTGTTCAATGAAACGGGGCGCTTGGACAACATTGGAGTGAGCTCGTTTCCCGAAATCAAAGCTGGAAACGCATTGATGTATTACCCCGAGGCTAACGTCTTGGTGCCGCGGTTAGTCGACCCATTGTCGCGCACTCCGGCCTTTAAGGGAATCTTGGTTCAGATTGAATCGATGTGAGATCTCGTCGTTTTTTGAATAAATCGACGCTGCACGCACCTGCACATTGCATTGCGATTCGATTTCGTAGATCATCGGAACTGACAGAAATGCAATGAAATAGGGGACGACAATACGTTAGCTAAACTCTCAATTTCGGCATTTTTCTTTGAGTTTGACTAGACCAACAGGCGGCAAAGTTTTAGGATAGAGCAGGCGCGTTCGACTTTTCATTTGTTTTGTCCACCCGAAGAGGTTTAACGCCGGTGTCGACAAACTAAAAACCCTTTCGAGCCCGTGTATTTCGGTCCCGAAAAAAACGGCAACCATCACCAGGCTTTCGTAACGGCCGATCGTCAGGTGTAATTTTCTGCCACAAATTGACTGACGTTGTGTGGAAGCATGAGTCGTCCAAGCGCGACGTGGCCAGCCGGACTTGCTTACGTTTTGGCGCGAAATGTCATTCAGGTTCGTAATGAAGACGTTGTGTACGAGACGCGACCTGCCGCGGGCCAAACGCATTTGGGACAATTTGCGTGTTTCGCGGCAAAACGAATATTGACTGTTTTTTTACTTCCTTAAATTGAAAAGAGGCGAATATGAACGATTTTCAAGAGATTTTTGCAGACGGTGTTGGAGAAATCACCCTTTCGGGGGGGATGGTACGAATGGACTTGTTTACGATCGTTGGCAAAGGGGATGATGACAATACACCGCAAATTCGTGTAAAAACCCGCGTTATTCTCCCTCCTGATGGCTTTCTTCGGAGTTTTACGGCAATGGAGGACTTGGTGAAAAAGCTTGTCGAAGCTGGTGTGATCAAGAAACGTGACGATATTGCGGCATCTTCCGATGGAACCGCGAATGCACGTCCACCGGCACCTACGGCACCACCAAAATCTCCCAACTTTTGAGAATTGTGGGGACGATTTCGCACTGTTCACGTTTTAATAGAGTAAATGGGACTTCAACAATGTATGTGGTTCCGTTTAATGTGCTGACGAGTTGTTCGGTACAGGGAAGAGACTCAAATGGGAATTTTCCTGACAAAATAAAACAATGGTTTACAGGGCGAGAGAACTAGGAAACGTTAATGGCCAACAATTTTCCACCCCGAGTCACCGTAAATAATACGGACGTCCAAATTTCTCAGCAGTTCTTGATCAAGAATTCGCTTGTAGTTGAGGATTTCGATCCCGACAGTGAAGTTGTGCGGTATTTTTTCCGTGACAACGATGCAACTCTGACCTCCGGCTACTTTATCTTCAAGGGAGTCCGCGTCAATCCGAACATCTGGTTTAAAGTTGAGGAATCGGAAATCAATCAACTCTATTACCATGCTGGATTGATTGAGAGTAGCGAGACGATCGGCGTGCAAGTGTTCGATGGATTGTTTTGGAGTCAGGCTGCATTCGGCGTTATGACCACGACGACGCTGAATGATCAGAGACCAAATGTAACGTTGCAGAACTTTACGGTACTTTCTGGTGAAAAGGTCAAATTCGAAAACTTTGTTTCGGCAAGTGATCCTAACGGAGACCCAATTCAGTTTTACCGGATTGTCGATCGGATTGGGAATGCCAACGGCGGCTTCTTTACAGTCAACGGAGTCAAGAAAACGTCAGGCGTGTTTTTCGATGTAGCCGCGAACCAATTGCAAAATGTGGAATACGTTGGCGCGACGTTTGCGCACGAGGAGCGGATTGGCGTCTTTGCCAGTGATGGCAAGTTCCTTAGCTTGTTGGCCGAATCGACCGCCACAACTCGTGCAAATCTGCATGATCCTGTGGTGATCGCTAAGAATTTGAACGTTCAAAAAGGACAATCACTGTTGCTAAGCAGCATGTTTTCCTTTTCCGATGCCGACGGTAGCACGTTGAAAAGAATCCGAGTATTGGATACTGGCTCGGCCAGTTTCACTGGATTCTTCACCATCAATGGTGTCAAGATTCCAGCCAACGATTTTCGTTGGTTCGAAGCGAGTGATATTCCAAATATTCGCTATCATTCCGGATCACAGGGTTCCCTTGAGAATTATCGATTACAGGTCTCGGATGGCAGTCGATTGAGCACGATTTCGACGGCGACACTCACGACGATCGTGAAGCCAGAATTGGAATTTGATCCAGTCTTGAGGTTAAATGATTTCGAATTCCGTGAATTTATCGATCTGGTCCAAGAGGCGCCTGGCTTGCCAGTGTTTCGTTATGAAGTGATCGATTTAAACGATGATCCGATCAGTGCTGATTTCGTAATCAATGGTTCGAAGTTATCGTCGCAAGTGGTTCATACGATTAATGGTTTAGACATTGAGAAGCTAAGAATTCGGGGAGGCAGCTCTGCGGATGAGGGGCGCAAGTTTGATCAGTTGATGTTCCGGGCCTTTAACGGGACGTGGGGTGATTGGAAACGATTAGACATTGATACGACTGAGATTGCAGGTGATGCTGTACTTAAATTTGGTAGTTGGCCGAAAGTCAATCTGACGTATAGTTTCCCCAACGAGCTACCTGCTCAACATGCTGGTGGATTCGCGGGAGAAGGCTTCCAGCCAATGAATGCCGCTCAGCGTCGGGCGGTTCGCGAGATTTACGCGCATTTGGAATCGTATACCAACTTGAAGTTCACCGAGGTTTCTGGGTCGGTGGGTGGCGACTTGGAATTGTTCACGGCAGCACTTCCAGGCGGAATTTTGGGTGTCGGTTTTCCACCCATTAATCTACCCAATGCGGTCGCGGGCGACTTTGTCATTACCAACACGGATCCATCGGTAAACAATCCCGTCGCCGGTGATATGTTTTATAACGTGGTTATTCACGAACTCGGTCACACCATGGGCCTGAAGCATCCCGACAACCAAACGGGTGCTGGACAACCTCCTTTATTGCCGCCGCAACTTCAAGATACTCGCTATTCAACGATGATAAGTATTTTGTTTGCGCCGATCGGCAGCAGTGGAACCGTCTTCAATCGATCGTTTCAGCTGTTCGATGTGATGGGCCTGCAGAAGCTGTACGGCAAGAACATGAACTACCAAACTGGCAACACCCAAATTCGTGGTGAATTCCAGAATGATAGCCGGTTCATGAGCATCTGGGATGCTGGTGGGAACGATACGATCAACCGAACCCAGGACACGATTGACGCGATCATTGACTTGCGACAAGGACGATATTCGTCCGTCGGGGGGGAACCTCGAAATATCGCAATCAATTATGGTGTTGAAATTGAAGCGGCTCGTGGTGGAAGTGGTAATGACACCCTCATCGGCAACGAGCTGGATAATTTGCTGATCGGAAATGCCGGAGACGATATTATTCGGGGGCACGGGGGTCGTGACGTCATGCGGGGGGGTTCTGGCAATGATACCTATCAATGGGGGTTGGGTGACGACTTTAACATCATTGACGAACAGGGAATGGGTGGTACCGATACCATCGAAATTATCACTTGGGGCGCTCTTGATAGTTTTGAAAAAGATATTGCCTTCCGCCGCATCGGCAACGATCTACGAATTGACTTCAACGTCGATTTTGGCCGATCCCAGGGTGGTTTCCGGATCAGGAACCAGGCATTGCTTGGCTCGCGCATGGAAACGTTGCGAATGGTCGACCTGGAAGGTGAAGAGATTGCACCGTCTGTAGACCTTACATCGGTATTCGTGAATGCAACGTCCGTAGGACAACGATTTAGAATTACATCGACCGTTGGACAGTTTGGCAACATCGCTATTCCGGTGTAGACTTACCGGAACCGAATTCAACGATGATTTTCTCAGGCCCTCTCGGTTCCCAACCGTGAGGGTTTTTTCGTATCCGTAACAACTGCAATGGACTGATGGTCGAATCAACAGCTGAACCCTCGGGTTCACCCGGTGAACAATCCGAGCTCTCGCAGAATGCGCCTGAACATACTTCATTGAAGTGTATTTCATTGGTGGCGCGACACCACGGTGTGGACTTGAGCGTCGACCGAATGGTTCATGACTATTCTCTGGAGCTTGAAGATCCAAGCACACGCCGGTTGCTGCGCATTTGCAAGGACGCGGGTTTCAAGGCTCGCGAACTCAAGCTGGATTGGAACAAGCTCAAGCATATGGGGGAGGCCTTTCCCGCCATCGCGCGCCTGGACAACGGCAATTACGTGATCATGGTCGGATTGCGTGAGGTCGAAGATGACGAAGGGCACGTTGAACAGCAAATGGCGCTGTTCGATCCACTTGCCGATCGACATGATTTCCTGTTTTTGAGTCGCGCGGAGTTTGAAGCTGCCTGGAAAGGCGATGCGATTCTGCTGAAACGCACCTACTCACTACTGGACTCGGAGCAACCGTTCAGCCTGCGTTGGTTCATTCCTGAAATTTGGCGCCAACGTACGGCCTTTGTCGACGTCGCGATCGCCGCGATTTTTATCTACCTGCTGGCTTTAGTTATTCCACTGTTTTTCCAAATCGTAATCGACAAGGTCCTCGTCAACTATGCGATGGCCACGCTGGAAGTTATCACGGTCGGAATTGGCATCGCTCTGTTATTCGACGCCGTATTGAATTTTTTGAGAAGTTATCTGCTGTTGCATGCGACGGCCAAGATCGATGTTCGTGTCGCCACTCGAACATTCCAGCACATGTTGCAGCTACCGATGACGTATTTCGAGCAGATCACGGCTGGGGTGTTGACCAAACACATGCAGCAGACCTCAAAGATACGCGAGTTTCTTACAGGTCAGCTGTTTTTAACGTTGCTGGATGCCGGCGCCCTCGTGGTCTTCTTGCCAATTTTGTTCTTCTACAGTTGGCAACTGGGATTAGTCGTTTTGTTATTCGCTGGATTGATGGCAATCACGATTGGAGCGCTGCTGGGACCCTACCGACGTCGTCTCGAGGCACTTTACATGGCTGAGGGGGATCGCCAAGCGATGCTTGTCGAAACAATCCATGGCGCCCAAACAGTCAAAGCGTTAGGCATGGAACCGGTGCAACGAAAAAAATGGGATCAGAAGTCGGCTCAAGCAGTGGCGATGCACTATCGCGTTGGGAAAATATCGATCACAGCCACCACCCTGTCAAAATTGCTGGAAAAGACGATGATCGTCGTTGTCATCTGGATGGGTGCCCGGCTGGTTTTCGGCGACGAAATCACAGTCGGCTCGCTCGTCGCATTCCAGATGATCTCCGGTCGCGTTTCCGGTCCTCTTGTGCAATTGGTATCCCTGATTCATGCGTATCAGGAAGCAGCTTTGTCTGTACGCATGTTAGGGTCGGTTATGAATCGCCCAGTTGAAGAGGGACTCGGGCAGGGGCTTCGTCCGGAAATTCAGGGAAGTGTCGAGTTCGAAGATGTGACTTTTCATTATAGTCCGACGCTCCCACCGGCTCTTGACAATTTCTCATTGAAGATCCCGGCAGGAAAGGTGATTGGGCTTGTCGGACGAAGCGGTTCGGGAAAAACCACTTTTACGCGATTGGTTCAAGGGATGTACCGCGTTCAATCAGGGCTGATTCGTATCGACGGATTGGATATGCGCGAACTGGACATTACCCACTTGCGCCAGAATATTGGGATAGTACTCCAAGAGAATTTCCTGTTCCGCGGTACGATTCGAGATAACATTGCAATGGCCAAGCCAAATTCGCGATTTCAGGAAGTCGTTTATGTCGCGAAAATGGCAGGCGCTGACGAGTTTATCGAGCGAATGCCCAAATCCTACGACACGATGCTCGAAGAGAATGGGGCGAATTTGTCAGGCGGTCAAAAGCAGAGACTCGCAATCGCCCGAGCCTTGCTTACCGATCCACGAATCCTGGTTTTTGACGAAGCAACCAGCGCGCTCGACCCGGAAAGCGAAGCGATCATCCAGGCAAATCTGAGACGAATCGCCAAGGGACGAACTGTGATTATTGTCTCACATCGATTGTCGACGTTAACAACTTGCGACGCGATCGTCGTACTTGAACGAGGCAAAATTGATCGCGCGGGCACACACAAGGATTTACTTGAACATTCAAAGGTGTATAGAGACCTATGGTATCAACAAACGGGCCGCGAATAGGCGATCACGCAAGCGAAAAACAGGCCGATTCGCAACACGAAATTGATGATCTTCAAAATACTCCGGACGTCGCAACCAGTGAAGTCGACGAACTTGACGAGCGCGACGCGCACGAGTCATCGATTAACAAAACGTCAACGGCGGTCGCCGAGGTTAAGACAAAACCTCAACCGTTGCGCAAGAAAAGACTCTCTGCCATCGATCGAACGGTCATGGAATTCCAACCCGATGTCGTCGAGCTCGAACATCGCAAGGTGGCCGGAGGAGCGCGGTGGACTCTGTACACCGCGATTTTGCTGATCGTCGCCGCAATCAGTTGGGCCTATTGGGCCAAGGTCGACCGGATCGTGATATGCACCGGCGAGTTAATTTCCAGTGAAGACCCCATCCTGATTTATGCAACCGATCAACTCAAAGTTGTCCAATTGCATGCGAAATTCAACGAGCGCGTCAAGGCCGGAGATTTGTTAGTAACACTCGATCCAACGTTTTCTCAAGCCGATGTTGATCGACTGAGAATGCAATCCGTTGGATTAGAAATTCGCATCGCTCGACTGCGGGCAGAACTCGCGTTATTAGACGACGATGACGATCCCAGCTTCGAACTGAATCTGGAGCGATACAGTCGTGATCGCGCATTTGTAGAGCAATCCCTGTTAGACGAACAGCTCACCTTCAATGAGCGAACACGCGAGTACCGGTCCGAAATTCGGCGAATGGAGGCAGAGCGTAAAAAAATCGAGTCAACTCAAAGGTCCAATGAAAACTCAATCCTTGCTCGAACAGATATCATTGAGACGCTACGAAAAAGGACTGAAACAGAACGGGTCCTTGTCGACCGAGCCGTCTCTGCATTGACCACGCTGCAGGACCTGGAAATGAGGCTGGTGAGCAGCGAGTTTGAATTGACCGCGGAGACGAACAGGCGAGATGAATTGGTCGAGGATATCAATGTCAACCTGAGGCAGTTGGATCAGTACAAAGCCCGCTGGCGATCTGAAATCAGTCAATTACTGATACAAACGCAGGCCGAGTACAATGAAGCATCAAATCAATTGATTAAGGCCGAGCATGCTCGTCAGTTGGCGGAGATTCGCGTACCATTGAACTCGGAATATGGTGACGACGCCGAGTTCATCGTTTTGGACCGTTCCGACCTGACGACCGGTTCGACGGCATCCCCCAATCAGCCGATTTATCGACTGATGCCCGCCTCGACAAAATTGGAACTAGAAATTCAAATCGACGGAAAAGATGTGGCACGGTTGCGTGCCGACCGAGTCGCAAATCCGGAAACTGACCAGGAAAAGGGAGATACGGTTCGCGTTAAACTGGCATCGCTCCCGTTCCAAAAGCATGGAACACTTGAAGGGCGTTTGCGAGCGATCAGCGAAGGGACGTTTTCGGAAGGGCAGGGTCCAAACCAACGCATGTTCTATCGAGGGCGAGTGGTTATGATTACGACCCAACCGCAGGAAGTTCCGGACAATTTTCGGCTGCTGCCTGGTATGGCGTGCACTGCTGAAATTAAGATTGGCACGCGCCGAGTGATCGAATATTTCCTCTATCCGCTCTTCCGCTATCTGGACGGCGCAATTCGAGAGCCGTAACTGGAAAACAACGG
>JBGTDM010000075.1:0-3228 GCA_041748315.1 Pirellulaceae bacterium
ACTTTGACCTGAACGCACCGTTGCCCACAACACTGACATTTGCCCAACAATCGAGCGATCGCCAACGCAAAAGTCATCGTTGTGAGAAATGCGGGTTAGTCCTACAGCTTAGCATCGAGCCGGCGCTGTAGGATTAGAGGGCCCAAAACTCACGGCGTTGCATTGTGCGACGAATCCGGATGAATTTGTTGAGTTGAAAGGGCTCGGGCCAACAAATCATCCCAGGGTTGTTGGTATGGGACCGGATCGACCCTTCCCAACGCGTGAAACGCCAAAATGCGCTCGTGGTCACTGCCTGTGAGTCCGTGACCGCGCCCTTCGGCATCTGGCATATAGCTCGTACAGGTATTTCGGAATATGGTATCAAAGTCCAGATTGAGTGCTGTGATCGAACGCTCCGCATCGCGCAGAATCGCGGCTTTGTCCAAATGCAGGTAGGGCAAATACATTTCGACTTGTTCTGCGTTCCAGTTCCCGAGCTGGAATGCATGCCAGACAGCATCATAGAATTCCGGGCGACAGTCAGGATAAATTTCGTGATCCCCACTATGTACGGCCAAAGATAATTTGACTTGCTGGCGCACCTGGTTGGCGATCGACAAAGCTTGCGCGGCGGCCATGGAGAAAAATATCGCATTGCGATTTGGAACGACCGTTTGTTTCATCGATTCGCTTTGGTAGTGCCCGAGGGGGATTGCAATTCGTTCGTCGGTTAGCGCTGAACCAAGGGAGCGACCCAACGTGCTGATATCGACTGCCACATGATGAATTTGATGACCATGGTCGGCCAAGTAACCCAATTGTGCCGTAGCGCATTCCAATTCATACCGATGTTTTTGGCCATAATCGAACGTCAGAGCAGTAACCCGATAACCCCCCGCCAACAAATGATAGAGCAAGCTGGTCTAATCCATGCCTCCGCTGAAACAAAGCACGGCTGGGGGATTGTGATCCGATTTTGTCGAATGCATTTGAACCTTTTCGTGGAGTGAACGTAAAACGTCCGGCGAGCCGTCGGCGAGCCGTCCTTGCAGACTAAACATGTCGCGAGTGGCTGTCAATGGATTGACTTCTGATGGAACAGGATCAGGAGCTGTGGTGACGACAAGGTTCGATAACTGGAAAAACTTGGACCTCACGTGTCATTTGGATCGCGAATAATACCAACGAGCGGTGTGGCTAATGAATTGACGAAAACGATCGAATGATTCGCGATGGCCGCACTCCAGCGATTGGTGATTTAACTCAAATTGTGAACGGTGTGTGATCGCCGCACCAATTCGTGAATTAACCATGGTTTTACTTGAGGATATTGACCAATGATCGCATTGATTTCGCAACTCATTTCTCCGTCATTTGGAAGGATGTTCAGCTTGGATCGCTCCCTGAGAACTGATATCGACTGCAACGGTGCGCTTGCGATCGACGAAACTGCCGTCGAAATCCTGCGTCAATTTGCCGAACCTACGTTCCTATGTGGTTCAATATCGCTCGTCAACCCAGATGAGAAATGTTTGCTTAGAACGGGCTTAGCGGTCGCCGCCCAGATGCAGCGAGCACTTGGATTGAAGACGGGTTGGTGTTCCATTGACGGGGAGCAGATTCGCAAAATTGCGGAGATCAATCATTTTGAGAAGTTTGATGTCGATATTGTTCCGATCGCGATGCAGTCGAATCAGTTCGATTGTCGGCAACCGATTGATTTATTAATCTTCGACTCAATTGGCCAATTTTCAGCAGATGAGTTGCAATTATTGGATGAACAGTTCGATCCGCAGGTCGTGCTCGGTTTGTCAACGCATTCGATTTCGCAAGCAGTAGGACAATGTTTCGATCGCAACTTGACGGTGAGCTGGGAATGGAATGATTCGCACTTCGCCAATCGAGCTAGTTAAACCGACCGACTGTGCAGATCGAGCATGCCGCGGAACGATCAAACCACTCTTGATGCGGTACGCCGAAGCCATCAAGCGGGTCGGTCATTTCGGTGCGACGACTCGGCTGTGACCGATGCATGAAATCGCGAAACGTTGCCTGTGTTCAATCCGTCAATTTCACGATCATTGATTAGAAATTATCGTAAGCCGAGTGAACTTTCCGGGTCACTTGCGTTTCTTGAACGGATCAACCGAATTTGAAATTCGTGCAGTAAAATCAACATTTTGAGCAGCCTGGTTTACTTCGTCACGTACTTCTCCGCTTTGGAACGGACCGACACCCATGATCGCCCACCGGTTATCACTTGCTCTGGCCAGTGCTTGACCGCTGTCGAACAACATATTGCCGGATTCGGTTTCGTAGGCAACCAATCCCAGCTTGGCCGTACCAAATTGACTGTTCTTTTCGTACAGGCGGATTTCCGGCAAACTCAATGGTAGAGGACCAGGTAGGGCAATATGCGGCATTCCTACGAAACTATTGACGTGGTCAGTGCCGACGCCACCCGATCGCAACTCGATCGTAACGTCAGACGCATCTTTGCCGTCGACTAATAATGCACCATGGTTCATTAGCCGCTGTCTAACCGAACCGATCAGGTATCCCTTGTCAACCGAATCAAGATACTGAGTGTCGACAAATACCTTGCGCCCTTGAACTGGAGGCAAAGGGGTTCTGTCTAATGTTTGATCAATCGCGTTCGAAATCAATAGTTGTTCCATTGCAGTCCGCGATGTATCCGAGGTTCTCGTCGTCGAACATCCGGGGCACGAAAACCAGGCTAGCAACACAGCGGCCCATGCGAGTATTGTATTTGCTAGTGACGGATGCAGCACTGATTTTCTCCAGAAGCAGCGAAGAAGCGCGGGGAGTTGGTTGAAATTTCTTCAAGGACAAGAGGTTTAGCATACCGTTTCACGCAAAAAAAGGTCAGTTTAAGATTTAATGTAAGAGGTTGGGCGAATTGCAGCACGGCACATTAATGGTGGTTTCCTGGATGGTGATAGCAGGAATCGCAGGTTGCAATCGTCAACAATTTAGCAGAGGCTGGCAACGCCAGCATCGGAGGGCGATTGGGATACGTTTCTGTTGGAGTCTGTGACCTGCATCGGATCCGTTAATGAACCCACAATGCGTGGCGTATGATTGAGGGTGCATGAAGACTATTGTTTTTTTGCTGTCATTTTGTTTTGCGTTTTCGTTGATAAGGGCTTCCGGGTCGGTTTTGAAAATGGATTGAAATTTGATTCTCGTCGCTCAGCAGGCCCGTAACGACTTGGAGGATTGCTT
>JBGTDM010000076.1:0-15902 GCA_041748315.1 Pirellulaceae bacterium
AAGCAATCCTCCAAGTCGTTACGGGCCTGCTGAGCGACGAGAATCAAATTTCAATCCATTTTCAAAACCGACCCGGAAGCCCTTATCAACGAAAACGCAAAACAAAATGACAGCAAAAAAACAATAGTCTTCATGCACCCGTTTCCGTGGAGTTTTTCTTGTTTTTTTGAGAGCAAGACACGGGAGCTGTGGGCAGGAGAAAACTCGGTACCTGGCATATTGATTTGGGCAATCCGGGTGCGCGGCGTATTGACTTGAGTAATTTGACCCCCTGAATTACGAGTGCGTAGCGCCAGCAAGTGAATCAACATGGTTCCAGTAGGGAAATCTTGCAGGTGCATTCACTCGCCGGGACGTCGAGCTGGATAACAATGCCCCTGGTCCTTTGCTTCGCCCACTGAATATCAGCTGGAACGCGCTAGCGTCCGGTTTTTACTCAATCCTCGCTCCTTCCTCCCTCCAATCCTCCCGGTTTGGCACAAACCAGGTAAACGGCGTCAGCCTGGAAAGGCTGACGTACAGCTTTGCATCGAGCCGGCGCTGTAGGATTAGGGCATGGATGTGGCAAGAGCAACTGGAATCCGGCGAATTCGCAACGTTGGAGGAGATTGCAACAGCCAGCAATGTCGATCGATCTTACGTCGGTCACTTCCTTCAATTACCGTCGTTGTCACCCCGAATTGTCCAACAGATTCTGGCTGGCAACGAACCCGATGGCATCAGCCTCCGGCATTGCCGAAAGGGCATTCCGATCTCTTGGTAAGAGCAACGGCGAGTCCTGGTCCCAGTGGAATGAAGGCGCATTCCCGAACCGCTCCCCCGCATTTCTTTCTACGCGTTCATGACGGCCACATACAACCGCCAGCGGCTTCGCTGGTTAAAATTTGAAGCGCAACCCGCAATTCGTTGTCCCCTCGGTGAACTCTCAAAGAACTGCACGACAGGTGCTAGCAATTCCGATAAGAAAGCCGCCACTTTTTTAGGGTAGTGGGAGTCAATGACCAAGCATTGTCTGACGGGGAACGAATACGTTATTAGCCCGGCAACCGGGGGCAATGCCCGCACTGCGACGGTATTAGTCTTGAACATTCTTCAACCACTGCTGAACGCGAATTAATCATGCTCACATTCGATTTCAAAAAACGCGATTCGATTATTATTGGGCCCCTGAAGGGGGGCGAAATCGTTGAGGTTTCAATTGTCACCGTTGATAAAGATGACTCGGAGACTCGGATTGGTATCGCCGCTCCAATTACGGTGAGCGTTGGTCGAAAAGAAGTCTTCGACGCAATCAAGGCGGCACATCGGTATTAGGCCGATCGGCCCATAGATTAAGTGAACCACCCTCGCAACCTCGCAGTGCCGCCCACCTTTCAAGCGTCGATGCCTCGGCGACAAAGTTACAACGTCTCGAATCTTCAGATGATTCGTCATGCGAGGGACTCCATCGTTGGAGAAACGATCGAGTCTACTCGCTCTGGCTCTCAAAGTGGCTGGTGTTGAGGGTCCGGTGACAGCCGGCCCGGCTTAGTGCGCCGAAGGTTTAATTGTTGAGTAGTCGCATCAAGAAACTTGGGATTCATTGGTATCTGCACAATTTTAAAGGGGCAAGGCGCATGCGTGCTCTTAGGTTCAAGAGTTTCCAGTTTCACTAAGGTGTGCGAATGTAAGACTCGCAAAAAATCCTGGTAAAACTCAACGCCGGGCCCTCATTTGCTTTAGCCTAGACGACTGAATACAATTTTTGACGATTAACCGTGAATTCAGGTTTTGATTACAGGTGTTTTATATCTAAATGTCTGCAAGTCATGACAGTCGTTTCAACATTGTTGGCAGTTCAAGTTAATGCAGGGACACATGCGCAGCTGGTTGATCCAGCCACTCCGTTACGTACCGATGACGTTCAAATAAAAGAGGAAGTGCGCTCACAGCATATCGACACGGGTAACAGAGCGAATAAGGTGTTGGACAAGTTGATAGAATACGTGCCGAAGATCTATCGGGTTACCCCTGCAAAATTATTTTGGCAGGTTTTACAACCGACAGTGCTAGGTGACCCAGATTTCGAAATGAGGAAATTTGTTAATGAACAGCTGGCAACCGCACCCGCCAAGGTAAAAGGCAAAATCGATTTGATTTTGAAACACGAGATCGAGAGAAGGCAAGTCCTACTGGATATTGAATGGAATTCCATTGACTTCATGATGGTGTCTTGGTTCAGCGGGAAAAGGAATTTCTTTCGTTGGGTTCACTGAAAAGATTAACGATCCAGAAACGCGGGTTCGCCACCGTTGATCGTGCTCAATGCACGATACAGTCGACCGTCGATATACTCCGAGATGAAATGCACCGAACCGTCAGCAAAGGCAAAGTTCGCACCGGGTGCTGAATGCATGCTGATAAATCCACGCACACGATCATTGGGATCACAGTCAATCATCGGATCAAAATCAATCGAGACTTCCACCGGCTGGTGATTGAGAGGTGCCGGAATCGAACCATTCGGCGTTTGGGAGGTAACCGCAAGAATCGAGCCTCGGCCACCGAATGCTGCCATTGTCCCATCGAAACCTGTCTTAGACCAGACCTGGCCCATCGTCATCCCGAGTCAGCCTCACGATGAAGCTGCCGAGATCGAAGGATCACTCGCCGCTTCCCCGAGGATCATGGTGTGAGACGTTCCGTCGCGGATCAAGGCCATGCTAACCTTGGAATTGACATCGAACGCACCCAGACTGCCAATACTGTTTCGGCAGAGCGTAGAGCTGGGGCCCTTGCAGAAAGCATAGTCAGTCGCGGCACCAGGTCGACCGCCATGCTGATCGACATAACTACTGCTCGACGGACACTGGAAATTCACGACCTCGACCGTCCAAAGTTCATTGACAGAGGAAAGCGTCAAATTATTAAGTTCGATAAACGGCATAATAAAGTGAAATGCGTTTTTTCCGACTTGAGGTCGAAAATTGAATGAATCACTCGTATCGATCTCAGCAATAAATGGACGGTCGATACCCGGAGGAAATCGCTTGGCCGTGCCATGATAGAGATGCAACGCCATTGCAAGTTGCCGGACGCGATTGGCACAGTCGGTTTTTCGAGCTGCTTCACGCACGCTCTGCACAGCGGGCATGAGCATCGCAATCAAGATCGAAATAATCGCAATCACGACCAGCAATTCGACCAACGAAAAGGCTTGAAGTCGCCGTTCAGCCAGTTTGCGAACACGATCGCTAGTCCTACAGCGCAAGGTATGTACGTCAGCCTTTCCAGGCTGACCCAATCCTCCCGATTTGGCACAAACCAGGTAAACGGCGTCCGCTTGGAAAGGCTGTCCTACAGCTTTGCATCGAGCCGGCGCTGTAGGACTAGTTTGAGTACGCGCCATTTTTTTTCAACTCGATAAAGTAAGTTTTAACACGTCGCCGACACGGGTATCTCAACGGGATGATGAGACAACTCCAAGTCAATGCACTCCCGTGCAACCTACGCGACCTGAAACAAGCACAGGTTGGCTGACAGCAATCTCACAACCCAGGGGGAGTTCAGCCCGGAAGACAGGATACACCAATGACAGAAAGCCCGCAAGCTTCGAATCGAAAATGGTTTGCGCGGTTCAATCAGGCGTTAGGTGAAAAGGAATTGGAAGCGGTGCGTTTATGGCTCAACCGTGGCACTCGTTTCGAAGCGAACCTTGGGTGGAGTCCATCACGTTGCGCCATGGACTCTAAAGCACGTTTGGCCCGCGCGGCCGCACGTTTTTTATTCCCAATGTCTCATTTGTCTAGCTGACTAAATGTGGTTTAATGGTGAGATTCCATATTCACTGCTCTGACCGTTATTCGAGGATACCTTCCCTGTCAATGATCAAGAAACCACCCCTTGGGCTCTTTATAACTGGAACCAACACTGAGGTTGGAAAGACGTATGTCGCCAGCATGATTATCAGGTCGCTAGTTTCGGCCGGGCACCGAGTTGGTGTGTATAAGCCGGTGGCCAGCGATTGCATGCAGATGGGAAATCATCTCGTGGCCGGAGATGCGATCGTCCTATGGGAGGCTGCAGGACAGCCTCTTGATTTAGAGTCAGTCTGTCCGCAGCGGTTTCACGCAGCACTTGCGCCTCACTTGGCCGCAATGGCCGAGGAAAAGGTGATTCAATCGGATCTGCTGCGTTCCGGGATCGAAGTTTGGGAAGGCGAGTGTGATATTGTCGTTGTCGAGGGAATCGGCGGTTTGATGTCACCGATTGGCAAGGACGAGTATATCGCGGATCTCGCCCAGGATTTCGGTTATCCGCTCGTCGTCGTGGCTTCGAACGTATTGGGTGTGATCAATCAGACGTTACAGACATTGATCACTGCGGCTTGTTATCGTGACGGGTTGAATGTCGCTGGAATTGTGTTGAATGATTTGCAGGGTATGATTGGGGACCAGAGTATCGAAACGAATCGGAGCGAGATTTCCGCTCGCGCCCTCGCGCCGGTATTGACTCGAGTTCGCTACGAAGCCGAGGATTTTGACGAGTCGATCGATTGGTTTGAATTGGCAAGCCAGGACTTCGCGAGCTAGAAATAACGTGTAACCGTTCGCACGTCGAGCTGGGGCTGACGCGACTTTCGGCGGTTCTGGATGCCGGTTGCGTATGAGGTCAACTCCCTGGAGCAGGTCTGTTGCTGTTAATAAGCGAAAGGGCGTCATCGCCGGGTCGACGGATCTAAAAACAAAGCCACTGATTAATCAGTGGCTTTGTTTGACAACATTTCAATGTCGGTGTTTCGTTGGTAGCACTGGGTTTCAAGATGAAGAGCTCTTAGAACAATCCACCACCGCCGCCACCGCCCAAACCACCAAGACCGCCAGCGCCACCAACACCGCCTGCCCCACCTGCCCCGCCAGCGCCGTTACCGCCGCCAACAAAGTTAAACGTCGATACCGACACGATGTCCGTAAAAAGTGGACTCGGAGCTGTGATCACGTACAAGCGATCGGCTGTCGCGGCGAAAGCCGACATCTGGGTACCGGCAGGTAATGTTGTGATCACCGGCTGAAAACCGGTCACCGGTGGACGTCGCATGACTTCGTGATTCCGATTGCGGCCCGCGTCGTTTCCGTCGCGCGACAAGACGTAGTCCGAAACGGCCGATCTCGAACCGTAACTGCTGTAGGTGTCGATGGTTTGCGCAAGTTCCTTTTGGCTCATACGGTAGTTCTCGACGATATTTTGCAGTTCGCGGTCTTCCATGAATTCGGTTCGGCGCCCTTTATCCAATGTAAAATTGACGATGGCACCAACGTCATCGAGCTGGACTTGTTTGCGTTGTCCGGTCTGTTCGGCTGTCCGATAGTTGCGTTGAATTTCAACGGTTACTTTTCCGGATGTCACTTCACCCCAGATCTTACGAATAATCAACCGATAATCGCCCGAAAACCCCTTGGGCAGTACATAGTATTCCGAGACTTCGCCGTCGTTATTTCTGCTGGATGCTTCATCACCCATCATCACACCACCGGCGGCCGTGCGAACGGTTGAACGTGAACAAACCGTTCCACCCGGCTCCTCGACATAGATATCGATATCGGCATCACCAGTCCAACTTACTTTGACGATACAGTCTCGGTAGAGAGCTTCGGTGAGTTGTTGATTAAAGGCGTCGAGTTGTTCAAGATTTCCCTGTCGTTGCAATTCAATCATAACGGCTTCAGCGGCCTTCATAGCGCGGGTTACATTGACGCGATGGTTGGGCCATGCCTGGCTCAGTATTCCAATGGTTGCCCATTGAATGCCATCCAAGTCGTTGATGCGTTGAGCTGTTTGTAGACCAATCGCAAAAGGCTCAACCCGACTGGGATAGGTATATGCCACTTCCTGTAACAGCTTCAATGCACGTTTTTCCATATTGCTATTGGACATCAAGACCGCGGCATACATCAAATCGTCGACGTTGTCCGTCATGTCGACAGCGGACATCACGGTCCGTTCGATTTCTCGTTGTTCAGCCCCTTTGATTTGCAAGGCCAATACCAGGGCCTGGTACATCCACGGTTTGCCTTGACCATTTTGGATGGCGGATTGCAAAACGTGAAGCGATTCATCGACACGTCCTTTTGACGTGAAATCGCGCACGATGCCGCGAATCTCACTGGGATCGGCAAAATTCTCAGAGAAATACTGGTTCCATTTCTGAAGTGATGCTTCATGATCGAAGTTCTCGTCGACAATCACGGTTGCCTCAAGCGGAGACTCCTCGTCGGCTTCATCTTGATCGAGATCAGCGGACGCTGCAGGTGCCGACATCTTAATGCTGGCTTGCGGTTGGTCGAGTGAATCCTGGATACAGAACATACCACCGCCACCGCCACCAAAGCCACCTTGACCACCGCCACCAAAGCCACCTTGACCGCCGCCACCTTGACCACCACCGCCAAAGCCACCTTGACCGCCACCGCCGCCGCCGCCGAAGTTTTGGCGCGGCGCGATCAGGTCAGCGACATTATAAATATTGGTGACCGGCATTTCAGCGGCCTCGTCCTTGGAGACAATTTTCAGGACTTCGTCTTTAATTACGTAAGTACAATCATATTTGTCCAAGAGAATGCGTAGCCCCGCTCGCAAGCTGATATTGGCCAGTTTCAAGGTAATCGGCTCATCACTGGTTAGACCGGAATCTTCAGCGGATACGAGCACTTGAATGTTTAGGCCGTAATCTTCTCGTAACCGGTCGATAACTTCGCCGAACAGTTGATCTTCAAAATCGAAATCAGCACGACGTCCGAGTGCCTCTAAAATATCTTCTTCGGCCTGATTCCCAGAGAGTCGAACATTTTGCCATTTTTTACGCAAGATAACTTTCGCACGCCATACTTCCGGATCGGGGTAAACGATCGGTGGATTGCCAGAAAACGGAATGGAAGCTTCCTCCATTTCAATCAGAGTGAGCAATGCATTTTCGGCTCGAAGGCGTCGTAGCTTCCAGACTCGATCCCAATGTCGACTGATCGGCGCAAACTCCTCGGCCGCATTGGTTTCTGGAAGGAGAGGTGCCTCAGAATAAGCTGTCTCGATCACTTCTCCGGCAGCATTATAGTTTTCTTCTTCCATCAATGAATCAAAGGTATCCATCCATTCCTTAAGCTGTTGCTCACGCCGCTCTAATGCACGCGTGACCGCCTCATTCCCCTGAACCACGGCCAAACGCTCATTACGCAAGGCCATATTCGCATCGAATTCTTCTTTACGAGAACCAGCAGCGCGTAAGGCGCTAGTCAATCGATTGGTCAATTGCAACTGGAACTGAGGTGACAAATCTGGGGTTCGACTGATCAAATCCAACATATCCTTAAGAACATCAATTGACCGTTGAGGATTAACGTCCAATTCGGCTCGAGCCGCCTGAAGTGTGGCGTTGACACGCGACTCCAGTTGTTGATTGCGCGCGTCGGTAGCAGCCCTGACGCTATCCAAAAAGCTTGTACCCGGTGCAAGTTCAAGCATACGACCTTCGTCATCGGAACTCGCTGGACGATCTTGACGCAGGTCTAAATCGAAACCACTAGGTAAGGGTGCTTCCTGATCCTGAATGACGCCGCCGGTGGCCACTGGTGGATCCGCCTCGCCGTCCTGGTTGCTGTTATCACTATCCTGAACCCTGCTATTTGCATTGTTGGATCCAGTGTTTTCTGCAGTACTCGCACCGGCGCTGCCAAGAACTTGAGCACCTAGTTGCGTAATTTGTCTGGACGAAGACAACATGACTCGTGCGACTTCGCGTAGGCCAGCCGAACCCACGGTTGGCAAAGAGACCCCACCGTTACCCCGCGTCTTTTGCACCAATCGAGGAAGGAAGGAAAAATCGCCGTTACTTTCCTCAGGCTCAACCGACCAAGCCATTGTGACTGATTGATGATTTACCGTCCCAGCGATCGAGAGATCAAATGAATCGCGGCTTTTCAGCGATCCAATGATGATCGTATCGCGGTCACTCCGCAATGGCGGAATCGTCTTCGGCAATAGCTCTTGAATCTCGTCTGGAATCTGAATCGACGCTGGCCAGAAGACCGAGCCTCGCACCGTAATCGACAGGCCTGCGGCACCGTCATCGGTCGAAGAAATCGCATCCGTATCAATAAAAACATTGCCTCCCGTATGGTTGGCAAATGCTGCAAGGAGCTCAATGTCTCGTTCGGGACCGATGGCAAAACTGGAAACCGATACCTTTTCACTTACTAATTCGCGAACCAAATCCGCAAAACGCTCGGTTCCCAACATCGCAGCTCGACTAATGCCGTCCCCAATATAGACAACGTTTCGGGGACGTTTCGAGTTAACATCGAAAACGGTTGCAGCGGATTTAGCAAACTCGGCCATATCCGTCGAACCGAGCGGAGTCACCAAAGCCAATTTATCCAACGCTTGTTGCATCTCATCGCTATGCGGTGAAACAAACGCTTCCGTCATTGCGACGGCGTCCAGATCAACCGCAAACAACTTGACCCGATCTTCGGGATTCAAATTTTGCAAAAACGCCTTAACCGCCTTATGTGAATCAGTCCGGTAAACGCCAGCCTGGCTGGCTGAAGTGTCGACATATATGACCACATCAGACGACGCAACGGACGACATCGTTGAATCCAAACTAGGCGTCAAACTAAGCGCAAAGGTGGTTTCACCGTTTGAAGCGTCGTACGTCGCCAGTCTGGCAGTCGTATTGGGTTCCGTGGTTTCGGTTCCATGGACTCCGGTTTTCGCTACAGCCCCCAAGGGTGCCGACATCGCAAACGCCGCTACGAGGGCTAATGCAAGTCTAACTCTGGATTGGCTTTTTGACATAATCTTGACTCCACGCATTAAATATGGTCCTTGGGCTTGCCCTGCCGCAAACCTTGCCTTGTTTGACTACCTTAGCTTCGAATCGGAATGATTTCCGCCTGTATTACACATTCTATTTTGAGTTCCGGAATTACGCTACCAAAAAAATAGGCGATTTTTCCTTAATTGTCGGAGCAATCCAATTATTTTCCGCGACTTGGCAACTGAGCCGTGCCCGTCATCCTGCCCTACGTTTCTACGCACATCACATGCCAAGGTAGCTAACATCGCCAAAATTGTCCCCGGATCGGTGTTCGCCAAACCGTGCTCGACCCAGTCCCGTCACTACAAAACCGTCAAAAAGCCCCAATAATCGCGATTTTTAGAGTTTAGCTCAAAATCCAGGTTACGGTCGCGTTTAATTTTTGAGGGGCCTTTTCCGTCAATCATGGTCAAGTTCGATAATGAAACGCGCCTGGTGAAAAACGCAACGATCTTAACTGACAGAAAAACCAGTTGTTCTTTCAAAATGGTTCGCAATAGTTTTGATGAAAGCCCCGAAACTACCGGTTTCCTGAAAGGCTGGACACCTTAGCTCATTTAGCTCAAACTGTTTTCTTCCACCTAGTCCTACAGCGCAAGGTATGTACGTCAGCCTTTTCAGGCTGGCCCAATCCTCCCGGTTTGGCACAAACCACGTAAACGGCGTCAGCCTGGAAAGGCTGGCCTACAGCTTTGCATCGAGCCGGCGCTGTAGGGCTAGTTGCCACGACGCCGACTGAATCCATCGATCATCCGTTCAATTTGCATTTCGATTTTTTGCTCGACGCAGTTCATCGTCGCGTCAATCAAGTTCGCCGCCGTTGGTCGGTTTGGAGTGGTGATTAACAACGTCGATTGCTCGTTCAAATTGATCGGATTTTCGTTGAGGTGCGTCGTGATCGCTGAGTATTCACAGTCATGAGTATTCAAAATCATATGATGAGCCGCATTGAACTGCATGTTGTCCAATAGTGGTTTGACCTTAGGTATCGCATTCTCAATTTCAGTCAACTTGAACAACAATTCAAGAATCGCTGCGGTACGCGCTTGAATCGTCTCTACATAGTTCAGAACGGATTGTCCTAGCATGGCTCGCACATTTCCAAACTGGCTTGAACTCGAGCGCTCGGTTGCTCGCGCATAGCTAATCGAAAATATGATTGTTGTCGGCATCGGTTCTTGGTCGTCAACCGTCTCGCTTCGTTCATTAGGAACGGTTGAACCGCCTCGTTTCGAGGCAACCCGTTGCCCATCGAGCGCTTGGTAGTTCGCAACTGGTGCTGAAACACGCCGTAAATCAGCCCGAAGTACGATTCCCCAGCGGTCGATATCTCGATAATAGTCCCAATACGAGTCCGTTTCAAAACCTTTGCATTCAACTTCAGAAACAACCTTTGGCTCGCAACGCAACCCCTCATCGCAATCGACGTTGTGTTCCGGCGAACTCATCGCCAAATTGGTTTCGAGATATATGCCATCGACCCATAGATTGTCGGATCTAATTTGGCGCCATTGGCAAACATGGAACCAATCCATCTGAGCTACGGCGTTAACTCTGTGAATCACGTCGCTTAAACCAAAGCTGAACACGTCGTCCTCGGTGCCTGAATCAAGTCGGTCAATAACGACAATATAATAGGACGGCAGTCTGAATCGTATCGATTGGGAATTCCGAGTGTTATTGACGTGTTTGGCAGTCGCTTCGATTACATTCCACCAGAAGAATTCGTTGAACTGGACCAACCCCTGGTGACTTGGAAGGGGAACAATAGAGCACGCTAAGTTGCTGGAGTCAATGTCAGCGTTTATTGGACCTGAAAGCCGACATGGCGACCAGGCCAATGATCGCGACGGGTTCAATCGCTTGAAATCATCGGCATGAAAAAAGGGAACCGCTACATTTGAGGTCCGGACATCGCAAGCCATTGAAAGCAGCGAAGCATTTAGAAAGTACGAATCGAAAATAGGCACCTTGTGATTACGGTCGTGTACTGATCCGAACCCAATACTCGTCAAACGGTGTGCGTTTGCGAGGCTGCCAGTCTGCAAAACCAAGCACATCGAAAAAATCATTGTGACGAAAACAGGGGAGCTGACCATTGATTTTCATCTCCATCCAAGGGGAATTGTTGTTAACACGTTCAATTGACGGCGGCTCAAGCGATTATTCGAGGGTGACAACGTCTCGTTAAAACCAAAGAATCGACATCATACGTTTGACCCGATGCTTTAATCCTACAGCGCAAGGTATGTACGTCAGCCTTTCCAGGCTGACCCAATCCTCCCGGTTTGGCACAAACCAGTAAACGGCGTCAGCATGGAAAGGCTGGCCTACAGCTTTGCATCGAGCCGGCGCTGTAGGATTAACCTGGAATCGGCTACATCTTTTCGATTCGGAACCAACAGGCAAACCACCATTTTTGACCTCATAACCGCCGCCCGAAAGCATGAGAGCGATCAAGCGTGTCTCGATGGCTGCTGTTCGTTTATCCCGTTGCCACAACAATCGAGATATCCAAAACTGATCTGCGTCGGATCAATCAGTTAACTGGTTCACAAACGGAAACAGCGTCTCTCACTTGTCGAACTACCCGATCACTCGAACTAGCCAGAATCGTTCGGTCGATCTAGATATCGTCGTCGGCAAGTTGTTATTGTTAGCAAAAGAATTGCGATCAGGAAAACACCTCCCAATGTAACGGCGGCAACCACGAAAGAATTGATGACAATCGAAATTACATTTGTTCCAGTTGTTCGAGTTAACGCAATTGTCTAGGATGGATTGATACAGGCGTCGCATTTGCACGGCTTGCAAAATTAAGTAGGGATTTGAATTCTACCGATTACAGCGAGCCATTTTGATTGTCAAACAATGCGCATTCGTTAAAAAATTAGTCATGGTTCCTGGCTTGGACCTTTAGTCCATTGGAGGAGGGATCACGACCTATTTGATGAATACGTTTCAACTCTTCATTGGTTGAGGTTGATGATGAAACAGACCTTAATTATCGGAATTGTGTCTGGGTGTGTCGGGGCGATTTTGGCACTGGCACTTTATAGCTATTTTTATGACCACCAAGCGATCGCAAATATTCAGGATTTGAAATCGACGGCGGACATTCTGATTCAGGAGGACTTGCCGAAGCCTGCATTTCAACAATCCACGGGACCGGCTGGTAATCCTGTTAATCAGTACTCCAACGAGGAATTGATTAACATCTCGGTTTATGAAAGCGCGAATCGAGGTGTCGTGAACATCCGCACAGAAATATCTGTTCAACGCGGGCTATTTGTGCGTCGTGGTGAGGGGGCTGGCTCTGGCTGGGTGCTCGACAAAGAGGGACACATCGTCACCAACTACCACGTCATTGAATCGAGCGAGAAAATCGAGGTGACGCTGTTCGAAGGGACCACGATCACCGCAGAATTGATCGGGGCTGATCCGGCAAATGATGTTGCGTTACTAAGAATTGTTGCGGACCCGGATATCCTTTTTCCAATTGAAGCGGGGGATTCCGATATTCTACGCGTTGGCCAAAAAGCAATTGCAATTGGAAACCCCTTCGGCTTTGAACGCTCCATGACTTCCGGGATTATTTCCAGCGTTAACCGAGCACTCGAGGCATCCGACGGACGATTGATCAAGTCCATTATTCAGGTTGACGCTGCACTCAACCAGGGTAATTCCGGCGGGCCGCTACTCGATAGTTCGGGGCGCCTGATTGGAATGAACACCGCAATCAAAAGCGCCGCGAATGATCAATCGGCTCAAAATTCAGGCGTCGGTTTTGCGATTCCTGTGAACACCATTCGACGTGTCGTGCCGCAACTCAAAGAGCATGGTCGAGTCGTCCGGCCCACGATCGGCGTCGTCCAGGCTGTCCCGACCAGAAACGGACTTGCCCTGATCGAGTTAATACCCAATGGACCAGCGGAGCGGGCTGGAATCAAGGCTGTTTTGCGCCGCGTTCAATATCGCTACGGAAGCCAGGTTGTACAAGTTCAGGAAAAGCGTTGGGATGACGCTGACATCGTGCTGGCTGTGGATGGAACTGCGGTTCGTACGTTTGATGAAATGCTGACGGCGGTGGAACATAAAAACCCTGGTGACAAGGTGCTGCTGCGGATCCTCCGAGGGGGCAAGATTTCCGAAGTCGAGGTCACGACTACCGATGATCAATAACGATCGCGGTGGTTCGAATTTTGAGGCATCCCCAACCACGTCGCTTGACCGGACTCGACGAGGATTCCGCATTCGTAATCTGGTTTTGCGAGTCGCTTAAAACCCAACTGAGAAATCGCAGATCGGTGTGAAAACGACTTCCGAAAATTATCGGCAAGCGGTTAAACGAAACGAGGGTGACAATTACTTTCGCTCAGGTTGCTCGGAAAGTTGTGCGACCGCCGGGGTCGCCAACTTGGTGACCAGCGTTTGCATATGGCTGGCCGGAATCGCATAACTGTCTGTCCGGCCGCTTCGAGCGATGTTGACGCCGATGACATTCCCGTTCAAGTCCAAAAGGGGTCCACCACATTGCTCGGGAAGCAACGGAGTATCATGTTGCAGGACGATTGGGAATTCGCTATTTCGCGTACTCGGGATCGCACCGAATTTGTTCATCATTTTTAAGCGATCCGCAGTCTCGTTGCCCAGGTTTCTACCGTCGAGAGTCACCGTGACTTCGCGCGTTTCGCCGTTACGCAGGTATTGCACAAGAACCTTGTCACCTGGGCGTCGCGAACGAACCGCGTTGACGAGTCCGGTCACTGAATCCAGCAGTTCGCCGTCAAGGGTTAAAATGATGTCGCCGGGTAACAAGCCCGCCTTTTCCGCAGGTTGATTGGCACTGACTTCAACGACTAACAATCCGTTGTCAACTCGTTGAGGCTTGACACCGATAAAGGCCTGATCTTTCCCAGCTAATGATCTGGGGATGTGACTATAGACACCCATTGCGACCGGAATTCCTGCATCACCTGGAGAGATCAAGAATGTACCGGGTGTCGGCTCATCGTCCGCCCATTCAATAGGTTTCAGATTATTTGCCTGGACCTTGACCAGGGCGAGATCGTTGGATCGATCAAAGTTGACAATAGTCGCTTCAAGTAGGCGTCCGTCGTACATTCTGCAAAAAAGTTTTTCGGAGTTTTCGATTTCACTGAGTTTGGTGATGATATTGCCGTCAGGGCTGACAATGACTCCGTAGCAAAGCTGCTTCTTGCCATCGATTAGCTTGACGGTGCTCGGTGCAACAATTGCGCACACTGGTTCCAACTCGGCTAATTGGGATTCGCTTTGGCGTTCCCAGTGACCAGGTTTCCGGCTACGAACAGGTTGTGTCTCGAACTGTAACCGAATTACGCCGTTTAACTTTGAGGGGTCGATTCCATTCCACCCGTCAAATGGATTGGCAGGATGATCGCGAAATTCACGAAACTGGTTGGCATCCAATTCGATAAAGTCGTGTCCTTGTTTCAAAGCATGTTGCAACTTCTGTTTGAGCTCACCTTTGAACTCTGGGATCATTTTTTCGAATAGGCCTTTGAGTTCGCCGTCGATTTGGGCGATGGCGATTTTAGAAGACGCACCGAAACAGCAACACAAACCTAAAACAAAAGCGAGCGTGGCGATCCATTTTGTTTTGTGCGTTTTGGCCATCCTGTTACCTCACTGGTGAGTGTTGCTTGCCCATGGACGCGGTTGATGGCGTCCTGCCTTACCTAGGTCTTTATCGTTGGTACGCCAATCCATTTTGAAATGGAAGTCGCGTGACGAGTTCATTGAATGATACCGATTGCCGGTTGTATCGGTGGCATCGGTCATAAGGATCCATCTTTCTCAATTCCCGCTAGTCGTCAGATGCATCATTTGCGAGACAACATGTTGCGATACGACGAAACCGTACGGCAATGCAGGTGTCTCGGGCCTTTTGTCTCTAACCCTTGTTAACCTTGACATCTCTCGGAATAGCGACCGGTGGCGAGATGACGTTACTGCGTGGTCGAAAAAAAAAATCACATTGTACGATTGACCAACTTTCAATCTAATTTTTCCCCAGCATTTGCAAACGAACCACGGCTTCAAGCTCCGCGTTGCCCCGACGAAGGGTTACTGTGACCTCGTCCTCAGGCTGGCATTGTTTCACCAAATCGATCAAGTGCTGAGGTCCACGGACACCAATTTGATTAAAATCAGCAATCACATCATCGGCCAAGATTCCCGCAGCTTCAGCCGCTCCACCCCGGTGGACCTGGATTACAACAGCACTTTCGGCTTCCAGGTCAAGTCGCAACCCCAACCCGGCTCGCGGCTTTTGCTGCACCTCTAATTCCGGTAGTCGTCCCCATGAGTCACCTTTTTGAATTCGATCCCAGTGTTTCATAAAGGTATTGATTGAGACATGGCGATTTTCCGCAATTGAAGTCCCGATGTTACTGTGAATTCCAATGAGTTTCCCGTCGATGTCGAACAATGGTCCGCCTGAATCTCCACCAATGAGCGCACAATCGGTGCGAATGATATCCGGCTCAAAGTCGAGAATCCTCCCAGCCCGAACGGGAGGTTGACGCCCTAATTCATAGCCACCGGAATGTCCCAGGCAAACACACCAGTCTCCGCGCGTGAGCCGTCGAGCGTCCCCTATCTCGACAAACGGAAAAGGTCCGGATTCCAATAACTGGAGCATCCCAGCATCTACGTTTAGGTTCTTACCAAGTGGTTTCGCCTTGACTTCACGTCCATCGGGAAAGATCACCTTGAAGTCCTTACCCCCTGTGGTCAGCACGTGGCCTGCGGTTAGAACCAAACCATCTTCGCTGATGATCACGCCACTTCCGTATCCGAGTCCATCGGTTACCGACACAGTCGCCGGAATGCTCTGTTGGACTACGTGTTTGACTCGAGTCTCAATCCGTCGAAGTCTAGTGAGATCATCGCCGAGTACCTGGGCTACTTGGAAAAAGGCAACGACCACTCCCAGAACCAATTTCCAGTTTCCGAACTGAATTGGAAATCTTGGAGAGTTTGAGCCCTTGTTCACCAACACATTTCA
>JBGTDM010000077.1:0-2742 GCA_041748315.1 Pirellulaceae bacterium
TCAATTTCCGAGCTCGCCTTGGTCGTGTCCAAATTCTTGGCAATTGTGCGGAGATTTTTTTCAGGCGGTGTCGAGCTCGAATGGCTCGGTGCCTCAGTTGAAATTTGTTTCGCAGATTGGGTATTCGCTGTATCCTTGGTACGTGGGGGGACGACTGTGCTTGCCAACGCCGCGATCGATTCTGCCGTCGTCAATGTCTGCGGAGTTGCCGCAACTGAAGGATTCACTCGAGCTGTTGGACTCGCCGTTGAATCCAATGGCGCGTTCGGGCTGGGTGTAGGCTGGGATGCCGGTGCATTGAAAGCCGGTTGGGTCGAAGTTGCCGGTGCAGATGCGCGACTTGAATTGGGGATCGCTGGAGTCTGCGGAAGCGTCGCTCCAGTTTTGGCTTCCGTCGGTTGGTTCACGGCTCGCGCTTGGAACATGCTCGGTTGACTGCGATTCATCTCAACTGGCCCAGCATGCTGTTGCGGCGCCCGCATCGATGGTGATGAGGATCCTATAGGACTTCCAGGCGGTTTGGCGGATGACTGCTGTTCGGTTGAATTATCAATCGGGTTCAGGTCGTGTTGGTCACGCTGCCAAATTGAGCTTGATGATTGGCGGCTGGGATCAGCAGTTGCGGCCTTCGTGGTTTGAGCCACGGGAGATGACATTGGAGATGTGTGCGCCATTGATGGAGTTGCCGTTGGCTTCGACGTTGGGGTTGAAGTTGGCTTCGATGTTGGGGTTGAAGTTGGCATCGACGTTGGGGTTGGCGCTCGCGGCTTTGCGTCGTATTCGCTGGCCCGCCTGTCGCGGTCGCGGACCATTCGCTCCCTTGCAGCTTGAGGCGAAAGTGTTCGAGGTGCAGTTGGTGGCGTTGTTGGAGTAAGTAACAGGACCAAACCGAGTCCGATTGCCAGGCCGGCGACCATTCCCCCCATCGCAATCATCGTCCTTCCTGGTCCCGATGCGCGAGTCCCAACAAAAGGCTCGTCAGCCTTCTGAATCAAACTTACTTGATCGGCGCCGGCGTGGGCTGCTTTTGCATGCTCGAACTGTTCCAGGATCCTGTGGTGTGCCTCACGACGTTGATGGTACTCATCGGCCAGTTTTCCATAAGTGACACGAAAGTTGGCCAACGCATTCAATCGGTTGACAAGCTCCGTTTCCTGAGACTCCAACCCCTCAACTCGGGATCGCGCAATTTGGATTTGAGTCTGTAAACCCCTGGACGCCGATTCCAATTCCTGTTGAATTCGAAACGTCGTGTCCTCGACCGCAGCAGTGGCTGCAATGGTTTTGGGGTGACCTCGAGTGTAAGATCCCAATAAACTGGCCAATCGCAGCTGTGCATCGACCAATCCGTCCTTGAGCCGCCGTAGCGCCGGTTGCGCCTCCATGAGTTCGCTGGGGGTGGCGAGGATATCTTGCGGGTTTTGCTGGGCTTGATCAAGGATCGACTGCTGCACAGTCAGGGATTCGAGTTGTATCGCAGCGGGTCTCAATTCTGTACGAACCTGGTCAAGTTGTCGAACCAGATTGCCCTGGGCGGCATTGGGTTCGGAGAGCGAGCGCATGTCGGTCAGATCGACGCCAATTTTGGTTTCGATCGACGATAGCTCCTGAGCGACTCGCTCCCATTCGGAATGGGCCAGTTGATTGGCGAGCCGCAACTCCTGTTCCATGCTCGCCGCCCGCGATTTTCGTAGGTTGCGCAGTTCCTGTTCCATCTCTTCGAACAACACGATGACGGCCTGTTTCGCCGATTCGGGGTCCTTCTGTTTGACCGTTAACAGCAGGATTTCCGTTTTGCCAAACTCTGCACCGTTTGGGGCGTGAAACGAGATCGCTTCTTTCATCCCTTCGATCGCTGATATCGCAGTCGGCTTGCCAAGCCTTTCCAAGGCGTTTCGCACAACTCTCGTGCTTGTGGCGACCTTGGCAATCGTCTCCTGAGCGGTCTTCATATTGTCCAACGAGTCAAATCGCCCGGGGATATGTTGACCCACCATCTCATCGCGAACCGCGAACGCTTGAACCGCAGTCCAGGAGCGGTCACCAAACAACGCATATAGAATTGCAAGCAAGCTGCATGCCACCAAGGGGATCGCCCACAAACCTGGGCGCTTCCGCGCAGTTCGATAGACCTCTTTCAGGAAGTCATCGATCGATATTGTGGGCGATTGGTTCAAAGGTTTGGAACTGAAAGGGAACAGAGGTCGAGTATCTGGTACTGTGTAAGATCTTGAGTCATGCGTGTTTTCGCCTGCGCCGACACGGGTTGACGGGTTACAAGTTGATTCGGCAACCCGTGCTATGGTTTCACTTGCGCCTAGTGCTTCGTCAATTTTAAGCCGGAACGCGCTAGCGTCCGGTTTTTACGGCCTGAACCGAGCGCTAACGCACACCGGCTAATCGCTAACCTGGACAAATCACTAGGTTCATCTAGACCATTAGAAACGATTTTGCGTACTTCTTTATTTTCGTGTCAAATCATCCATCGAATTTAACTGGCTTCCTTCCTTCAAGGTCGACGGAGCGGGATTGCTGAACTGTCCGCTACAACCGTCACACACGACCAAGTCTGCAAGCACCCCAAGTTGGTACTCGTCCGATCGGGTGCATGAAGACTATTGTTTTTTTGCTGTCATTTTGTTTTGCGTTTTCGTTGATAAGGGCTTCCGGGTCGGTTTTGAAAATGGATTGAAATTTGATTCTCGTCGCTCAGCAGGCCCGTAACGACTTGGAGGATTGCTT
>JBGTDM010000078.1:0-4096 GCA_041748315.1 Pirellulaceae bacterium
AAGCAATCCTCCAAGTCGTTACGGGCCTGCTGAGCGACGAGAATCAAATTTCAATCCATTTTCAAAACCGACCCGGAAGCCCTTATCAACGAAAACGAAAAACAAAATGACAGCAAAAAAACAATAGTCTTCATGCACCCCCCGTGCAACACTCGGTCATTAGTGAAATACGGTCCAAACATCGATCGTTCGGCCGTTCGGTGGAACGTTAAACCCTTGCTCGATGCTGCAAGAACGTTCGCGAGTGACCCTTCACATGCAAGCATTCTTAATGAACTTCCCCTCAATTTGTATATCGCATCTCATAAGAGTGGTGGTGACGCAAAACAAGTTTCGATAGCTTTACCCCGGAAGCCTAATCATTTATCGGAGCTAACTCGCTCGACTTGGGATCGAATTACCCGTTGTTGCTGATTCCCATTTTGCTTAGTTTGTTATCCAGGATACCCGTTTTCGAACCTCAACCAGAAAAATTCGGTCAAGATTCGTTTGTACGCGATCCGTTCAGTTAACCCTTCACGATTGACCGACATCCCGAATGGATACATCGAAACTGCCCCCTGGCCCTCGAGGAAGACTCTGGCCAACGTTGCAGTTAATTCGCAACCCCCGCAAGGCATTATCGCACTGGGTCCGACGATACGGGGACCCATTCTTGCTGCGTGCACTCAACGGCCCCGTTTTGGTGACGGGCCGCGCAGATTTAATCAAACAAGTCTTTGGCGCTAACCCGGACAACTTCAGCATCTTTGCCAAGCAGACGATGACCCCGATCCTGGGACCAGGTTCATTGTTGGTTATGGAGGGGGATGCTCATCGAAGCGAACGAAAAATGCTTTCACCAGTGTTCAGCGGTGAGCGAATGAAAGCCTACGGGCCAATGATACGCGACGTCGCCTTGCAGCGGATGCAGCCGCATTTGAGATCCGAACGATTTGAAATGCTAAACGTTGCCACGGAAATATCACTGGAAGTCATCGTCCGCGCAATTTTTGGCGGGGACGATCCAGAAACTGTCCAATCGATGTTCACGGCCTCTAGAAAATTGGTCCGGCGAAGTTCACCATTCATTTTCTTTTCCAAAAAAATGCAATTCCGACTGGGTGGCATCAGCCCCTGGGACCGTTACGTTGCGGCGCGTCAGGAATTGTTCAATGCACTCGATCAACAGGTCGAGCGCGCGGACCGTCCGGGAACCGAACGAACCGACATTCTGTACCTGTTCCGTCAAGTCGTTCGCAACGATGGTTCCAAAATTCCATTGGAACATCTGCGGCAATCGCTGGTCACGCTGCTGTTCGCGGGCCACGAGACGTCGGCACTCGCCCTCTCGTGGGCGTTCTACCATCTGCACCGCTATCCAACAATATTGGCCAAGCTCAAAGCAAGCTTGCACGCCGAAGACGATTTGGCTGAAGCCTATTCGCGAAACAGCTATCTTAAGGCGGTCGTGTTGGAATCATTGCGAATGAACCCGATCATTACCGAAACTTTGCGATTACCAGCGCAGGGCATGACGCTGGGAGACTACGAAATTCCTGCCGGGACTGCCATTGCTCTGGCTGCGGTTCTCGCTCACTACAATCCTCGGACCTATCCTGATCCGGACGAGTTTCGCCCAGATCGATTCCTTGAAGGAAGTTTTTCACCCTTTGAATTCTTCCCATTCGGCGGCGGTCACCGACGATGCATCGGCGCAGCATTTGCGTTGAACGAGATGCAGATCGTGTTGGGCACACTGCTGCGAAACTATGATTTCGACCTCCTGGAGCGCCGCCCGGTTTACCCCCGCCGACGTAACGTTACCATGGGACCCTCCACCGGCATCGCCATGAGAATTAAGGCGAATTCTGACTCGCGATGAACGTCGGATTTTGTTGGCCTCGAACCGTCCCATTCCATACCACACCAATCCACGCCCAACGGCCGCCATCGACCGCCAACAAGCTTATGTTCGGGCGGAGACAGTCATCGCATGCATGCGTAAACCTATGGGATTTTCCGATACGGCTACGAATACCGTGCCCATCAAAAAAGTTTCCTATCCCAAAACGTCAAACAGATCGTTGGGAAGCAACTGCGGTAGTACGAAGTATGCAAAACCGAATAATGCGACTCCTATCGCGATCAGAATGATCGCGATCACTCGTGCAACCGGCCCCTCAACCGGAAGCCCGTAAAAGATACGCGATTTGCCGTTGATGAACCAAATCAGGCCCAGTGCAATGCAAACCAGACCGATCAGGTAAAACGAAGCGCCGACAATCATGATTGCTCAACTTTCAAAACGACTCCTGCTTGTAGTATCTCTTTGGAAACACGACACGAGAAACCAATCGCCAATCATTGAGAGTTGTTGGCCTTGATAACGCGTTGACCTCGGAACTCAAGCTCTGGCTCAACAACTAGTCCAAGGTTTGGTTTACCTCACCATTCCTGCGTGATCCGACCGCTTGCCAGATTGCGAAATCGACATATTCGCTGACAAATCGCACATGACCGTCAGCAAACGCGACTTGGGTACCCCCAGGGTGCCGACTACTGAAACAAAGCTCCTTGTCATTGATTGGAGAATCATCACGATGTGTCGAATTGATCGGACAACCTGTCGAGCCCAAACATTCTGAAATCTCAGTCGAGCTATCGCCATAGGAAACATCCTGAGGAATTAATTCTCGAGTTCCAATGTACCAATGATCGACGACTTGCGGATGGCCATGGTAGTCGTCCCCCCAAATGCTGAAGTCAAAAATCGCTTCTCCCAGCAACACTGTGTGCGAAGTTCCATCGGTGATATCTTTCATCGACGTTCGACTGTTGCGGTAAAAGATGCCGTCGGAAACTTCATCGCCGACCCATGGAAATTCCCCCGATTCGCGATTCAGCAATCCACTTGCACAAGCCAGATAGGTGCAGGGGACGCGTTGATCGATGCCTTGCGCGTCAATCTGCATAGGGACGCCAGATGACGGGCACTGGAATTGCGAAATATAAGTCGCACACGCAGCGGAGCTGGCCGAACCCGGGTCCGTCCAGGGGCCGCTCAGATCAAGCGAGTGGTACAGATTGCCTTGATCCATGAATGGCAAAATAAAGGCTGACCACATCGCCTGTTCAGGATAAGTGTAACCTGGCGGAAAACGACCTTGCGTATCATGCAAATTTATAACGGCCAACGATTGCTGTTTAAGATTGTTAAGGCAAACCGTGCGCCTTCCAGCCTCTCGAACCATTTGCACTGCTGGCAACAACATCGCCATCAATAGGCCAATAATCGAGATGACGACGAGTAACTCAATCAAAGTGAAGCCTTGACTCGCAACAACTCGTACGCATTTGACTTTTCGAAACTTTCCACACTTTGATCGACTTGAGCACCCTTTTCTTAAACCGCTGAACCAGGGCTCAACGACAAACTGACTTCGATCAAATGGCACAACGCACCCCCTTCTGAGTTAGTCAACTCGGTATTCCTGTTCCCCTGTAGCAACGTCCTCACTAGATCCGGTTGACCAGATTTCATTCCGGTGTGGAATTCAAATCGGAACTTTGAAACCTAAACGGTGCCTCGACGCTCGTGATCATCAAGCGCCGGCCCATCGCAATCACGTTTCTAGCGATTTGTGACGTTGTCCTGAATCTAACAATTCGCAACATCAAAAGAAAGCAATTTCTGGAAAACTCTGCCGAAAACTCGAAATCATCTTTGCATCATCCGGTATTCGTTTGCAGACCGTAGCTGATTCGTACAGTCAACGAGGATTGCGATTCAATGTCGGTATCGAGCGCTTCAAAGGACAAGTCGATAAGTATCTATGGATATAATAAGTAAGTGTGCCAGCGTATTGGGAATTAAAAGATTTTGAACGAAATTGCACGGGGACGAACCCGCTGGGCACCGTGAGTGACGATCATCAGGTGTGAATCGCGTTGCCGTTTACGGCGAGTGCAGCCTCCATCACGATCTCAGATAGCGTCGGGTGAGCATGGCAGCAGCGAGCCAAATCCTCGGCGCTTGCCTTGAAATTCATCGCTACGGCGGCTTCGGCAATTAGATCACCAGCATGCGTGCCGATGGCATGCACACCGAGGATTC
>JBGTDM010000079.1:0-12774 GCA_041748315.1 Pirellulaceae bacterium
ATCACCATCCCCGAGGAAACGTCGTTGAGCATTCTAAAAGCATTGGGCTTTGAACCGGTAGAGCGCAGCGGTGAACGGGTAACCCTCAGTTCGCCGAGTTGGCGCAGCGACGTGACTCGCGAAATTGACCTCATCGAGGAAATTGGACGCGTGCACGGTTACGACCAGGTCCCCGATGACGTCCCGGTCCCCATGTCGGCATCCCATCGACCCGCAGAAGATCGGGTTTTGAACCGAATTCGGCAGGTATTAACGGCCGCAGGGTTCGATGAGTCGATGACCGCCAGTTTGGTTCCACTCGACTGGGCCGAGGCATTTAGCCCCTGGAGCAGTGAAGCTCCGCTGGAAACAAGTCAGGGAATGTTGGGCGTGCTTGAGAAAGCTTCGCACAATATTGGTGCGGTCAAATACCTCCGTCGCAGTTTAATCCCTAGCTTGCTGGAAGTGCGCCGCATTAACGAATATAAGTCCAATTCGGAAATCGAGCTGTTTGAAACGGCGCCTGTCTACTTGCCGACGAACCAAGCATTACCCGTTGAACCACTAAAAATCGGCTTGGTCAGCCAACGCGATTTTTTTGTGATCAAAGGAATCATCGAATCCCTGATCGCACATTTGAACGGGACGTCGGCGCTCATCGTCCACGACTGCACGTTTGATTTATTCGATGTCAATCAATCATGCGAGTTAAGAATCGGCGACACAACTTTGGGCTGGATCGGACGAGTTTCGGAGGCCGGTAAACGTACCTTTGGGATTCGGCAGCCGGTTGTCGTTGCGGAACTCGACTTCGATCTGCTCTTCAAGCAGGCCACGCTCGTCCCCTTGCACTCGGAGGTTAGCCCCTATCCGGCGATCGTCCGCGATTTTAATTTTGTGGTTGGTAACCAGGTCCTATGGGCCGACCTGAAGTCTTCGGTGGAGGCAGCGGCTGGACAGGTACTTGAATCCGTTGAATACAAAGAAACGTTCCGCGACCCTCAACGGGATGGTCCCGACAAAAAGCGACTATTATTGTCGATCGTGTTGCGGTCTGGTGAAGGGACGTTGACGGGTGAACAGGCTGACCAGGTCTGTCAGGCCATTGTGGCGAATTGTCATGAAAAACTCGGCACGGAACTGGTGAGTTCGTAATTTTGTTGGAGAATTTCCCAGGCGCCGTCAAATGAGTACCCGTTAGGAAGTACAGTGGCAGCTAATCGTATAAAGATCGCCTATTTGACGGCAGGGGCCGCGGGGATGTATTGCGGAAGTTGTATGCACGACAACACGTTGGTGCGCGCCTTGAACGAACTGGATTGCGATGTGTCGCTGATCCCAACCTACACGCCCATTCGTACCGACGAATCGAGCATTGCCGTGGATCAAGTTTTCTTTGGTGGCATCAACGTTTATTTGCAACAAAAAATCCCCTTGTTTCGCTGGCTGCCAGCTTTTCTCGACCGATTTCTCGATAACCCGTGGCTGATTCGTCGAGCGACGTCACGATCGATTGATCTCAAGCCAGCGGTTCTTGGGAAATTGGCGATTTCCATGCTGCGCGGACGCAACGGCAATCAACGCAAAGAGGTCGCCCGCTTGACACGATGGTTAAAGCAATCGGGAAAACCGGACTTGGTCGTCCTGACAAACTTGCTGATCGGCGGTGTCGTACCGTTTATCAAAGAGCAGCTTGACGTTCCCGTGATCGTCACGCTGCAGGGAGATGATGTCTTTCTGGATAGTTTGCTCGACGGTGATCGTGAACAGTGCATTGAGCTGATGCGCGAGATCGCGGAATCGGTCGATGGTTTTATTTGCCATACCCGTTTCTACCGGGAATACATTGCCAACTACCTGGGAATCACTGCCGACAAAATTCTTGTTACCCCACTGGGATTGGATACCACCGAATATGAATCGGTCAATTCTGGGAGTCGGCGGAGTTCGAATGGCTCATTGAATCAAATGACGATTGGTTATCTTGCGCGATTGGCTCCCGAAAAAGGATTGCACCTGTTAGTTGATTCGATGCTTGAACTTCAGCATCGGGACCAGGATCAAGTGCCACGTTTGTTGATTGCCGGTTGGCTGGGTAGTGAACAAAAGGTCTATGCGGAACAGCAATTCAACAAATTGCGGGAGGCTGGCCTGGGTTCAAATTTTGAATACCTTGGCGCCGTGGATCGCTCGGAAAAATTACGGATGCTCGAACAGGTTGACGTCATGTGCGTTCCCGCAACGTTTTTGGAACCCAAGGGACTGTATGCTCTCGAGGCCATGGCGGCTGGCATACCGGTGGTTGCCCCGGATCACGGAGCTTTTCCAGAGTTGATAGAAGCGACTTCGGGTGGCTTGTTGTTCGCTGCAAACGACAGGTACGACCTTGCCAGCAAACTGCAACAGCTATTGCTAGATGACGAATTGCGCGCGACAATCGCTAAAGCGGGTCGAAGTGCCGTTGTTGGCAGCCGAAATGCAACTGCGATGGCGAGAAAAACGCTGGAGACGTTTGAACAGCTCATGAAGCGATAGGACACTCTTCTCGTTCCAAGAACAGCGCAGCGCCGAAGTCGCCCGCCGGTCTCCTCGATAACATTTGACACCATTGACCACCTGATTTGATCATTCGAGATGTTGATCTCGTCGCCGCCAGACTGACGGTGAAGTGATCGATGATTGGAAGTGATCGTTACCGTTTATGGAATTAGTTTTTGATGCCAGAATTTACTGAATCCAAATCCGACCGTTCAAGCAAGATCTTACCTCAATTCGAGGAATTCGATCTGACGCGTTCTGAATACATTGCGACAATGGTCCATTTTTATCGGGGCGAATTGCATCGTTCAACCGAGTGGCGATTACGACTCGACAATACGACGAACTGGGCAATTATTTCCGTAATGGCTTTGGTGACGTTTAGCTTGGGCGACCCTTCGCATTCGCATATCGGAATTCTGGCAGGCATGGCACTGGTGTTTACATTCTTGACGATCGAAGCGCGGCGATTCAGGTTTTTCGACGTTTGGCGAAGTCGCACGAGAATGTTGGAAGAGAACTTCATTGGCCCGATCGTTAAACGAGATCTACGTAGCCCCATCGAGAATTGGGGGAAACTGGTTGCCAACGACCTGATATGGCCTCGATTTAAAATTTCCTGGCATCAAGCTTTGAAGGCCAGGCTGCTCCGAAATTATTTGCCACTGTTTGTGTTAATGATGTTATGCTGGGTTCTGAAAATTAATATGCCAGTAAGCGATCCAGCGAGTTTCAGCATTCTTGCATTTCAGATTAATGAACTGCGATCCAATGTGACACAGGTCTGGGCATCGTATTTCTCAGTCTTTTTTGTCATCGCGTTATACGGATACCTGACAATAGTAATCATGTTCGCACGCCGCACCAAGAAACCCGAGGAAGAGTATTGGCAAGTCGCATCCGATTTATTCAAATCGCTACCTGATCTCGATACGTAACTCCCCGCCGCAAAGCAGCTCCCTCCAAAAAACAGGTCCGTCAAAAATAGATATCAGGCATAACCGTTCGTAGTCCCGCCTTTAGTTCGTAGTCCCGCCTTTAGGCGGTCTTAAAACATTAAGCCGTTCTCGGAAAATTAGCAATCAATAGGGGGCGGCACGACAGTGCCATTCGTAGGCGACACCTTTTATTTTTGTCGAAGGAACGCCGCCTGAAGGCGGGACTACAAACAGGCGGCACGACAGTGCCATTCATACCAGGCATAATGTACGGGGAGAGGCATTGCACCATCCTTGATGAATCGAGATTTTTGTTTGACTCAACTTCATTTGCAAGCTGCTTGCGCTTTCGGACTGGAAGCAATCGTTAAACGGGAATTGTTTGACCTGGGATATGTCGGCCGGGTCGTGCAACCGGGACGCGTTGCATTTGACGGGGATTGGCTATCAGTTTGCCGAACGAATCTCTGGTTGCGCACGGCGGACAGAATTCTGATTGTGGTCAAACAGTTTCCAGCAAACGATTTTGACGAGTTGTTCGAGACCACCAAAGCCATTGACTGGCTTGCCTATCTGCCGTTTGACGCAACATTTCCTGTTACCGGTCGCAGCAGGCACTCGAAGTTATCGAGTGTTCCAGCTTGCCAGCGTTCAATCAAGAAGGCGATTGTCGAAAGCTTACATCAGTCCTCGGGACGATCGCTTCCGGAAACCGGGCCACTCTTCAAAATCGATGTCGCATTACTCAACGATCAAGCAACATTGACGATCGATACGACGGGATCAAGTCTACATAAACGAGGCTACCGGAAGTTGGCTGCGGTGGCGCCACTCAAGGAAACGCTCGCGGCCGCCATGGTGCTGTTGAGTTTTTTGAATCGACAGCGACCCCTGATCGATCCGTTTTGTGGGAGTGGCACGATTCCGATTGAGGCAGCGATGATTGGGCTGAACATCGCGCCGGGCCTGCAGCGTGAGTTTATCGCTGAAACCTGGACCGATACCCTGCGCACCACTTGGGCGGAACAACGGCAACTGGCCCAAGTCGATAGGGGTGACAATCGACGAGGAGCTCCACACGCCAGTGAATTCGAACGCATTCTGGGGACGGACGTCGATGGTACGGTTTTGAGTCTGGCCCGATACCACGCGAAAATGGCAGGCGTCGATCAAGTGATTCACTGGCAACAACGCCCGTTTGCAGAGCTTCGCAGCAAACGGCAATATGGATGCCTGATCACAAATCCACCGTATGGCGAGAGGTTAGGTGATCAACGCCACCTTAAGGAACTCTATTTGTCGATTCCCCAAGTTCTTTCGCGCTTGCCGACTTGGTCGCATTTTATTTTGACCAGCTTTCCTCAGTTTGAAAAAACAATACAACAAACTGCCGATCGGCGGCGGAAGCTATATAACGGCCGGATCGAGTGTACCTACTATCAGTTCCATGGCCCTCGTCCAGATGCAACCACCCATGGGTCAGGTCGTGGCTCGGCCGATGTGGACGAAACGATAGCGGAAGATCGGCCCACCATTACGGAGTCGGAAAAGGTCAGTCAGAATTCAAAACTAGCTGACCCTGTTGAACTTGCTGAGGTTGCCCTTGAGAAGGAAGGGGTCCCATTGAGCAACTCGAATGGCTTGATTGGAAACATGGCGAGTTCGCCCCCGGTGGCAGATGAACTCAAAAGTATCCAATCAACGCCTTCAAGCAAAGTGGTATTTGGCGAGCTGTCTGCTAAAGCTGAACAGCAATCTGAACTCTTTGCTGCACGGCTCAAGAAGCGTGCAAGGCACCTGCGGCGTTGGCCGACTCGCCAAGGTATTACATGCTATCGGTTATACGATCGAGACATTCCCGAAATCCCGCTAGTCATCGAGCGCTTTGAAGATTGCTTACATATTTCAGAGTATGAGCGACCCAGTGATCGGGACTTGGGACAACAGGCGACTTGGCTGGAGCTGATGGCCAGGACCGCTGCAAAGTCATTGGGAGTTGATCGGAACCATGTTTTTGTTAAGAGCCGGCAGCGGCAACGTGGTCACGCACAATATCAGAAGCTTGCCGATTCAAATCATCGCCTAATCGTTCGGGAGGGGGGGCTAAAGTTCCTGGTGAACCTGACCGATTTCGTCGATACGGGTCTATTTCTCGATCACCGAAACACTCGATCCATCGTGCGTGACAATGCCGCCGGGAAACGATTCCTCAATCTATTTGCGTATACAGGATCATTTTCAGTCTACGCAGCTTCTGGAAATGCCGCATCAACGACGACCGTCGACTGGTCAAACACGTATTTGAACTGGGCGGTCGAAAACATGCAACTGAATGGATTCACTGGCGTCGAACACCGTTTCGAGCGCCAGGATGCCGTCGCCTATGTTGCTTCGTTGCCACAACATCCGCAATTCGATTTGGCGGTAATCGACCCACCTACATTTTCCAACAGCAAACGAACCGAACAGGAATGGGACACGCAACGCGATCATGCAGCATTGATTCAGGCAGTCGCTTTGCGAATGTCAAGGCCATCGACGATTTTCTTCTCAACCAATTATCGTCGGTTTAAGTTGGCGGACGACGCGTTGGCGAATCTTGAGATTCGTGAACTCAGCAAGCAAACGGTTCCCGAGGACTTTCGGAATCAGCGCATCCATCGATGTTGGCGGATCACCGTTCAATGACGATCCTTGAACGAAGCATTTTGGACGGACATCGGTTCGAAATCGGCCGTGTCAGGGTTGCAAATTCATGAAGCATTGTACTTGAGCTTCGGCCGCACACGATTGTCCCGAAATGCAAATACGAAGACGACTAAAACGACCAGGGACGCTACGGCGGGCAACGTCCAAATGCCTCGCCAATTCATCTTTTGGAGACCTTTCATCTGGGACTCGGCCTTCTCGATCTCCAGCTGAGCAATTTCTCGAGCAATCTCCTCCGATGGAGTTTCCTTATTTAATCCTTCGATTTTTTGCGAGAGCAACTGAACGTGCGCAAAGTGCTCTTTTGATACTTGCGGCGTGTAATAGGCCTCCACGCGTCCTGCAACTTGGGCGCCGATAAACATCCCCAGCCCGAGTGTAAAGAACACCAACAATCCCTGGGCTTGTCCTCGTATTTCAGGGGTGGCTGATTGATCCGTGTAGATTTGCCCGGTAACAAAAAAGAAGTCGTAACAGATTCCGTGCAAAATAATCCCGGTGAGCATCATCCAGGCGATTCCGAATTGCCCCTCTTCGGGAACTTCGGAGCCGATTGCAAACAGCCCGTAGCGAATCACCCAGGCTAACATGCCAACAGCAAGCATCCACTTGACTCCCAATCGCATGAAGAAAAATGGCATGACCAGCATGAACAGAATTTCCGACATTTGACCAAAGGTCATTTTGAACGCGGGATCGGCAATTCCAGCTTGAGTCACAGCGCGTTCTGCAAGTTGATAGTAGAAGGCGAGCGGAATGCAAACGGCGAACGAGCATAACATAAAAATCAGGAACGACGGATTCCGGAATAGCCTCAAAGCGCCCAGACCAGCGACTTCGGCAAACGAAGCTTGTTTGTTTCTGGCCGCCGGAGGCGTATGCGGGAGAGTGAAGCTATAAACACCTAGCACCAATGCGGCCACTCCAGCCAAATAGAACATGTGGATTGCGTTGTCCCATTTGAGAAGGGTCAGGGCGATACCGGCAGCAATCCAGCCAATGGTGCCGAAGACCCGAACGTACGGAAACTCCTTTTCGGAATTCCGCAAGTTATGCATGGCGAGCGAATTCGTCAGCGCAAGCGTCGGATAGAAGCAGAGCATATGACCGAAAAACATCAGGTTGATCACAGCGGGAGTCGTTTCTGACGACATGAACGCCGTCGTCGCCAACATGATTCCTCCGCCGAGCAAGTGCATCAATCCGAGGACTTTTTCTGTCGAAAAGTAGCGATCCGCAATCATCCCCACGAAGAAGGGAGAGATCATACCGGCAATGGGACCTACCGAATAGGTCCAACCAAAATCAGTTCCGACAAAACCAATTTGTGTGAGAAATTTAGGGGCCGTAACATACCATGCTCCCCAGATAAAAAACTGAAGAAACATCATGATTGCCAAGCGGAAAACCACGATGAAATCGATTGCTTGTGAGTCAACCGGTTTAGGATCAACGTTACTCATGTTATTGCCTATCTGCTATTCAGCCCGATGTACTGGCTTAGCATTTTAATGAGGCGGGGGGCATTGGAATAGCAGGCGGGCCGGGATTTCAACAGAATTTTGACTTATGAGATTCGTTGTTTGGTCAAACTGGGCATGAGTTTTCCGTTCATGCGACTGGGTGCAATTCTAGCGTACTCGTCGGCGACGGCGGCTACGGCAGCCCGAATCTGTTGCTCGTTATGGGCCGAAGAAATAAAGAACCGCAACCTCGCCTTTTCCTCTTCAACGGCTGGATGCAAAATGGGTTGCACATTGAATCCGCGCAAGTAAAGTGCTTCGGAGAGCTGCAGAGCTTGCAACGAGTTTCCGGTGATAATCGGAATGATCGGCGAATCTTCGCTTAATCCGGTATTCAATCCCGCTTCACGCGCCAGGGCGAGGAACAGACGGGAGTTTTCGGCCAATTGATGGACTCGTTCCGGTTCACGGCGCAAGACCCTCAAGGCCTCAAGCGCTGCAGCGGCATTCGCCGGCGCAAGTGCAGCCGCAAACACAAATCCTGGATTGGTGTAGCGAAGATACTCGATCAGACTACGCTTACCAGCGATGAAGCCGCCAACACTTCCCAGCGATTTGCTGAGTGTGCCCATCCAGACTTCGACATCAAGCCGCTCAACGCCATGAAGTTCACCACAACCTCGACCGGTTTTCCCCAACGTTCCAATCGAATGTGCTTCATCAACAAACAGCCAGACCTTGTGTTTCTTTTTGACTTCAACGAACTTTGACAAATCGGGGGCATCCCCATCCATGCTGTAGAGCCCTTCAATTGCCACAAGTACGCGGCGGTATTCGTGCCGTATTTCGGAAAGAATCTCGTCAAGTTCGCGCCAGTTATTGTGTTCAAACGGTCGTCGTCTGGCACCGGACAATGCCGCACCCTGAATAATGCTGTTGTGAGCCAGAGAGTCATGCAGGATTAAATCACCAGATCCGACCAAATGTCCGATTGTGCTTTCATTGGTGGCATGTCCACCTGCCATCGTAATCACATCTTCGACGCCCAGGAAATCGCTGAGTTCCGCTTCCAACTGTTTGTGGACTGTTTTCTCTCCGGAAACCAAACGGCTGGCTGAAGAACTGGTACCATATTGATCGATGGCGGCCTTGGCCGCCGTATCAACTTCCGGATGCCCCGACAGATTGATGTAGTTGTAACTTGAGAATGAAATCAGTTCGCGCCCGTCAATTTTCGTCGTATCCGCGATGACTCCCTCGTGCATCGAGAAAAATGGATTGCGAATGCCAGTCGATTCAAACACTGACCGGAGTTGTTGCACCCGAATAAACTCCGGCATTTGGTCGATCTCATAGTGTGACGGGGGCACGGGTCCCTTTTTGCCAAGTTTGTTGGCCATGGAATCACGGTTGACCAACGGCGCAACGATGGGTCGATCGCCGATATGCTCCTTAAGCGCTGCGGAAATCTCGCCGATCGTTTCGATCTCCTGAAGCACATCGTCCGGAAATCTTCCGCCGAAGGTATCCTCCAGGCTATTGGCGATTTGCAGTCGTTCAAGCGAATCCAACCCTAAATCGATCACGATATTCGTGTCCGCGTTCAAGTTTTTACCACGCTCCTTGGCAACTTGTCGCACATGATCGATCACAATATTGAGCAAGGTGTTGTCGATCGGTTGCGATGTTCGGCGTTCCTTTTCCCGATCAGCAGGTTCCGATTTCTCCCAGGAGAGCCATTGGGCAACGACCAGTAAGCGTTTATTCAGGTAGTCGTCCCGGCATGCCCGACGTTGGACTTTTCCGCTGGAAGTTTTGGGGATGGAACCGGCGCGGACCAGAATAATTCCATCGGGCGGCAAGTCATGTTGGTCGGTCACCGCAGCGCGAATTTGTTCGATGATGGTATTCCAATCGGTTTCAACTCGAAGGCGATCGACTTCACAAACGACAAGCAGCCGTTCACGTTCCCAGCTCTCGATGGCGAATGCGGCCGCGCCGGCGTCTTGCAACCGGTCGCTAACCTGTTCAACTGTGGTTTCAATGTCCTGCGGATAACGGTTAACACCTCGGATCACAATCATGTCTTTGAGCCGGCCGGTAACGAAAAGCTCGTTGCCTTGCATAAATCCGAGATCACCAGTTCGCAAAAAGTGCTCTGTGTCGTTCCCAACGAGCGTGGCCTGGAACGTACGTTCCGTTTCTTCGGGTTTGTTCCAATATCCTTTGCCGACGCTCTCAGAGCCCACCCAGATTTCACCGATTTCGTCCTGGGCCAACTGAGTTCGAGTTTCAGGGTGGACGATGATCACTTTTTCATCGTCGACGGGATGACCACAACCGACGAGGATTCTCGCATCGGCGGCATCGGCGTCGATCGGAACGACTCGATGCTCGGCCAGATCGCGACGGTTAACGGACTTATAAATCGGTGGCTGACTGATACTGCTGCCGGTGACCAGCAAGGTTGTTTCCGCCATGCCATAACAGGGATAATGGCTCCGATGATTGAATCCGTAAGGCTCGAACTTTTTAGTAAACGCATCCAAAGTATCCGAACGAATCGGTTCGGCGCCATTAAAAGCAACTTGCCAACTGGAAAGGTCTAGCCCCTCGCAGTCCTCTTCGTCGATCCGATTCACACAAAGCGAGTAGGCAAAGTTCGGGCCACCGGAAACTTGTGCTTCGAAGTTCGAAATCGTGCGAAGCCAGCGAATTGGTTTCGTCAAAAAGTGAATGGGCGACATGGCAATCGAGGTTCCGCCCAGGAAACTCGACATCAACAAACCGCCAATCAAACCCATATCATGATAGGGAGGAAGCCAGGTGACGCCGATACAGGTGCGGTCAATTTCGAATGCTTCCGAAATGTACCGCAAATTCGCCATAATGTTCGCATGAGTTAACACCACCCCCTTGGGCGAACCCGTCGAGCCCGAGGTGTATTGCAATAAACCAATCTCCTCACGATCAACGTCCGGAAGCACCCAGTCTCCCGACAACTCGATCGGCACTTCCTCAGTTGCTAACCAGGGAATATTCTGCAAGCTATCACAGTCATCAATCAGACCTTCTTTACGTCGAATGACTTCAGCCGTCGTCAAAGCGATCGCTGCGTTGCAGTCTTCCGCGATTGCGTTGATTCGACCCATCCGGCGATTCCGTCGCGGCGGGTAGGCAGGAACGGCAATAATTCCGGCGTAATGACAGGCGAAAAATGCGACCACAAAATCCAGAGTACCTTGATACATCAGAATCGCGCGTTGTCCACGGGCGACCTGTGAATTGAGTTTAGCGGCAACCGCACGAACGCGTTCATCCAACTGTTGATAGGTTAACTGGACAATTTCGTCGTGCCGGTCCATGACAAAATGAAATGCGACTTTGTCAGGGGCCGCTAAACACCAGTAACGCATCCTGTCAACTAAGTGAGTTTCAGGTGGGGAATACGGGTCAGTATTTTTCAAGATATCCACTGCCATTCTTACTTTGTGAATGCAAAGAGCCAAATCATCGTCGGCTGATTTAATCGGACTACTGGCCTACAATCGAATCATTCGCAAATTCTCCACAACCGCAAATTCTCCACAACAGAGAGTTGATCCGACCCATTCCGTTGGCAGTCCTAATGTTAATGTGATGTGGTCCTCAATCGACCCACATTCTTCGAACAACAAGCTGGTCCTCGGTTAATTTTGCGAGAAATCTCATCGCGAATCAATCGATTCTATTGGCGATACCTCATTACAAACAGTGGAGAAATCACAAAAACTTCTCCATTCTTGCGCATTGCCAATCCTGTTGCCATCGAACCTTCCACCATGGTTTTCAAAAGGTCTATGGCCTGAACCGTGCGTTTTTCCGGTGATTCATTGGAATTCCGAACACAGCAGCCGATCCATGAACAACTCCGGAATCGAACGGCGGCAGTCCACTCATAAATATCGTAAACCGTGAAAGACAAGTGCCAACATCTTTCGCCAAATCGCCAAAAAAACCGAACTTGGCCAAAAGAATGCCCTGAATTGCGGAGAAGCGTGCGTATTTCTTTGCTGATTGAGTTGAATGAGTCACGTTGAGTTATCGCAAGCTGAGACACGTTTTGGATACAGGACAGTGCACTTTTCATGCTTATTTCGGAGGTTGGAGTTCAAGCTTCAGCTTGTTTTTTGCAGCCCAGATGGCTGAACTCGAACCCCGCTTCTTGGTGCTTTGTCCAGGTTAGAGATTAGGGTTAGCCGGTGTGCGTTAGCACCCGGTTCCGGCCGTAAAAACCGGACGCTCAGCAATCCGAACTCTTAATATCGACAAAGCATTAGCCTGGACCGAGCACTTGCCAAAAGCTGAGTTGCGACAGTTCGATCAAACCGCCATGTTGAACAACCTTCGCATGCAGACACTTTCAAAAAATCGACTTGCACTGCACAATGGTCGTAGAATTTGCCGTCAAAAATTGAGGCTCGACACAACGCTCGAGTCGATTTGTCGGCTTTGCCCACGCGACTTCACCACCAGATTTCTGGCACCGAACATTCCTATGGAAACACATAAACTCGTTATGCCCGAACACCTCAACCACTATGGCTATTTGTTCGGAGGCTACATGTTAATGTGGGTCGATGAAATCGCCTGGATTGCCGCAAGTTTGGACTACCCAAACTACAACTTTGTAACGATCGCGATGGACCGTGTCGAATTTCGCCGCAGTGTTGGCGAGGGTGTGATCCTGGCGTTTCAGACAACGCGCCGCCGAGTGGGAAAGACGTCGGTAAGTTACGAAGTGGACGTTTTTAAGCGTCGTTGTATCGATCAGGAATCGGACCCAGGCTCGATATTTAACACGACCGTGACCTTGGTCCGAGTCGACGAAGCGGGCCAAAAGGCCTTGATCGAACCCTCCGTTCATCAATGATCCAATTCAGTGCGTCGGCAACGTTTATTGACTCGAAGGATTGAAATTGAACGGGAAAGTCTTTGATTCTCAGCGGTTTTATTGCACGATGGTGCTAACCCGCATTTCTCACAACGATGACTTTTGCGTTGGCGATCGCTCGATTGTTGGGCAAATGTCAGTGTTGTGGGCAACGGTGCGTTCAGGTCAAAGTGTCGGCCTGAGGATGTGTCGGCCTGAGGACAGCGACGGTCTT
>JBGTDM010000080.1:0-9211 GCA_041748315.1 Pirellulaceae bacterium
ATCTACGAGCTTGGCTTACTTCCAACATTGGCCCAGGTATTCATGTCGCTCGCCGAGAAGACTTGACAACGCAAGAAAACGGAAAGAAACTTGCGCAAGCCAGATTGGCCACAACCCCAAATTTTTGACAGCCCAGGCTAAGCCTAATCTCTAACCTGGACAAAGCACGAGGCGAGTTTTTTATTTTTGAACAATTGAACAAGTCTTATGGGAGAAATATTGATGACCGAAGAATTAGCCCAAGTTGATTCCACGTTTACGATGCCTGTCGCGGGGAACGAGCATTTTCGTTTCAAACCGTTTGTTGGCAAGTTTCGTTCCGAAGTTCAAATGTGGATGGGACCGGATGAACCAATGGTTCTTACGGGCACGATGACCAATACGCTGGAGCTGGATGGTTTGTACTTGCAACAGGATTACGTTGGGGACCCCAACGATGGGCCCTTTCCCAGTTTTGAGGGGAAAGGCTTTTGGGGTTACAATACCGTACAGAATCGTTACGAGGGGGTTTGGATCGACAATGCCTCGACAATCATGCAAACTGAATTTGGTCAGGTTGATGACAGTGGGAAAGTCTGGGAAATGCATGGTGAGATGATGTGTGGACAGACAAACCAAACCTACAAAAAGCGATCAGTAATTACTTTGATCGATGACAATCAAAACCGTATCGAAATGTTTTTCACTGGGCCCGACGGGAATGAAGTGAAAAACATGGAGATCAATTACGTCCGGATCGCTTGATCCACAATCTTCCGCGGTACAATGAATGGAATCAGATGTTTCAAGGCAAAGGTGTCACCATGATTGGCATTCAGGCCCCGGAAACGCCTGCGGAACACGACCCGACCAAGATTCGAAATGCGGCACGGGCGGAACAGATCGATTATCCCGTCCTGTTGGATTTGCAAAGTCAAAGCTGGAAAGCCTGGTCCAACAAGATGTGGCCCACGGTCTATGTCATCGACCGAAAAGGTTACATTCGCATGTGGTGGCAAGGCGAATTGAACTGGGAAGGCGCGACCGGCGATAAAAAAGTTGCCGATCTGGTGCAACAACTCATCAACGAAAAATAGAGTCGCGGCAAGCCGTTGGGGAGCCGTCACTGCTGGATCGTCGATCGCACAATCCTCCACGATTGAGCTTAGCCGACATTTCGCAAACCGGCGGCTATCCCGTTGACGCTGAGCAATACGGCTTGTTCAATCGACTGCCGTTCTTCTTCCGAAAGACTCGAGTCCGCCATTCGGCGCAACAGCTCGATCTGAAACAGATTTAATGGATCGACGTAAGGGTTGCGCTTTTTGATGCTGTATTGCAGCCATGGCTCGGTATCAAGAACATTTTCAATATCCGCAATCGCCAAAATCCATTTCCGTGTCAAATTGAATTCATGGTCCAACAACGGCACGATCCTTTGTTGCACATCCGCTGATGCCAACTGGGCATACGCCTTCGCTACTTGGAAATCCGCGCGTCCAATGCCGAGATGGATGTTGTCGATCACCGTTTTAAAAAACGGCCATTGTTGATACATCTCCTTGAGTTGCGAAATCCGTTTGGCATCGTTCTGGCTCCAATGCTCAAAGCTACTCCCTGAGCCATACCAGCTTGGCAAAAATAACCGCGATTGAGTCCAGGCGAAAACCCATGGGATTGCGCGCAGGTCGGCAATCGACGTTGTTTCCTTTCTCCTGGCGGGTCGCGATCCCAAATTCAAATGATCGATAAATCGAATTGGAGTTGCGTGTTCAAAAAACGCGATGAATTCTGGCAAACCTACCAATTCGCGATATTTGCGATACGCTTCGTGACTCAGTTCCTCCATCACCTCGGACCACCAGGAAAACGCGGCAGCGGGTTCCTCTCGGGACGGGTTTCCAGAGGTTAGCACGGCGTGAGTCAATTGTTCCAGATGACGATGAGCGATATCGGGGTTGCTATACCGAGCGCTGATGACTTCCCCCTGCTCGGTAATTTTAATTCTTCCTTGGACCGACTCCGGAGGCTGCGCAAGAATTGCACGATTCGTTGGCCCTCCGCCTCGTCCAAGTGAGCCGCCACGGCCATGGAACAATGTCAACTGGACGCCACATTCATGAGCCACCTTGGCAAGATGCCGCTGGACCAGATAAAGCTTCCAGTTTGCACAGAGAAATCCGCCGTCTTTGTTACTATCGCTATAGCCAATCATAATCTGTTGCTGGCAGTCTCGCAACTGAAGCTGCTGACGATAAACCGGGTTACGAAACAGGCCTCGCATAATTTCCGGAGCCTTGCTTAAGTCGTCGATTGTTTCAAACAATGGTACGATATCGATCCGACCCATAAGGCCAGCGTCGCGCGCCAACAGCAGGACCTCCAAGATGTTCACCACGCCCGTCGTCATGCTGATGATATAGGTTGAAATCGACTGACGACCAACTTGCTCCTGTGCATTTTGGATCAATCGCATCAACTGAATCGTCTCGTTGGTTTCTTCACTGAATTCAAGCTGCGCCGTCAACGGTCGTTGCGCCGCAATCTCCGATTCCAGAACGCCGATGCGATGTTCGTCGGTCATCTGCTGATAGTTTTCCGCAATTTTGAATCGCTCGAATACTTCCGCAACCGCGGCGCGATGCCGATTTGCATGCTGTCGAATATCCAGTGCGACGAGATGGAAACCAAAGACGTCTACCATTCGCAACAATTTCTTCAATCCACCATCAGCCAATCTTTGCCCGAGATGACTTCGCAGGCTGGAATCAATGATCATCAAGTCCGACTTAAATTCGTCCACGGATGCATAGGCGCGGCGTTGATGGTCGCCGTTGTTCCCAGCTCGTTGATTCACGCTACGAGTCGATCGCAGGCGCCGGAACATGACCAGCAACTTTTGCCGATACGGTTCAAACTCAAAACGATTCAACAACTCATTTTCTTGTTCGGTCAAAAAGTGACGGTCGGCGGCAACGCTTTGTAGCAATTCTGTCGACGCACCAACGCGCCGAACGGAGATACTCAATTCGTTGTACAAGCGATCAATCTGAATGTTGTATTGTTTGAGAACTTCTTCCTTGTGTTCACGCAGCGTTTCTTCTGTTGTTTGACAGGTGACAAACGGATTTCCGTCACGATCGCCGCCAATCCAAGAGCCATATCGAAGAAATGAGGGAACTAACCACGTCTCGTCTGGATAAACCTTTTTGAGAGCAATTTCCAGTTGACGATAAATTTCTGGAACGACTTCAAACAAGGAACTTTCAAAATAGTACATCCCATTATTGCGCACTTCATCCAACACAGTCGGTTTACGACTGCGTGTTTCATCACTTTGCCACAATAACAGAATCTGGTTTCTCAGCGACTCGATCAAATCATGACGCTCGGAATTTAACAGGTCTGCCCGATCGAGTCGAACCAGCATTTCAGCGATCGACTGCAAAATCAACAACACCGTGCGTCGCTGAGATTCCGTTGGATGAGCTGTGAAAACGGGAGACACAAACATCTGCTCAAGCAGGCGAGTCATTTCTTTTGCCGAAACACCGGAGGCTTGCATTGCCGTGACCGCTTGCAAGATCGTCTCACTCATCGCCTCGTCATTGCGCTCGCTGTCCTTAGCTCGCTCACGAAGCACACGTACTCGCTGGCGAACCTCGGCCAAATTGACGAGATAAAAATAGATCGTAAATGCCTTGAGAACCATTCCGGTCGCGGCAATGTCCTTGCTAACTTCCGCAACCACGTCGCGCAACTCTTGCTCAGCCGGTTGCGATCCGCGACGCGCGGCAATTGCGAGTCGCCGGATTTTTTCTTCCAGCTCGAAATGATCGCGCCCCTCCTGTTCTGCAATGACGTCACCCAGTAAGCCCGCTAACAAGCGAATATCACCACTTATTTTCGTCTTCATTTGGGTGCGGGAGTGAGACGTGGGGCTGGAGCATTTGGGCCGTTACGGTTTTGGAGCACGTTGTCCGGTAAGGTCTTGCTAATGAGAAAGACAGCGTTGCGATAGCGATGCAGACAAAAGTCGAGGCATCCATTGATAACAAAGATGGCTCTCATGTCTCATTAGAAATTAATGACAATGGGTGAGTCTCCCCACGGTGGCATTTTGGGTACATGAATATCCAACATCGAACGCAACGATTTGTCAACGTTCACCCAATTCCAATTGAAGTGCTAAAATCTCACCGTTTCGATTGAGTTTAACTTCAACCTTGGTCCCTGGATCGTTATTGCGGAGTAGATCAAACACTACGTTTCGGCTCGTGACCTTGGTCGAATCGAAATAAACCAAAACGTCGCCTGGTTTGAATCCTGCTTTTTCGGCGGCTGAACCTTCAACAACCTCTTGAACCGTAGGTCCGGCATCGGCTTCAAAATCAATTTGAGCACCTAAAGAACTGCGCGTTCGCTGCCTACCGCGACCACCCAACTCTACGAATTGTGGCGCTTTTTCAAGTGCATCGATTCCATCCATGAAGCGTTCGGTAAAGTCGATGACCCGCATGGCTCCGTCCATATCAAGCGATTCAAAGTTATCTTCTGGGGTATGGAGGACCCGAGTGATACCCGTATGAATAAACACGTCGGGAACCTGTTTCGTATAAAAGGGGTAATGATCACTGTTTGGCTGAGCGGACTCGCCAACTTGCAAAACTAAACCCGAATCCTTGGCTGCGTTTTCGAATAACTGCTCGTAGACGTCTCCGGATTTGCCATGAATCAGGGTCAAGTTATTGTTTCTCAGGTAGCCAATCATGTCAAAATTGATCATCGAGACCGTTTTTTCGATCGGCCATGGTGGATTCTCTGTGTAGAAACGACTTCCGTGAAGTCCGCGCTCTTCACCCGAAAACGCAACAAAGACCATCGAGCGATTGGGTTTGCTATCGCGTGAGGCAAACCGACGTGCCAATTCGATAACCGCAGCCGTACCGGTTGCATTATCATCGGCCCCATAATGGATTTCATTTCGTCCCGGGGCCATCGAACCATAACCGCCGTAACCTAGGTGATCATAATGGCCGCCAATCACAATAATTTCGTCTTTATTTGGGCCGACACCTTCCAGCAATCCCACGACGTTAAAAATCTTAATTTGTGTGTTCTGAACATCGGCAACGTAATCGACTTCCCAATCTTTGAGTTCTGTCGAAAGTGGTTCCAGCGTCGCGTCGATTCTCGCTTCCACGTCGTTTAATTGAGTCAGTTTTGTCCCATCGGCTAAAACAATCGGCGATTTTTCAAGTAATTGGTCGATGACGTTACGTGAAACATGCGCAAACGGCAAGGCTCTTCCTCGAACATTAAATCGACTTCGGTCAGCTTCGATTAAATCATCGTCTGCGGTGGGTGCCGTCACGGAGTCATTGACAAAAATGATGCCCGCAGCTCCAGCCTCTCTGGCAGCATCGACCTTGTATTGGACGAACGCGTACTCAGAGTTGTCGGCCCCATTGAATACGCTATTTGGATTATTCTGTTGCGGTTCCTTGCGGATAATGATCACAAATTTGTCGGTCACATCGACATCGCGATATTCGTTATAGTTAAGCTCTTCCGAGTTGATTCCATATCCGACAAACACCAACCCGCCCGTGGCTGTGGTTGAGCGTCGCCCCACTTGGGGCGCGAAGTTCTTGTCCAATTCCAACGCAATAGTATCCGAAGCATTTTTTAATACCAACTTACACGTATCCTCGACTAAGGATGGGGAACCCAGGTCGAGCTCAAAATATTGGCGGTACGTTCCATCCGGCAGCGGTTTCAGTCCAAATGACTTGAACTCGTCCTCGATAAATTCGCCAGCGATTTCCAATCCCTTCGTCTCAACGCCACGTCCTTCAAGTTCGTCCGACGCGAGATATTTGACGATGTCGCTGGTGCGCTTAAGAGACTCAGCCGGAGTGAGCACCGGCGATTGGCCGGATACATGGGTGGAAACAACAAACAGGGGAATGCACCAGGAGAATATCGCCATTGGAATGGCAAGCCATTTGTTTCTCACGTTTCGGCTCCGAGAATAAAAGGAGGGTAAATCGAACCTAAATTTCCGCCAATATTGCGCGGTTAATTTTTTACCGATTGTACTAACAAATGAAAGTGTCGGCAAGCATTGCAACGCTTTGCTGACGTGTCGATTCTTACACTCTGGTCGACGTAATCGTGACTCATCGAGCCTCACGTCGCGGCACTTCATTGAGAAACTAAACGGGAGGTTTAGACAAAAAGCGCCGGGGAGACCTCCGCTCGTACAAATGAACGATCCAAATGCCTCATGAATGTCACTGTAACGTGCCAGGTAGCGAATTGGGAATCCCAAGTGGAATTGAGCTTGGTTCGGATTGAAACAAATCGGGTATCGAACGCCTGTTCGTTATCCAGTCCTTGCGGGTCCGGATCGTCGACTGATTCCCCCCCCACTTTTTCGATTCATAGAGTACCTGGCTGGCCCAATCGATAAGTGTTATTGCGGAATCGTCGTCACCGACTGGATTTGCGATGACGCCACCGACGCTAATGGTAAGTGGGATGCCCAGGTGATTCCTTTCTGGTGCCCGATCGACGACTTCCTTGCAGATGGATTCCCCCAACTCGATCAACTCTTCGAAATTGTGTTTGGTAAAAAGACCAACCAGAGTGTTGCCATTCGCTCGAGCGAGGGTCGTATGCGATCCAGTCAATTCCCGCAGGACACGAGCCACCATATGTAGAGCCTGATCACCGACGACGGCACCATGTTTAAGATTGATTTGACGGAACGAATCTATATTGAACACAAGAACACTAACGGAAGTTCCCATCATTCGACTCATTGAGATACTTGCATCGAGGCGTCCCATGAAATAGTCGAAGTTAAAGAGTCGAGTCAATTTGTCGCGGCACAATTGATTTTCCAGTCCTTTGATTGCCTGTTCAGCTCGTGTGAATCGTTGCATTCTCTCTGAACACTGTAGGTCGTTTTCTAAAAATGGTGTCCAGCCCCCTCGTTCGACAAACTCAGCAGCTCGTCCCAGCAACATTTCGTTCTTGGGCAAGTCCGCGATTTCGATTGTGAACAAGCTCGCTTTTTCTTCCACGTCCAAGCGGACGGTGCGTAACAGCCAATCCAGGTCTCTGGTCGATCGATGGAGAGCGTTCGAGATAATTTCCTCAGCAGCCATTAACGATTCACCCTGCGATTGCAGGCAAAAGAAATCGGCAAGATGCGAAGCGGCAACAGCAGCCGAGATCAAGTGGCCCCTTTCCGGGTTTTCGGGATGAATCCACGCCGCAAGTTCCTTGATCGAACAAGTATGCAGGCGAGCGACATCTGCAAAAACCGAGGGCAATCCCATCGCTGTAAGGAACTCAGCTCCGATCGCGGCATGCGATTTTCCTAGCGTTTCGTATTCAAGTAAATCAAGGGGTCGTCGTGAGTACTGAGCACGTTGATAGAGTTGGCCATAGCTTTCGCCGTAGCGGTCAAAAAAAATCAGACTCCCCAAATCCATCATCAGGCCTGTAACGCAGGCTTCATTGCGATCGATTTCGATACAAAGTTCGCCCAGCCGGTTCATGATGACACCTTGAATAAACGAGCGCCGCCAGTGTTGTATGATCTGTTCACGCAAGGCTGCATTTGTCTTCGCAATATTATTGAAAGCCAAACTCAATGCGATGACGACGACTTCGCTCTTTCCTAACCAGGAAACAGCTTTCTCGATTGTTTTAATTGGGGTTCTAGATCGATATATTGGAGAGTTTGCTACCTCCAGCACAAGCGTTGTCAATACTGGATCAAGCTCAATCGTTTTAACAATCTCAGGGGTGGTGCCGTTGTGATCCACCGCTTGTTGCAAAAGTAGTAAGGTTGGCAAGGGGAGTGATGCGACTTGTTTGTTGTTGAACGGTTTGGCATTATTCATCGCACGATTTCCACTTGTGTTTAACTTTCGGGTCGTAGCGACCAGGAATCTGAATCCAATGGCCAATCGCGTCATCGACCGAATCGTGAGTTGTTGGCACCGAACCTGGCGAGTTGAGCGCCAAACAGCGAGGTCATGTTTCTCACGCTATTCACGTCGCCCTCCAATGCTTGAATTCAAGAATTCACCTGCGGAAATATCTGAAGGTGCGTTCAAGTCAGAGATAGACGTGTTCGATGACGTTGCGTTGGCGCCGACGTTTCCATTCAACAACTTTTCGGTTCCGCTTAACGCGTTGTTCGCTTAACGCGTTGTTCGCATTTCGGCCAATAGTCACGGAGCATACTTTCAGGGTATCCACCCCGTAGATTGTCGATGTTCACTTCTACAACCTCATTTCTGAAATCGGTCAAAGTGGGCAATCGAGTTAATCTGGATAACCGTGTTGGTATGTTTCACAAATATTGCTGATTTGCCGGCCTATAAAAAGTTTTAATTAGGATAATTGTGAAGTTTCGACAGCCACCGTGTCAATTTGTTCCTTACAATCCTTATCAACCGGTTGGAACAGCCTGAAGGCTGGACTCCAACGTTGGAGTTCACGCTTTAGCGTGTTTTTTGAATGTAATTGTTGGAGTTCACGCTTTAGCGTGTTTTGCGTAACTCAATTACCAAGCATTGCGTGAAGAAGATTGCGCGCGGACAGCCTAAAGGCTGAACTCCAACGTTGGAGTTCACGCTTCAGCGTGCTTTTCGGATACGATTGTTGGAGTTCACGCTTTAGCGTGTTTTCGTAACTCAATTATCAAGCGTTGCGCAAAGAAGTTTGCGCACGAACAGCCTGAAGGCTGAACTTCAACGAGCGATCGTCCGTCAAAATTTCTACGCGATCCGCAACCGCTCACTCCAGCGAGGCGACTTCGCCACCGTCGCGGGTGGCCAGTGCCGGTATGATTGCGGCGTCGATGTGGTAGCTCACGAACTTCACCGAACCGTCACACATCGCGAAATGGCTGCCGCCAGGATGCAGGCTCCAGAAATGAAATAGACTGCACTGCTCCTCGAAATCGCCAGCGCCATAGCTGTAGGGACCGGCAGGACAACTCGACGCATCATAGCTGGTCGAATCATTCCGTTCCACCGCGCCCAGCAACATGTCGGGCGAACCCGAAGGCAACCCATCGTGCATCTGCCCCGTCCCGGCATACCACCAACCGTACCAGTTATCCTTGCTGGGTGGGCGTTCGCCTACCAGCAGCGTCTGGCTCAGGCCATCCCGAATCTCAGATGTCCGTGTGCGCGAATCGACATAC
>JBGTDM010000081.1:0-8004 GCA_041748315.1 Pirellulaceae bacterium
TGATCAAAACCGCTTGGGGTGGGCATTCGCTTTACAAACAATTCCGTTCACCAAGTTCCGGATTGCCGACCGATGAAGCATTGTCGAGGGAATGGGAAGAGGCGAAAAATCGAGTGACACAAAATAATGAACGACATGGTCGACAGGATCCACTCCCAACCCTGGAGTCCATCAAAGAAGCCTACGGCAACTCATATCGCCAAATGCTGAACGACGTGGAAGCGACGAGAAAGGACTACCAACAGCGATTTCCTGAGTTGGACGGGAAGGTTTTTGAAATAAGCGGTTTCGTTTGGTTTCAAGGATTTAACGACATGTTTGGTGACGGAGTTCCGCAACAATATCGGCAAAATCTGGTAAACTTGATTCGCGATATCCGTAGGGATTTGAATTCACCAAATCTACCGATCGTAATCGGAGCATTGGGACAGAATGGCTCGCAACCGGCTCGGGATGCGATGCTGATCATACAGCAGGCGCAACTGGCAATGAACGACGTCGCGGAGTTTCAAGGCAACGTAAAGGCGATTCGGACTGACGAGTTGGTTGACAAGGCCGCTGAGGAATTGTTTCCAGATTGGGAACAACAAGTCGAAGCCTGGAAGAAAGTTGGCTCAGATCGCCCCTACCACTATCTAGGTAGTGCGATTTGGTTCAATCGAATTGGCAATGCCATGGGTAGAGCGATGTTGGAACTACTCGAACTTCAGTCGCCGAATTAAACTTGGGAATTGTTGACGATTTGCATCGGAATAACCGGTAGGTTTCCAGCTATCCTTGGCCGTGTGTTTGCGCCGACATATGCTATTGAGATATTGGGGTCGATGAACGAGATTCGCGACAATGGTTGACTTGAATGACACCGCCGATGGCATCGGTTATCAGTAAGCTGGTTTCGCAAACAGGAAGCGATAAGTCAATTCGTCACAATGTGGCTTGTTTCTCCATTTTAATAACTCTGAGGGGTGATGGTGACTATTTTTCAGAAGATCATTGACCGTGAAATTCCGGCAGAAATCGTCTATGAGGATGATCAATGCCTAGCCTTTAAAGACATCGCGCCTCAGGCTCCGATCCATGTCCTTGTTATCCCGAAGAAGCAAATTCGAAGTGTCGCGAACGTCGTTGACGAAGATGCGGACTTGCTCGGCCACCTCTTCAAAGTCATTCGGGACGTCGCCAGGCAGCAGGGATTGGAGAACGGCTATCGCGTGGTTACAAATGTTGGCGTCGAAGGTGGGCAATCAGTCGATCATCTGCATTTTCATATACTTGGTGGTCGACAGCTCGACTGGCCACCTGGATAAATTAAAGTTGTTCGCAAGTGAGCGATCGAAGGCTCCAGACGCGTTCAGATCAACCTCTGCTGATCATCGTCAACGACCACCGATTACTTTTCTTTTCGGCAACAGCAATGTTGTTCGATTCATCGCGGTCGAGATGAGCGGGTGCTGGACTTGTATTTCGCGCGGTGCCTGCGGTTCTTGAATTGGCGATGGTGCTGCTTTCATCTGGTCGTTTTCAAACTCGATCATTCCCGTAGGACGGGGCCTCCGACTCAGCGCGATAAATTGCACTTTTGGATTTCGTTTGGAAGTGATAGATTGTTGAACGGCGGTTTGATGTTTGTTTCGTTCATGTTGAATGACCGGCGACAAAATCGAAAATCAATGACGACCAGCTCGGTGTTCTGAGAATTAAAACTGTTGGGATGGTATCACTTCGTCTGTACGTTGACTCCCCACCAAAACGATGCTTTCTGCCAATTCAAATCCGATGGATGAACACGCATTCGCTACCAAAATAATTGCGCTAATTCAATCCGGTGATTTTTCTACTGTCCATGAATTGATCGATACGTTGCGACTGGAAGACCGACCTCGATTTCTTTCGCGGTTGGATACAGCAGTTCAGCAGCAGTTGCTCGAAGGCATGAGTAGCGAAGACGCCGCAGATTTTGTGCAAATGTTGCCCGAAGTTCAAGCACTCGAGTTGTTGGAAGAACTCCGCCCCGAATTCGCGGCGGATATTCTTGAGGAATTTCCAAAAGACGAACAAGCGGACTTTGTTGGTGAGCTAAACGACCGTACTGCTCAGGCAATTTTGTCCGAAATGGATGATGCCGGTGAAGCGGAAATTGTTCGCAAGTTGGCCAGTTACGAAGACAATGAGGCTGGCGGAATCATGATTGCGGAGTTATTGTCATTCTCCAAACATGACACCGTCGGTTACGTCGTGCAACATCTCCGCGACAATGCTGATAAGTACAACGATTTTGATGTGCAATATGCCTATGTGCTCGAACCGAACGGGAAACTCGTCGGTGTCTTGCGAATGAGAGACTTACTTCTCAGTCCTGCTCATGTGCGCCTCGATCAATTGATGCTGCGAAATCCGATTTCCGTCGATCATCACCTTCCAATCGATGACTTGAACGAGTTTTTTGACGATCACGCATTCGTCGGGGTCCCGATCGTTGACGATTCTGGAGTTCTAGTGGGCGTCGTTCGTCGTGGCGACGTGGAAGAAGCGATCGGAGATCGTAACACCAGCGATTATCTGAAGACACAGGGGATTGTGACCGAAGAATTCCGCACCATGCCGGTTTTGTTACGAGCTAGACGCCGATTGGGCTGGTTAAGCATCAACATTTTGTTGAATATTGTCGCCGCAAGTGTGATCGCGTTTTATCAAGACACATTGACCCAAGTGATTGCTCTGGCCGTTTTTTTACCAATTATCTCTGATATGAGTGGTTGCAGTGGCACTCAGGCAGTTGCCGTTAGTATGCGTGAATTATCCCTGGGGTTGGTAGCGACACGGGAGGTCGTTTGGGTCTGGCTCAAGGAAATCAGCGTCGGATTGATCAACGGATTTGCATTGGGATTGTTTATCGCGGTTGCGACCGTGCTTTGGCAGGGCAATGCGTGGCTCGGTGCGGTGGTTGGCGTCGCGTTGATGGTCAATACGCTAATCGCAGTTTCCATAGGAGGTACGCTGCCGTTAATTTTGCGGCGTTGGAACCTTGACCCTGCATTAGCTTCCGGTCCGATCTTGACCACCGCGACTGATATGTGCGGGTTTTTGTTGGTTCTAGGCTTGGCCAATGCCTTCCTGAGTCGTCTGGTTTGATCGTCTCGGTAATGTCACGTTCCAGAATTGAAGGGGATCGCTCTAAATGATCCACTTCATAGCATGCAGGGGCGATCATTCTCTTTTCAATTCCATCGAAGCATATTTTTTTGCAATTGGCTATGCTTTGATTTTTAGATTTTTCGCTTTCGGACCGTCAAACACGTGCGTAAAATAGACATTGGATTATCGAGAGTTATTTACCAGGATCGAGAGAACAGGTTCAAAACTCGGTCGTGCCACGTCCCCCTTTATAAGAGCCCGACCTGATGTGGATCGCAAAATTGACAATAAGTGAGAAAAGGGCAAGCGATCCGATTTCGTGCTGTCGTAGGGTATTGTTGTCTACGATCGGTAGTTGTTTCCTATTGATCGTTTCGTCATGTTCGCCACCGGGCAATGCACCCAAGCACTACGACCCGGACGGGGTGAAGCGAATTCGTGATGAACTGTTTCGTAACGATGGAGCGGATGACAATATTTCGGGAGATTCGGCTACCGGTACTTTCGGTTCGCAACCGTCTTAGAGGGGATCCCATTTCATTGAAATCGTTCTCTTGGAGGTTTGGCCGAATCCGCTGATTGTTCCAGATTGTGGTCTGCGAAACCAATCGAAATGTGATACAAAACGGCAAAACCCAAGGGAGTCGTGACAATCTGACGCAGTTACGGATGCACCTCTAAATCCAGTACACTATCAAGTACGCAACGAGTTACCGTTGCGTTGCGTTCGTTGTGAAATGTGCCAATGTTGCTGACATGCATCCAGCCTAAAATGATCGAATTGGAACGTCGGAATCCCACCACAATACCATTTCATTCACAGCTTTGGTTGTTGTCAGCAATCTTATTTCTGTGCTTGGGTTGTACGCCTAGTCCCGAGTTTCGATTTAACGAAGTTGAGTTGCAGATTCAGCGAAATAAGTTGCTGGAGCAGGATGAGGATTTTCCTGATCACAATCGTCAGGATATTGCCACCTTTGTTACGGCTTTGTTTGGCACGCCGGACGTTCCGAGGTTTCCGCCGTTGGGTCTCAAGGGGGAACCGCAAAGCTGGGTATCGTTGGAACACCTCACTCAATCTGCTGGTCCGGTGAGTAGTGATCGAGATGGAGTAAAATTTGGACTCTATCGAGAACATTGTGTTCAATGCCATGGGATCACAGGAGACGGACGTGGTCCGACATCTGGATTCTTAAACCCCTATCCGCGCGATTTTCGGTTAGGGAGGTTCAAATTCAAGTCGACGGGGGGGCGTGCACCGCCAACCAATGCCGATCTGAAGCGAATCTTGCTGGAAGGAATTCCAGGGACAGCGATGCCTTCCTTCAAGCTGCTTGAAGAGGAGCAGATCGACGCTTTGGTAGATTACGTAAAGTATTTGAGTGTTCGAGGGCAGGTTGAACGGGGAATGATCAACGAACTCAGTCAACTGGATGTTGGAGGCTCTCGACTGATTCTTTGGCCCGTCGTTCATGGCGATCGCACGACCCTGAATGACGAACGTGACGATTCGGGAAGTCGAGCCTCCGAAAATGGTGAAAAGCAGACTGAGAACCTGGACGCAGATGCAGATATTAAGCCGCTTGACGAGCAATTGGAATATTATATGGACGAAGCCTATTACCGGTATTTGGAAATGTGGCTTGATGCGGAGAATGAGATTACGACGGTCCCGAGTCCGCCTGAGTCGCTGCTCGATGACCCTGAATTATATGCTGCTGGCAAAGCGCTGTTTTTGGGGAAAGCGAATTGCGCACAATGCCATGGCATGACAGGATTGGGGGATGGCCAAACTGCCAATTACGATTTGTGGACCACCCATTGGCTGGAGACGCGTGGAGTGAAGCCGCTTGATCCCCGGACGCATCAGCAGTTCATTCGAGCCGGCGCCTTTCCGCCTCGCTCGATGAAGCCTCGCAACTTGCGACTTGGGGTCTTTCGTGGTGGGAATCGACCCGAAGATCTCTATCGCCGTATTGCGAATGGCATCGACGGCACGCCGATGCCTGCCGTGAGCATGGACGTGGCTGAAGTTTGGGCATTGGTCGCCTATGTAATGCGCTTGCCGGATGAGCGTTTGACTGAAGATCGTACTCGACCGATGCCAACGGGAGACCGACGTTGAACCGCTTTTGGGCCATTTTTTTCTTGAGTGTTCCCGTTGCGGCGATTGCGGTGTATCTCTGCTCGGCCTTTGGGGTCGGACCATTTGAGGCAACCTGGATGCCGCAATCGATGAGTCGACACGCCGACGAACTCGATCACTTATTCAAGGAGATCAATATCGTTGCAGGAATCACGCTGGCGGTGACCGGAGTCGTTTTATTCGTCGCTTTGTATCGTAGTAGCCCGCACCGGCCAGTGAAATTTGTAAGCGGACATGTTGGACTTGAGTTCGCTTGGACGTTGATTCCAGCGATCATCCTGGTGGCGTTGGCCGTTTATCAGTCGGGTACTTGGAAAACCAACAAAATCGATTTTCCAAAAGGGGAACAACCGATCGCTCGAGTTGTTGCACGACAGTTCGACTGGGAATTTTTTTACGCAGGTCCCGATGGCATCTTGAATACTGTCGACGATCTGCGATCGGTGAATGAATTGGTTGTTCCATCGAGTGAGCATGTGTTACTCGAGCTACATAGTTTGGATGTGATCCATAGTTTTTCGGTTCCGAAACTGCGAATTAAACAGGATATCGTTCCGGGAACTGTGCATCGAATCTGGTTCACGCCAACGCAAGTGGGTAAGTTGGAGATTATTTGTGCCGAGTTATGCGGTTGGGGGCACTACAACATGCAAGCCAAGATGTCGATTGTCAGTCCAGCTGAATTTGACCGCTGGTTGAACGGCTTGGCCAATAACAACCTGGGCGACGGCAACCTCGACTAAGACACAAGACACCCACGGTTCAACTGAAAGAGATTTATCATGGGCGCACTACGGCCATGGAACTAACGACAACATCGGAAACGCAGCATCGTTCAGGTGGATTCCTGTCACGATATGTATTTTCACGCGATCACAAAATCATTGGAATTCAGTTTCTGTTTTCGACATTGATTTGGATGGTGGTCGGGGGGCTCTTGGCGCTGGCAATTCGTTGGCAACTTGCATGGCCCTGGTCCGACATGCCGATTATCGGTCCTTGGTTGTTTGCGGATCAAGGTGGACAAATAACTCCCGAGTTCTACACCGTGCTGTTTACAATGCATGGCACGATCATGATATTTTTCGTGGTCATCCCGATTCTGTCCGGGGCTTTCGGAAATTACTTGATTCCATTGATGATTGGTGCCAGGGATATGGCATTTCCGACGTTGAATATGTTGAGTTATTGGTTGATGTGGCCAGCTTTTTGTTTAATGATTTTGGCATTCATGGCACCCGGGAATGGACCTGCGGCGGGTTGGACCGCCTATCCGCCGTTAAGTGTGATCTATGAGGCGGCACCGGGAAGCCAAGGCGCCCAAACGTTGTGGCTGTTGTCTCTGTTGTTCGTAGGCATCTCGTCAATGTTAGGTGCCATCAACTACATCACCACGATTTTTCAGATGCGTGCGCCAGGTATGAAACTGTTTCGAATGCCGATGACGATTTGGACGTTGTTGGTGACCGCAATCTTGCAAGCGTTTTCACTCCCTGTTCTTACGGCGGCGTTACTGATGCAGGTTTCCGACAGGCAGTTTGGCACGAGTTTTTTTATTCCCTCGTCCATTTCGGTTAACAACATCGATTTCTCAGGTGCCTCGGGGGAACCCTTATTGTGGCAACATCTGTTTTGGTTCTATTCTCATCCTGCGGTGTACATCATGATTTTGCCGGCGATGGGAATGGTTTCCGACATCGTCAGTTGCTTTGCGCGAAAGCCGTTGTTCGGCTATCGCCCGATGGTGTTTTCCGTGTTGGCCATTGCCATACTCAGCTTCGTCGTATGGGGCCATCATATGTTTGTTTCTGGCATGAGCCCGTATTTGGGGATGGCTTTCATGATTTCCACCATGTTGATTGCGCTGCCCAGTGGGATCAAGGTGTTTAATTGGTTAGCGACTCTTTGGGGAGGCCAAATTCAATTCACGACTGCGATGCTGTTTTGCGTTAGCTTCATTTTGATGTTCATCATTGGCGGCTTATCCGGGTTAATGCTCGCATCGAGTTCTGTGGATGAGCATTTGCACGATACGCATTATATCGTTGCGCATTTTCATTACGTTTTATTTGCTGGCTCGATTATGGCAGTCTTCGGCAGTATTTACTTTTGGTTTCCGAAGATGTTTGGGCGCATGATGAATGAGACGATTGGTAAACTCCATTTTGTGTTGACCTTTGTGTTTCTTAATTGCACTTTTTTCCCAATGCATTTATTGGGACACTCTGGATTCCTGAGGAGAACCGCCGATCCGTATGGTGAAGCGTTTGTTCACTTACAGCCACTTAATCAGTTCATCACATTCTCCGCAATGGCCATGGGTGCGGTGCAAATTCTGTTTTTTGTGAATTTTGCAGTTTGTTTGTTTTGGGGGAAGAGTTCTGTGGACAATCCTTGGCGGTCTTGCACGTTGGAATGGTCGACCAGCAGTCCCCCCCCTCACGGAAATTTTTTGAACAGACCCTCGGTTGGCTCTGGACCTCATGTTTACAACGATCCGACAGCAGATGAGGACTTTTGCCCGCAGGCGATCGCGACCTGAAGTTCAATATCCACATGTCACCATTGAATCCGACAACACCCAGCTTTAATCCGTTGCCGCACTGCTTTGCCGTGTTTTGTGCGATTGTCGTATTTCCGTTGATTTGGATGGGTGGCTTGGTAACAACCTACGCGGCGGGAATGGCCGTCCCCGATTGGCCGAATACCTATGGATACAATAT
>JBGTDM010000082.1:0-16940 GCA_041748315.1 Pirellulaceae bacterium
GCAAAAGCGCTCCACCTAACCCATTGTTTGTTTGAGCGCCAACGAAACAACGATTTAATACATTTACATCAAGGCTCAGATCCTGTTTTCGAACTGGGCAAAACTAAACCAATGAACAATTACTGCAGGTCGGGTTTCGAAGATCAATACATCCGACCCGCACAGCGAAAGAAGCAACACTCCTATGAAAAAAGAAATGCTGATCAACACGTCGCAACCGGAAGAATGCCGAATTGCGATATTGGAAGATGGACGACTGGAAGAGCTATACATTGAGCGGGCCAGCCAGGACAATTATGCCGGAAATATCTATTTGGGAAAAGTTGTCAATTTGGAACCCAGTATCCAAGCGGTGTTTGTTAATTTCGGCGTCGGAAAGAACGGGTTTCTGCATATAAGTGACGTCGAGCCTTCGTATTATGCACAGGGGGGCTACGATCCCAAGGCACCAGAATTTCGCGATGATCGAAACAGCCCCAGCCGCCATCGTGGTCGCGATCAAAAGCGTAACCGAGGTGACTGGGAAGAGATCGAGGATGACGACACGGATCACCCAGAAGGGAAGTCGCGCAACCGCAACGATCGTGGTCGCGGCGGAAACGGACGATCGCACCGATATCCGATAAGCAACCGGCCGCGCGTCAAGCCCCCGATTCAGGAAATCTTTCAGCGTGGTGACGATGTCCTGGTGCAAGTCATCAAAGAGGGAATCGGCAACAAGGGACCAACGCTTTCAACCTATATCAGTATCCCCGGGCGATATTTGGTACTGATGCCCGCGTTGGGCCGTGTTGGGGTGTCGCGTAAAATCGACGATGAAGACGAGCGCCGACGGCTCAAGGATATTTTGCTGGAACTTAATCCCCCCAAGGGATTGGGATTCATTGTGCGAACGGCCGGGCAGGGGCGGTCTCGTCGAGACCTGTCTCGCGACATGGCTTACCTGTTAAGGTTGTGGAAGGCTATCGTTCGACGATTGAAGAACGAACAGGCGCCGACTTCAATCTATGAAGAGAGTGATATGATCATTCGCACCATCCGCGATATCGTGACCGCCGATGTTGATGCAATCGTCGTTGACCGCAAGGAAGCCTACGATCGCGCCCGGGAGTTCCTGAAACTTGTCATGCCAAGGCAAGTCAGCCGGCTTAAATCCTATGAAGGTAAAGACCCTCTGTTCCATAAATACAACCTCGAAGAAGCAATCGCGCAGATCAATCGGCGAGAGGTCGCATTGCCAGAGGGGGGATCGATCGTGATCGATCAAACCGAGGCCCTGGTAGCAATCGATGTCAATAGCGGCAATTTCCGTGTTGACGACTCCGCTGAAGAAACGGCCTACCGATTGAACATTGCAGCGGCCAAAGAGATCTCTCGTCAGCTCCGACTGCGTGATTTGGGCGGGGTCATCGTGAACGACTTTATCGATATGCGTCGCGAAAAACACCGCCGAGGGGTTGAACATGCGTTGAGGGACGCGATGAAACGCGATCGCGCCCGCACTAAAATCTTGCGCACGAGTCCGTTTGGCCTCATCGAAATGACCCGGCAGAGAGTTCGACCTGGGTTGAAACGCAGTTCGTATAGCGATTGCCCCTGTTGTAATGGACGAGGAGTCGTTAAAACCGAAGAAAGCATGGCTTTAGAGGTCATGCGAATGTTATTGGTTGCGGCTCAACAACCCAATATCTCCACCGTGCAAGTGACGATCAAGGATATGGTTGCCTCGTTTTTGAATAATCAAAAGCGAAAGGAGCTTTCCGAGCTTGAGGAGGAGGGTACGATGAAAATAAAAATCATTGGTCGTGAAAACGTCTATCCGGAACATCTGGACCTGGAGTGTCGCGACGACAAAGGAAACTTGTTCAGCCTGCCGGTCAATTGATCGATGCTTGGGTCAACTCGAACGTCGCTCCAATTAAAGATGGGTCGCGACTCCGCTATACGGCGTCGTTCCGATTCGGGAAGTCGACGGTGAAGTACCTGGGCTCGCTCGGCCTACCTCGAAGTGATAAGGCAAAACAATGCGATACGATTCGTTGCGTTGACCACATCGTAACGGGTGAAATGCATGGCCGATCAACACGAAAAAGGTTCGAGCGCGAATCGCTCTGGGCGGATCGACTCTGCAACGGCTATCTCGTGCGCCTTGGAGTTAGATGTCACGGTGTGAGAAGCTAACTGATAACGCGAACCGGGCGGCAGACAAGCCGAAGCTATAAAACCCCTATTTTTACTATGTCGCTGAAGGATTAAAGACGTGCTGCGACTTCTGCTGTTTGTCGAGCCAAAACCGTTGCCAGAACATCTGTTTCGGAACCGGTATTGGCTCGATTTTCCATTGCGCATTTTTCGCCAACTTCATCGAGACTCTCCTGATCTGTTTGAAATGCACGTCGCCGTGCCGCGACGCTTCCTGGACGGAGTTCGAAGCGAGCAAATGTTTCAACACCGAATCTACTCCATTAACGAAGTTGCCATGGCCAACCGGATTCACTCCAAAGGGCATACGCTTCGCGATGTCTGGATTTCAGACTTTCTGGGATCAACGGATTCTGAATTACAGCAAATGCTCGATCGCATCGTGTGCAACTCGATTCCTCATGATTTGGATTGGGATATCGTGATCACTTTTGGGGAGGAATGTCGCTATTCCTTTGCCTCAACCGCGATGAAGATCAATTTTGAAACATCTCCGTTTAGCCGCCCGCCGTTTCGGCATTCCTTTTTCATGGACCATTGCGGACTATTTCGAAATGCAGCACCCGCAAAATGGTTTAACCTGTCGCGCGAGCAGCCCGAGTTCTCGGCGAGCAGCCAACAGGTATCGCTGAGTAACGGCATTCGACAAGCCGCCGTTGAAATGCTCAGTCACACCGAGCGGCGCCTTCCATTCAAACGGCGATATGATCGTTATCTATTGCTACCCTTGCAGGCGTCAAATTACTCGTCATTCGACGCACAGGCGATGCACTTGCGCATTTCCACGAACCGCGCAGGTGGTACGTCAGCGAGAGACGCGACTCACACCCAGCTCGACCACGATCGTGGCCGGTATGATTCGCAGATTGATTTTCTGCTGGATGTTTGCAGCCAAGTCGATTCCGATATCGGTATATTGGTCACCGAGCATCCCAATGTTCCCAGTATCGATACCAGTAATCGATTCGCTCACGTTTTGCGTGGGTTGCACGAAATGTTACCCAATCTTGAGTATTTACCGCGCGCGAAAAGTTTTAGTTCAGGGTCGTTTCAACTGCTCCCGCAAGTCGACTGGATTTGGACGATTGCCTCGAATATCGGCCCGGTCGCTAAATTCCTCGGTAAGCGAGTCGGTTCTCCAGGGGACTCGCATATTGCATTTGCGACCGATGCGAGTGACCTGGACACCTTGTTGGCAACGCACCCCCAGACAGCCGAAGCCGACATCGACCCCGTTTTTCATTGGATGTTCAACCACTATGTGATGCCTTCTCACAAGATTGAAGAGCCTGAATGGCTGACACAATATCTCATGGCAAGATTCCGAGCTGTTAAAGAGCAAGGCTTCAACGAAATTGCTGCATTTGTTCCCACGGAATGCGATGTCGACGATTTTATTGAGCGCCGTCCATCGACAACGACGGTTTCGGTTGCCGGCTTGCAAGCCATGGAGACCAAGATCGAGTTGTTTCGCTTTCGTACCCGGCAGCGCCTGCAAAACCTGTATTCCAAAACGGGCCAACAGAGTTACGTCCTGGTGAATGATACCGCCGAATTGGAATCCTATCGGCATATCGGCTGCAATCATGTCATGGCGACCATTTACGAGACCCTGCAGCAGATGGGGTTTCGCATGTTATATCGTGCTAATGCACCGACCGATATGCAACCTGATCGCCCGGCTCCTGACTGGGTCATTATCAACGGTGAGGGGACCTTTCATCATGACGCTGCACGCGCTAAGCAGCTATTGGAGATGGCGTTGGCCTATCAATCACGAGGCTCCAAAATTGCGCTGCTCAATTCGATTTGGGAATCGAACGCTCCGGAGCTCGCTGGGTCACTTCCGTCGTTCGACCTGATCGCCGTGAGAGATGGGGCCTCTCAGCGCACACTGGCGGAAGCGGGAGTTAACGCATTGTTGACCCCCGATTTTTCATTGCCGCAATGGCAGCCGCTAGACAGGGATTCTCGGAGAAATCGCCAGGGGTTGTTGTTTACAGACAGTATTGTTTATGAACGCGCTTTGCGGCTGTTTGATGCATCGGTGCACCTGGAGGGAACATTCTGTTTGCTTGACCATCGGCAACTCGCGCAATACGATCAAGATGGGTGTTTTAAGACTGCACTGCAACCGTTGGGGTCACTAGACTTTCTGATCCATGACAGTCAGATTGACCGAGCACGCGTGGTGGTGACGGGAAGGTTTCACGTGGCAATGGCGTGCATTGCATTGGGGAACATTTTTTTGTACATCGATTCAAATACGTCCAAGATATCCAATCTCTGCAACGATATTGGTTTACCCGTCGAGCTCTTGAATGTAACCTCGCTGGTCGACGATTGCGATTGGAAGGAATTGAACGGCCGCATTCGCGAGGTCAGCACGGCGTTCGAGACCTTGTTGCCTTTGATTCGCGATTATCGGCAGCAGGGGATGAAGCGGATCGCCGATGTATTCGATCAGCTTAAATTGAATCGATCGTGATTTCGCATTCCGGCAATGCATCGAGGAACAACCGCCCGTAATGGCGGGATTTCACGCGCGGGTCGAGAATGACAACAATCCCTTCATCGAAAGTGGTTCGAATCAGCCGGCCAAACCCCTGTTTGAACTTGATGATTGCTTCCGGAAGCTGATAGTCCATGAACGGATTTCCACCAGCTTCCTTAATCGAATCGAGCCGAGCCTCCAGTAACGGATGGTCGGGGACGCTGAATGGCAACTTCGAAATGATCACGTTGCGCAGTGCGCTTCCGGGAACATCCACCCCTTGCCAGAAGCTGTCGGTACCCAACAGGACAGCTCGCCCGCTCTTGCGGAACTCGTCCAACAATTTTGAACGTGGCGTGCCGTCCGCCTGCGAGAGAAGCGGCATCTCATGTTCAACCAGGAACGAAGTCAAGCGGCGGGCGGCCTGTCGCAGCGACTCATAGCTTGTAAACAGCACAAACGCCCCTCCATCGGTTTGCAGAAGGTATTTTTTGATAACGTCGATCGATTGACGATCGTGCGTATTTCGATCTTTCGCCGGATCGGCCATATCGGCCACGACAATCACCCGGGCTTGCCGAGCATAATCGAACGAGCTATCGAGTTGCAACGTGCGACTCTGCGTCAAACCGACACGGGATCTGAAAAAGCCGAAACCACTATTCTGGTTTTTCCGCGGCGTGCCGTTTTCGTCGGCCGCACGACCGCGGTGAGAGAGCGTCGCCGAAGTTAAGATCACACTATCGACTCTGTCAAACAATTCCTCTCGTATGATCGGTCCGATTTCTACCGGTGCGGCATTCAGCTCCACGGCAATCTGGCCGCGGCGTTGCACGGTGTCGACCCAATACACACAATCTTGTTCGTCCTGAGTTCGCCAGCTTTCGATCGTCGCAGCAAGGATCGATAGTCGATCATGGCTGGAAATTAAATCTTGCCGCTCAGTCTCGTCGCCAATGTTCGCCGCGATCCGTTTTAAACGCTGCGCTAGTTCCTGGAGCACGGGGCTTAAGTCGTTCGTGACAATGCCAGCCACGCGAACTCGAATCGAACGAGAACTGCCGATCTCGGTGGGGCTGGATCGCCGCAGCCAAGCTCGAACATCATCAAAAAACTCTTCTGCCTTGATCGAACAATGCATGACCATCTGTTGTTCACGGGTCAATTTGTGGTGAACCAGCAACCCTTTGTGGCCGCGTTGGTTATAAAGTTTGTTGAGCGCGAAATCGATTTGGCCAAGGCTGACCGATAAACCCATATGATCGCTAGCCACCCCCTCGATCGTATGAGCTTCGTCCAGGATCACCGCATCGTAATCCGGAAGTAAACTCGCCCCCAGTCGCCGCAGTGAAAGGTCGCTAAAAAACAGGGCGTGGTTGACGATAATCAGTTGTGCATTATGCAGACGGCGACGGGCTCGAAAATAAAAGCAGTTCTCATAGGTCGGGCACTTGCGCCCCATGCAGTTACCGTTGTCACTGGCGATTTCGTCCCAAACGACCGAAGAAGGCTGCCAGTCCAATGACGCCTTGGAGCCGTCTCCCGTTTCAAGCGACCAGCGATTCAGCGCATGCAGTTGGTTAATAAGCTCGTCATCCACAAACAGGCTGCTGGATCGCGACAGCGCGCTGCCCAGGCGTCTAAGACTTACATAGTTGCGTCGTCCCTTGGCCAGAACTGCCGTGAATTCATTGGGCAACACGCTTCGCAACAGCGGAATGTCCTGCTGGAGCAATTGTTCCTGCAAGCTAATCGTATGCGTTGATATCACAATTCGCCGTTTACGCTTTTGCTCCGGATTTTCGTCCGTAGCAAACAACACCGCAGGTACTAGATAGCCAAGGCTCTTTCCCACACCGGTTGCCGCTTCCACAACCAGGTGCTGGCGATCACGCAGTGCACTCCAAACTGCGTCCGCCATCTCCAACTGCTGCGTACGATGTTCGTATTGCGGCAGGCGCCGGGAGATCAACTGACCGGGACCGAGAACGTCATGAGGTGTCAACACAAAAGCGCCAAGGTTAAATCACAACGATTGGAAAACCGTCAATATGCAATAAACCCAGGGGATTGCCTAGTGCTTTATGACACCTGACATCTGGTGTCGCTTGCGTAAGGGAATCGCTATTTGGTGGAATCCTTTAACGCGGGAGTCGTCCGGTTTGGGGCGAATTACTCTTCGGTATTTTCAAAACAATAAAGGTGATCATGACTTCGGATAAAAATCTGATTCCCCACAATCGCCGGGGTCGCATCGACTGGTTCGTCCAATTCGTTGGTCGCTACGATGTCGAGTTCGTCACCATGTTTCAACACGAGTGTCGTTCCATCTCGCCCGGTGACGTAGATATGGTCGTTCGCTGCAACCAGTGAAGCGTACAACGACTGGATGCCGTTCAATCGAGATTGATCAACGATCGTTTCGCCGGTTTTCGCGTCGATTACAACCAAAACTGCACTGGTTAACTTGGTCGTATAGATGCTTCCTTTGTAGAGAACTCCGGTGGGTACATAGGCCCCGATATCGTCACGACTCCACACGACTTGATCGGTCCCTGTGACATCCCCTTGGCTGTTGAGTGGTATTGCCATCGCTGCTTGTGTACGGAAACCGGTCATACAAACAGCCACGTCTTCAAAGGTCATTGGAGTTGGAATCGGGTTCCCGGTCTGGCCGCCACACTCCCAGATCGTGTCACCGGTTGACAAATCATAACTTCGCACCCTTCTTGCACCGTTCGTAACCACCTGAATTTGATCATTGTACTCGACAATCAGTGGCGTTGACCAACTTGTCGCTTCATCGCGATCCTTCCTCCACTTGGTCTCGCCTGTCATGGCGTCCATCGCTTCGATGAAAGAATCTCCTTCATGATCCCAGTTCAGCACCAACGTATCTTTATACAAGGCCGGCGATGCCCCTTCGCCAAAATTGCCACGGGTTTGCATTTTGCCGAGTTGCCTCTCCCATTTGACATTCCCTTCCATGTCCAGGCAGTACAGCCCGTACGAATTGAATGAAGCCCAGATGTGCTTGCCATCGGTCGTCGGCGAACCGGAAGCGAATGTGTTGGTCTTGTGCACGCTAGAGTGCGGAACCGCTTCGTGGACCTTCGTGCTCCACAGTGTATCGCCCGATGTGCGATCGATGCAGATGACCGTAAATTCATAGTAATTCATCGGCGCTTCGGCATCGCGCCGATCTGGGCCGCGTTGTCGTTCTTGGCGCTGCCCTTCACCAGGTCGGCGATCCTGCCGCTGCCTGGCTTCCCTCTGTTGTTGCTGACCAGCTTCACGAGGAGCACTCTCGGCAGCCGCAGCCGCATCGGCCTCAACGCCTTCGCCAACCCGATCTGTCTTAATCGCTGTCAACAGGATAATCTTGTCGTCCCACACAATTGGGGTCGAAACACCCAATCCCGGAATCTTGACTTTCCATTTGGCATCTTCAGGGGACCACTTGATCGGCGGGTTCGCGTCAATTGCGACGCCATTGCCGGTTGGCCCTCGGAATTGATGCCACTGCTTAGCAAATTCGTCGGCAGTCACAAAGGTTACGGAAATCGTAATGACGCTAAAAACGAGGGGAGCGAGAAGCATATAACGCAACATTGTATTTTCCTTAGTTCGGGGACTATTCGTATACAGGATATTATGGCGCCTCGACAGCACGAGACAACCAACGCTTGACAGGCTAGAGATCAAACACCCAACGTAAGTGTAAACGCCTTAACCGTCACAAAGTTTCGGAAGCTCGTTGCGTTTTGACACGTCGACTGGCAAAAACTTAATTGGAATTGTAAACAACAAGAGGGCGGAATTCTTGACGCTCGGTCAGCTATCGGCCGGCGATTGCATGAATGGCCGCGCTGATTTTTTTCAAAAATCACTCAACGAAACCGGGTGATTGTGAATCATCCTACACAACAATTCCTTGCCGGGTCGAGTGCAAATCAAGCCCGAGACCGTTGTAACGATCTCGACGAGCCGCTAGATCAATTCTTCGAGCTGTCCGACTAACGAATCAAATTTCTGCAGAGCGGTTTCGATGGGCGCGGGGCTGGTCAAGTCAACGCCGGCGTCTCGCAAAAGCTCCAGCGGATACTTGCTGCTGCCGCTTTTGAGGAAATTGAGATAGTCGTTTAGCTCGGCTTGGCCCCCGTTTAGCACGCGTTCACTCAGCGCAATGGCTGCGGACAATCCGGTGGCATATTTGTAGACGTAGAAAGCGCGGTAAAAGTGTGGAATCCTCAGGCATTCCAGTTTAAGTTGCTCGTCGATGGTAAAATCAGGACCGAAGTAGTCTGTAAGCAACTGGCCGTAGACTTGTTTCAGGGCATCGACCGTGAGCGGTTCGCCACTTTCCACCATCTCATGTGTGATCTTTTCGAACTCGGCGAACATTGTCTGGCGAATTAAAGTCGCCCGGATGTCGTCGATCTGGCTATTTATCAGGTAGGCTCGCTTCCGCTCATCTTCCGCAAGATTGATCATATGGTGGTTGAGCAACTGTTCGTTGAAGGTGCTCGCTACCTCGGCAACAAAAATTGCGTAGTTGTAATACTCGTACGGTTGGTGTTTGGCCGAGTAGTGCGTGTGCATCGAGTGACCCGCCTCATGAGTTAACGTGAATACGTCGTTCAACACGATCGGTTTGTAATTCATCAGTATGTATGGATCGCCGACATACCCGCCCGCACTGAAGGCACCGCTCTGTTTCCCTTCGTTGGGATAACGGTCGCACCACCGAGCCAACAGGCCTTGTTTCAACGTCCGGCAATATTCCGAACCGAGTGGAGCAAGCGAGTCGGTAACCATTTCGACAGCTTGATTCCAGGAGTAATTCGTTTTCAGGTCGCTCAAGATGGGAACGTACGTGTCGTAGTGATGGATATCGGACAGGTTCATCTTTTGACGCCGCAGTTCGTAGTATCGATAAAGCGCCGGCAAGTTCGCTCGTACGGTGGCAATCAGATTGTCGTAAACGTCGACTGGCACATCGTCGGCAAATAGGGCCTTACTGAGCGCCGACTCGTAATTGCGGGCACGAGCATAATAGACGTCTTTTTGCACCGAGCCATTTAACGTGGCGGCCAAAGTGTTTTCATGAGCTGAAAATTGATCATAGAATTGATGAAAGGCGTTTTTGCGAACGTCTCGGCTGGACGAAATCAGCAATTGCATTAGCGTCGCATTGCTCAGTTCAATCTGTTGACCCTGCTCGTCAGTAACGAATCCGAATTTCAGGTCGGCGTCGGTGAGTTGCCGAAATATTTTGCTGGTGGCTCCCGCCATCTCACCTTGCATGGCGAGCAATTGTTCCTCGCTCTGCCCCCGCGTGTGTGGCTTATATCGCACCAGGCGCTCAAGCAACAACCGATAGTGAGACAGTTCGTCAGAATTCAAAAACTGTTCAAGTTTGGCGTCAGCAAGTGCCAAAATTTCTGGACGAATGAAACTGCATGCCTCACCCGCTCGCATGGCGACCGATTGAAAGCGACCCACCATCCGCTGGTAGACACCATTGGCCTGATCTTCGGTTGACCTCAAAAACGCATAGCTTCCCAAGACTTCACCGCGTTGATCGAGCTCGCTGTCAAACGCCAGGCATGCTGCCAAAGACGCAGGACTTTCGCCAAGTTTGCCCTCAAACGGTTCGTAGCCCGCAATCGAGCTCTCGAACTCCTTGAACGCCTGCTCCCAGGCATCATCATTGGCAAATAGGCCACTCAAATCCCAGGTATCGTCTGCGGCAACCTCGGTTCGTTTGGGTAGGCGGTTAATATCGTTCACGTTGACTCCAGTTCAATCGACAGATCGTGGTGGGGATTCCCTGCAGTCTATCAGCCGAGGATCAATTGATCGCACATCGACCTCCGGGAGTGCTGCTAAAAGACACGATTGATTGTAAAACAAATAGCCAACGTTCGTCGACCCGTGACGAATCCCGCCAGGCAACCAACTAATCGCGCTTGCGTAGTGGACCTTGATGATTGACATCAATTTGTTTATAGCGGTCAACTTGGACGGCACCGGTTTCGACGTTGTAGTTGATCGTCTCAGCCGTCAAATGGCCTTTATCTGTCTGATCGGGCTTTTGATAGAAAAGTTCGGCGTCGCGACGAGCACCCGCCTGAAGAATAATGCTTTCCGTCGCTTGATTGTAGCTGATGCGGTCGGCGCTTGCTTCAAATTGTTGACCGAATGCTTGGGCGTTTCCTTTGGCGATCATTTCCACGACGGGCTCAAGGGCGGTTCGCGGCTTCCATTGAAATACTTGTAAGCGATCACTGAGCAATCGCATCCCGCCAGGATCAACGATTTGTTTGGAATCGGCGTCGTAAACTGAATCCCACTTGCTGGTCGGCGTGTAGACCAATCGCACGTTGCCGGAGAAGGTCATTTCCTTCTGGTGAATATTGCCAGCAAGCGACCGTTCAAATTTGACCTGAATGTATTCATAGGGTTGCGTCTGACCGCGCTGTTGGTTGATGGGACGACTATTCGCACCTGCGGGTTGCGAGCGAGCCTGCTGGATTCCTTGGACCGCTCCCGGTCCCGTACAGTTCACTGCTCCGGAGTCCGAGTCGATTATCGCGTCTGGTACGTAAATCTGTTGCGAACCTACAGGCTGATGATTTTGATCCATCTGATTTAACAAGATCATTACCAGTCCCGTTTGCCGGGCTGGTGTTGAGCGATTGATGGACACGGTTTGGAAGACGTTGCCTCCCGGTTTTATTTCTCCCGCGAGAACAATGTTTTCGACTTTAGCCGTGATGCCTTTGGCGCTATTTTGTTGTTTAAAACTGATGAACTGGTCAAGTTTGGCATTGAGCGCCTCGCTCGTCGTTTGGATTACGGTTGTTTTCCCCTCTTCGTCCAAACGATGCGTCAACGTTTCAACATTTCCTTCAACGTAGAATGTCTGTCCATCAAAGACCATCCCTCCGTTCCATTTCAGGTCGGTCGGCCCGTCGCTGGATGTGCCACCGTTCTGACTGTCATCCTTACCGGGCTCAACGTTTGGCAGTCTGCTCGACGGCTCGGTTGTGGACTGTTTCAAAAAGCCGCGAGGCGAATTCGATGGCTCCAGTCGTTGAGACGGTTGGGTTGCGTTGTTTAGTTTAGCATCTCCTGCCCCGTCAATCCAAAGCCGGTTGTATTGTTGGTCGAGATGAATGGCGGATCCAGACATGCGAATTCCCTCCCCCTCAGCGACCGCAGATTGAGTCGCGTTCCCGTTGATGCTAAGGCGATAGAGCTGCTCGCCCAAGTGAATTGCCTGCAAAGATTCCCCGCGGATTTCCAGCCCAGCCTGGTCGTTTTGAAGCGTGTACTGAGTAATGTGCACGTTGCCATTTGCATTCAACTCCGCAATCCCGCTCGCGCGGATCGATTGACCAGACGAAGATTTTGTCTCAGACTCGTCCATCTGAATTCTCACGTCATCCCCCACAAAGTGATATTTGGTGTCATCGTTGGGGCGCATACGGTCCTGTCGCATAGCGGTTTCAGCAATCCGCTTGCTGACAAAGGCGCGAGTCGCGCGCGATCGACCGATAATGGCTGCGGTGAGACCCTCGCTCCGTTCGACAACGCTTGGTGTAAGGGCAGGTAACGCTCGTTCGGCTAATTTCGACTGAGGCCAACTGACCTCGACGGCATTGCATTTTCCAGCAAGCTTGGGGGAATCAATGACAACGTTCCCGTTGGCGACCAGGCGATGCGGCTCGTACCGAAAAGTTTTGTTTTCGGCTGTTCCCGGCAGGTCAGATGCATCCCAACTGGCTGGCTGATCCGGGTTGGACGCCGTGGCGATCTCCCAAATCCAGAACTTGATTTGATCCCCTTCAAGCGTGCTCTCGTCGTCGATCAACATCTGGGCTTTGGATGCGAATTCGATCAATTTCATCTTCTGATCAGGACGGATTGTCATCCGTCCCTGCCATCGGCACTCGAAGCCACGCTTTTCAACTTTGGTGGTGCCGTCCGGCAAAACCGAATGAGTTTGCTTCTGTACGAGATAACCTGGCCCCTGGGCAATCGTCTCACCCAACGAGTTATCTTGTTGAATCACATAGTCCAGTTCCCGGGCAACCATTTGCTGCAACTCGCTATGCAACCTAACAGGCCGCTGACCCCGTAGCAGAACGCGATTCTGGTCCAAGTCAATTTGCAGATGTTCGGCCTCCGCAAAAGCGTCGCGATCATGAGCAAGCATCTGTGCGGGCCGACCCAGTGCGACGATCTTCTGCATAACAAGTGACTGCGACGTTGAATCGGTCCCGTGGTCCACTCCCTCTTGTGGCGGGCTCGATTGGGCTGCAGTCAACGAAGTTCGCGCCGTCGACGGACTCGGTCCTTCGGATGGATTCGTTTTATTGCTCGTGTTCGCGACAAAGTAAATCCACAGTTGATCACAGGTAAGCTGATTTGACCCTGTGCCGTCAAACACGCGTACATCATCCTTGAATGAGGCAACGAGGTTTTCCAGATCCAATTGGAAGCCACTTGCACAGGTGATATCGATTGAACTGAACTGCGATGACTGGCTACCAGCCAGACCAAGGGCCGACGATCGCGGACCCGTCTCCGATTCGCTCGTGCGAAAAATCCCTTGATGGCTCGCATTGAGTGGATCGAACATGTCTCGAGGTTGTGTTGGTTCTCGGTCGATGTGAACATAGTCGACCTCCGCCAATTCCAGTTTTTTCACTGGAAATTGGGGCTTCTCTCCCACCAACGATTTTTGATGCAAATCGACAGACAGCTTGCGACCTCGACCGTGACTGGCACCCATTCGAAACGCGACATCGCTTAGGGTAAAGATCCTTTCGGTGGAAAGCTGCACATTGTAGGTTTCAATTTCAATCGAATCGTCTCGCAGCAAGTCAGAAGAGAGACGGTAGATTCGGACTCGTCCCTGAAGTATTCCTTGTTCGATATTGCCAATCCCACCAGCAAAAGAGAAAGGCTTGTCGAATTCGAGGATCGCACCTTCCTCCGCCTGAATGACGAATGGTTGCTCGTCGGCTGAGCCCGACCCGATGACCAGTGTTAATGGAGTGATCTCTACGCGACCATCTTCAAGACGTTTATGGTTTTGGAACAGCAGTTTGCCCTGTTGGGTTTCGAGCACATTGCACGGTTGGAGTTCCCATGCGTTGGGTGGAAACAGGTTGAGGATATCTTGTTTCGGATCGGCGTGTCCCGCATGGATCTCACGATTCGATCGAACCAGTGAGGGCTCCCCTTCAACATAGGGTACGATCAGCAGCAGGTAGGCAAAGTAGCAAAGTATCGCCACCGCCAATGATGCAAAATATCGAACAGAATGATGAACAGATTTCACTCAGGTGATTCCAACCCACAAATGAGAAATTAACGTTGCGTATAACTCCGCACCAAATCGTTCCAAGTCCCCTGGCTCTTCAGTATCATTTCGATCAACTCTCGCATGGCTCCTTGACCTCCTGGCAATTTGGTTACTACATGGGCCGCAGCGCGGACCTCCTCAACCGCATCGGCAACGGCCACTGCTAAGCCGACATGGCCGAGCACTCCCAAGTCCGCCAAATCATCACCGATATAACACACCTGTTCGAAATCGAGACTTCGTTCATCGATGATCTGTTGCGCGATAAGCAACTTATCCGAAAAGCCCTGGCGAATTAGCTCAATTCCCAGTTCGGCGGCCCGTACCTTCACCACATGGCTGGATCTAGTGGTTAGCAAGCCAAACTCGCCACCCGCCTTTTGCCACAATTTGATACCCAATCCGTCTCGTACATGAAACCGCTTGATCTCAATCCCCTGGTTGTCAAACGTAATGCCTCCATCCGTCAATACGCCGTCGACATCGGAAAGGATCAATCGAATATTCTTTAACCGTTGATCGAGTTTCATCGGGTCAACACTACTAAATTATTCGGCTTCAGGCACATGGGTTACCGAGGATTCGTCAACGCGATACGATTCGCGGCGTGAGTGGCACGGCTTGGGCGACGGTAACGACCTTGTTGTCTGTAGTTTCGTCCGCGGGTATCGAAGAATAAACAATCGTGCACCGATTCAACAGACCAAATCACCAAAGTCGATGATGAAAGCTGTTGGCACGCACCGTCTAGTCATAATCTGGGCTACCGTTATCTCTGTGGGGCATCAGGATTTATCTATTCCCCCCACTTGCCCCATCTGCAACTTGGGCGGTTCGAGCAAATCAAGTGAGGCAGGTGCACGGCAAGAACCAGGTGTGCGGCAAAAAACGAACGGTGAAAAAACATCCAGAGGTCCTAATTGGTCTAAATCGGCCTTACTGGGCGGTCGCGGGAGCCCCAATTCTCGACTCGAAAATGCTAGCAGTGCGGGAACCAGGGCCAGAGCATTTCATGCCAGTTGATCCACGATTGATTCGGCAGACAACTCATAAGGATGCTGCCAATAATCCCGAAGTGCTGAAAGCGTTGGCTAATGGTGAGGCGCTGAAAGCGGATGAAGTCCGTTTGGCCCATTTGGTAACCCTGAAAGGTTCCGCGTGCCACGGCGAGTTCTTCTTCGATGAAAACGCCGATTCGATGATTCGGGCACTGCGCAGTGCCTTCTACAAACGCGGATTGCCCGAGCAATTGCTGGTCGATAACGGTTCGATCTACTGCTGCCAGGAAATCACGCTGATTTGTGCTCGCGTCGGTTGCATCCTGCGTCACACAGCAGTCCGAGACGCCGCCTCGAAGGGGAAAATCGAACGCTTCTTTCGGCGAGTTCGCGATCAGTTCCTCATTCGTAATCTCGATCTCTCCTCGATCCATGAACTCAACCGGCAGTTCACCGATTGGGTCGAACAGGATTACAACGCCACCGTCCACTCGACGCTGGGAATGAAGCCCATCGATCGTTTCGGTATGGACTTAACCCGCATTCGGTTCCTCTCCCCCTCACAAGACACCGACGAACTGTTCTACGCCGAGGCGACTCGCACGGTCAAGAAGGACAACACGTTCAGTTTTCAGGGAGACCGCTACGAAACACCGATCGACTTGCGGGGCAAGCAGGTCGTCCTGCGTTACCAGCGGTATCGCAATGGGGCTGTCATTGTCTACGACAAACAGCGTCGCCTCGGACAAGCCAGACTGCTGGACGCCGTCGCCAATGGCTTGGCTCGAAGAAAAGAGCAGTGAGCAGACCCCACACTCCACACTTGACACTTCAGACTTCAAATTTCAAAAGGCTTACACATGATCCGTTCCTACTTCGGTTTAACCGACAATCCGTTCGCGTTTCGCGACATCCAACTGTTACCCCATCAGCACGAAATCCACGACACACTGAGAGTCCACTGTCAACAAGGGGGACTCTGCCTAGTTGTGGGAAGACCCGGCACTGGCAAGACGGTGATCAAGGAATCGCTCAAGATGCTGCCGGAAAAAGAGCATCTGGTCGCGACAGTCGCACGAACGCTGCACACCTATACCAACACGGTTAAGATTCTCTGCGAAGCGTTCCATATCGAGTTCGAAAGTTCGGCGTTCAAGTGCGAACGCAAGCTGATTCAGGAGGCCGTCAATCTCAATCGCAGCGGCAAGATGCTGGTCACCATCATCGACGACGCTCATCTGATGGAGATGGAAAACCTTCGCAAGCTCCGGTTACTGCTGGAGGATTTTCCCAAGAACCATAACCTGATCTTGATCGGGCAGATCGAGTTGCTCTCCAATCTGGACCTGGCCATCAACCAAGACATCAAAAGCCGCGTCACCTACTCTGTCGTGACCCGTCGGCTACATGATGACGTGATGCGTGAGTTTATCCATCGCGAACTAGATCGTCTGGGCTTGGCTCACAGCACCTTCACCAGCGGCGCGACCGAGCTGATCGTTCGCTCGGCGGATGGAGTGCTTCGTCGCTGCCGCAACCTCTGCTTGTCCGCCATGCTCCAAACGGTCCGCGCTTCTGCCGGGCGAACGATCGACATCGACGTTGTCAATCGCGTCTTGCTCCAGCCGCACTGGCAAAACCAAGTCGATCTGACCGACTTCTAAGTATTCATTATGGACCGTTACTACTTCCTCACAATTCTCTACTGCTTCCTCACATTTTGGAGTCTGAAATGATCACCAAAGAAATACTTCGCGCGATCCGCAACGACTTGCCGATGAAGCTGACGATCGTTCGGCTCGGCTGTCACGCTCCGATTGCCAAACAGATTGATGGTTACTTCCGCTTTCAGTGTCCCAGTTGTGGC
>JBGTDM010000083.1:0-11851 GCA_041748315.1 Pirellulaceae bacterium
CATTGCAAGCCTCCAATGACTTTCCAATTACTTATCGGAGTAATCGGATTTGCGAGTCCACCGCTTATGACATGAATCGAACTGCTTCCAGAGTTCTCGGCCAAATTGTAATTTCGGACGGAATAGGCAATGTAATTCTCATCAGGAGAGACTGTCGCTGCTCCCAGTCGTCCCAGCTTCCACAATAATTCCGGGGACATTCGCTGCTCTTGAGCAACGAGCGATCCGGCTAAAATCAATTGCCCGACAATTAATACAAGCCAAAACCACTTGGCGGCGATATTCTTAGTTATGCTCATCTTGATCCACTCACATAATAGTAGGATTAAAAGAAAACGATTCGGTCGAAGTCCTGTCAATTTCAACCTTCGAGAAAACTTCACGATCAGGAATCATGACTTTGCTGACGAGGACCGCCGACGGCTACAATTCACAAACGAAACCAAATTATAGACGATTTCTCACGAATGGCTATCGGTTGACCCCGAATCGTCGCAATGACAATTTGAGGGATTTAGGGTAAAACGAGACGTTCGCTAAATGCACAACGACAATATAGATTGCTATTTACTGCCAGACTTCCGTTGACTTGGCCGCGGTTCGTCAACTTCAGATTTTTTTCAGAAACTTCTCTCATGTGGTTGGTTCAATTGATTCTCGCATTCATCGTTTTGGGGTTAATACTCAAAGCCTTTAATGTTTCGCGAGCGTGGTTGCTGATTAAGGAAATAGAATTGCGTGAACCCCTGGTTCAAGTCGTTTCAGACCAGGAAATTCCCGAAAAATATATGCCGTTGTTTCAGTTCGCTCGACAACAACTTTGTAGTGAGCTTCCTTTTGGACATCGCGGCACGATCACCATTCGAAGCGAATTGCCCAGTTCCCTGGTACGCTACCTTGATTTGTTCGTCAGTTACGACGGACGAGTCTTGGCATTGGTGGGCGCTAACTACTCGTTGTGTGAACAACCATTCATGGTGACCTATCGTTCCAGTTTACATTCCGGAACGCAACTCGAAACGGTTGACGGCATCGGGCACTTGATGTTCTATAACGACACTGAACTCCTCGATGCCCAAGTGGATGATTTTCGCGAACAGTTCCTGCTTCACTTGGAACGAATTGTTGAGTTACCCAAGCAGGACTTTCTTGACTTCAGCGAACTCCATCTAGGTTCTATCGCGGAAAGGGCTCAACAAGAAGCGAGTCGCCAGCATCAAATGATGGTGGAACAGGGAATTATCAAGGCAACCCATCAGGGAGTGTTTCGATTTTCCCTTGGTTTTCGCGTTAATTTGGTTCGGCAAGTCATGCAAGGGGAGTTAGAGTTACAAAAGGTACGTCAAAAACGGTACGAGCAGCGAGCGGAAACGGCCAATCACAAACAACTCGATGTGTCTCCCGAAGCGGATGCCGCCGAGTTCACGTATCTTCAAGACCGCAACGCCGTGATCGCAACTCGCCGTACGGTGGTGACCAAGTGGGTCATTTTGTTGGTGAGTGCAATCGCGTTCTTTTTTGTATTCTGGATGTGGCTGGGGATGCTTATTTCGGCATTGCTTCTGCTCGTCGTATTTATCCACGAAGTTGGACATGCATCGGCGATGGCACTCTTTGGGTACCGTAATCGGCAGGTCCTGTTTATCCCTTTTTTTGGTGCAGCCGCGATCGGTGAAAAAAGGGATGCGCCGCCTTGGCAGCAATTGGTTGTCCTATTTATGGGGCCACTACCGGGAATTGCAATCGGACTAGCCTGCCTGTTTGTTGTCATGTCCAATCCCGCGCCAGATGCAATGGATCTCAGAGACCGTGGCGTGCTGGCTCAGATTGCGCTATTGTCGCTCGTGTTAAATTATTTGAACCTGCTCCCTCTCGGCTTTTTAGATGGGGGTAAAATCGTGCAAATCCTGTTTTTCAACCGCTTCGTCAGGGCCCGGTTTGTATTTCAGTTCCTGAGTGCAACCGCTTTCCTGATCTTGTCGATTCTTTTGCGCGAAGTCATCATCGGGGTGATCGCTGCAGTCTCATTTCTGGCGCTCCCGTCGCTTTGGAGTTTCGGAACACTGATTAAACAACTTCAGAAGCGATCCCAAAAAGCATCGATGCTCATATCAGAAAGTCGCGAAGCAAAGAGACTTGAAGTATTCAAACTATTGCGGGAGCCGCCGTTCAACCGTTGGCAACCCAATCAACGCCATGAAACCGCAAAGCATTTGATCGAGTACGTCGAGGCAAGGGCTACGGGTCTACCAACCTTGATCGTCGGTGGCGCTATCTATGTCGCTTCGATCATCGTCCCAGTCCTGTTGGTGCTGTTTCTGATAGGAATTGGTGATCCCGCAGATGTTTAGCCGCTCAATGTCGACAACCTTAGATCACCTTTCAATCATTGATTGGCATCAATCCTTTCGGAATTGCAAAGTTAAACTGTTAAACGTGATTTGTACAGATTACGATTGACTCACCATGCCAAGTTTTCAGCAAGACCTCCACAATTCGGCGTTTATGGATGACCCTGGCCGAAACGTTATGGAGCGACAAAGGGTTTTTTTATCATTGGTTGAGAGATGTTTCCCGCCTCTGTTAATTTTACGTGTATTACTGGCGATCGTTGCTTGATGTATCACGACGAACAATCAGTCCCATGACAAAAGAAATCAGTTGTCCCAAGTGCGGAATCTCGCTTTCCTTCGAATCGAATCCGCCAAAGTTTTACAGCGAGTGCTGAAACCCATTCGGATCATCCGCCTCGTTGGATCACGTGACGCCGATTGAGGGGACGGTTGCCGGGACACAAGGTTCTCATGCGTCAGGGGGCACGAACGCCAAAGCTCTTGATGCGACTCAAGATTTCGATAGCGGGTCCCGACCCGATTCTCCGCCGTCATTGGGCGTTCCCAAGCAAATCGGTCAGTGGTGGTTGAAATCGAATTGAAGTCACTTCGATTCGTTTCGTCATCTCCCGATGCGTCTGGATCGGAAAGCATGGACGACCCTGGCAAACGCGAGTTCAGGTTCACGGATCAGGAAATTCTCGAGTTTCTATCGAACATTAAATAGTGGCAACATATCTCGGAGGCTATAGGCAAATACCTCGGAGGCTTCACTTCCACCGAGTTAGCTGGACAGCGCCACTTTTATCAGCCGGAGTGCGATAGCACCCGGTTTTTTAAGACGAAAACGGGAACCGGAGGGTAGCACCTTCCAGTTGATCACTGCATGGTGATTTTCACTAATTCAACGCAAAAGTGGCGCTCAACTCGCATTGTAGGCTGACCTGCTTTTGACTATACGAGGTTGACCCAACGAGAACCGACAATCCTGTTGGAAATCGCTCCCAATAGCCAAGTCATTTGGGGAAAAAATCCTCTTTGCATTGTCATTAACTGATTGACGCAGGTACACCTGCCAAAGTAAAAATCAAATCAACCGGACACGATTTTTGACAGCCGAAGCGACTATTCATTGTCGGCAAAGTGATCGACATACAACCGATTCCGAAAAGCTGCTATGCATTTGCCAAGGGCTATTCGATCATCGACAATGATAAATTTGATGCCTTTCTGGAACGCAATGGCTCGGATTGAGTCTATACAGACCAAAAAAAAAGGCTAACGGTCGATGTTAACTAATTAAGTTCTCGAGAAGCGACCCAAGGGTTGTCTCTGTTCGCACAATTTCAAGTCGACCGGCGTGCACATTGCGCTGTCGCACCGATTCAGGCCGAGGCGTTTCGAAAAGTTGTTGGCGGCTTGAGTTCGTTAAGCGGGCTTGCTGTGACCCAATGAATATAAAAAATGGAAGGCAGCATTGAATGCGAACACGCCGATGAACGCTCCGACGAGTTCGAATCCTGTCACTCGCTCGTGAATGATTGTCCACGCGAACTGCACGATACAAAGCGTCGAAACAACCAGCAATGTTGGCTTGCGCGGGATCACATTGACAACGATCACCCCGAACGGTGCACCGATCGCAACAACCGGCGCCGCGGCCAGCCAGTTCGAAAAAACTTCGGGATCGATGCGATAAAGACTCGGGTTGACTTGCGACAACAACACATTCGAAACGATGCCAACCACTGACGTAAAGGCCATCAGAATGACCGAGGTCGGGATGGATATCTTGAGGTCGGCGCGGTAAAGCAACACCAGGATCGCGTAGACCATCATATCGATTCCGACACCCGTGATCGACGAGACGATGCCGCCGGTTAATCCCAGGGCAACGCCGATGGTTCCGTCCCATTTTCGCCACCGCTCAGTAATTCCCGTTGCATTCACAAGCTCTCTCATTTTAATCAAATGCATGATTCCAAAGCTGGCCCAGACGACCGCAAAGATCAGCTTGACCCAGAGGTCGGGGACGAATGGAGCAATGAAAGCCGCTCCCAGAGGCGTGCCGATTAACGAGCCCATCAATCCGGCCCGAAGTAATCGCCAATGCAATGGTCGCCGCGCCGATAAGATGTAGATGCTAGCCGAGACCATTCCGATCGACTGTACTGCGAGTCCGAAATTGCGACCCAAAGAGCCGGGCATTTCAAACAGTAGGACAAGCACCGGAAAGCCAACGGTCCCACCACCCATCGGAGTAGAGCCGGCAATGTAGGAGCCAAACGACATGGCGAGTGCAATCGGCCAATGGGAACGAACCGTATCCCAATGGCCTCCCATGATGACGACGAGTAACCAGACGACATAAAATGCGCCAAGCCAGACTGCGAACGGCCAGACTCGACGGATTGCGATCATAAACATAAGTTGCCAATCGAAGGACAGAAATTTGGTTTGAGTGGATGTTTCACGTTTAATTGAGCCACGCACCGCTTAAGCCTTTGTGCGGCCGATATGCGAACTTCACAAAAACGAAATCCCAAATTATACCCGCCACTCTTGCACTCGGGGAGATCTAGCAGCATTACGTGTGAATCCGACGCCGGTTCATGCGGAGGTACCCCGCCCCCAACGTTGAGACGGCCACGTACGTGCCGCGTCCGGGTTCATGGTGCTGCTCGATGAAGCCCCATTCATTCACCTCTTCCCAAAACAGGAAGCCGCGGGCAGGACGTGTGCCAGGCATCCATTACTTCGCCGTAGGGACGAGACTTCGGACCGATCGATTCAAGAAGGTTGAGGACAAACGGCCCTAAAATGTTTTACAAGCCTCGAAGTTTACCGGCGGATGTAAAACTCGCTAGTTCTTCCACGAGTTGATTAGTCGCTGCCTCGACTGCCCGCTCCCACGCCAGATGCCCAAATTCATCGCGCTGGTGCGCAAAAATTATCCCCCGAGACGAATTGACGATCGCACCGAATCCGCGTTCATCAAAGGCGTTCTTAATATCCTCGGCGGTTGCTCCCTGTGCACCCACGCCCGGAATGAGAAAGATCGAGTGCGGCATCAATCCGCGCAACTTTTCGATTTGTTCCGGATACGTCGCACCGACGACAGCACCACAAATTCCATATCCATGATGTCCGACCGTTTCAACCGAATGCATTTCGACAACGTTTGCAACCCGATCACTGATCGAAATCCCATCGATCGTCAGCTCCTGATAACAGTCACTTCCAGGATTTGAAGTCTTGACGAGCACGAATATTCCTCTCCCGTTCGTGCGTGCGAGATCAAGCATGGGAACAAGCGTATCATTACCAAGGAAGGGATTAACTGTCAGTGCATCGGATGACCAAGGGTTACCCTGCGTCAAGTATGCTTCGGCATAAGCCGTTGCGGTCGTTCCGATGTCTCCCCGTTTTGCATCCAATAGCACCAGCAAACCTCGGCTGCTGGCGTAACGGTTTACGCCAGCCAGAACTTCCATACCCGCTGGACCGAGAGCCTCGAAAAAGGCTGCATTGGGTTTAATCATCGGAACTCGAGTGGCCACAATATCGATGACTGCACAGCAGAAATCACGAATCGAATGAGCGATCGCCAAAGGTGAGTTACTGTTTGACCGAAACGAATTGGGAAGATGACTGATTCTTGGATCAAGTCCGACGATCAATGGTGTTTGCTTTTCACCAATGGCAATACAAAGTTGATCTGCAAAATTCAAAGTAGCCTTCCATCCACAAATATGATCGTGCGAAGTGAGTCAATGAGCCATCGATCCCATATCGACATCGGAAGTTGCTTCCGTTACTCGGCAGCCACAATCAGGAATAACAGAATTGAAACACCGGTCGACAGTTACACTTGATGAATTCAAGACCCGTACGTTATGACAATGTCGCTGTTGGTACCAGCCCCAAGTGCAATCATATTACCGCATCTTCGGCAAAACAAAACACGTGATTCGGATCGATTTCTGAAATGCTTGGCGTATCGCAAACAACACGAAACCGCGGAGTTCAACTCGTCGCCCATTCCGGACGTCGTCCCTTAAATATGCTTATTGGTATCCGATGGAGAGCATGATCGTTTGCGCAGCCATTCGATGGAAGCTTCACCTGAAAATCGAGGGCGAAACACCTCAAATCAAACCGCTTACCTGACCACTCGTATTCCCTCCCATGCGCCCACAATCAAATCCGCTGCTCGATCAATGTCTTCTTCGCTGCTGTACCAACCGACGCTGAGTCGTATGGTACCGGCGGCATCCTCGCGACTGAGCCCCATAGCTCGGAGTGTCGGAGACATATCGATCGTTTCGCTATGACAAGCCGCGCCGGTCGACGCGCAAAGCTCGGGTATTGCACTGATCAATTCGTAGCCGACGACACCTGGAAACACAATACTCAAAGTATTCGGCAGACGCGCGGCATTAATACCATTAACCTGTAAAGGGGTCGCAATCTTGGATTGAATTTGATTGAACAGGCGGTCGCGAAGATTAGACATGTGCATGGCGGCATCGTCCAAGGCGCGCGAGGCCATCGCGGATGCTTCGCCAAGCGCCACGATATATGGCGTGTTCTCCGTTCCAGCCCGCATACCCTGTTCATGATCAGCGCCGTGTAACACCGGCTCTAAACTCAAGCCTTCGGCAACATACAAGGCTCCGACACCTTTCGGTGCGTAAAATTTGTGCCCCGCTAACGTGAGCAGATCGACTCCCAATTCGTCGATCGATAGCGGGACTTTACCAGCACTTTGCGACGCATCGGTGTGAATTAAAACTCCCAGCCGTCGGCAAAGCCTCGAAATGGCGCCGATCGGTTGGATGACCCCCGTTTCATTGTTCGAGTGCATGATACTGATGAGTTTAGTATCTGCTCGCATTGCCCATTTGACGTCTTCGGGTTGAACGACTCCCTCCCGATCGCAACCGACGACTGTTAAATCGAAACCCATGCGTTGCAAAAACTTGGCTGGCCCGACGACTGCCGGATGTTCCACCGCCGAAATAATTAAATGGCCGGTTCGATTGTTGCCCGATAACATCGCCCCTTTGATAGCCAAATTATTGCTTTCCGTTCCACCACATGTAAAAACGACATCTTCTCGGTCGCAACCAACCAATTGAGCGACCTGCATTCGCGCATCCTCAATCCCTTCAGCCGCCGCGCGTCCCATGGCATGGTGGCTCGAAGGATTGCCAAAATGCGTGCTAAAAAAAGGTTGCATTGCTTCGACAACCGTCGGCGCAACGGGCGTCGTTGCGTTATAGTCAAGATAGATTTGTTTCATGGCTATTGGATTCTATCCATTCAACTGGTGGACAAGCTTTAATGCAATACACGACCCCGGAACGCCGTCATCAAAATTCGATTCAATGCCAATTGTTCTTGCCGCGTATTCTTCAACTGTATCGCCATAACATTGATGATCTTGATGTTTTGTCGTTAACTGACTCGCAGGCACGCTCCGGTATGCGAATCTGGGCACTCAGCAATCAGTTCAGGTGGACCACAAGCGACAACATTTCCTCCCGCAGCCCCTCCCTCCGGTCCCAAATCCACAATCCAGTCGGCGTTTCGCATCACATCTCGATGATGTTCAACGATCAATACGGTGTTACCCTTGCGAACCAATTCGATCAACATATTCAACAATCGTTCGACATCAAGCAAGTGAAGTCCGGTGGTCGGTTCGTCTAACAAATAAACGGTGTGCGAAAAGTCGTCGGCCTTCGCCAGCTCGGTCGCTAATCGGACTCGTTGCGCCTCGCCACCTGATAGCGTATTTCCCGCTTGACCCAATCGAAGGTAACCCAAACCCACGGCTTGAAACTGTTTGATGACCCTATCTATTTTCTCAAAGTTCTGAAAAATGTCACGCGCCGAATCGATGGACAAGTCCAAAACATCGGCAATCGTCAGGTCGCGATATCGAACTTGCAACGTCTGCTGATTGTAACGTCGCCCTTGACAAGCGGTGCAGGGCGTAACCAGCTCGGGCAAAAACTTTAAATCCATTCGCGTTTCGCCAAGCCCCTTGCATTCATTGCAGCGCCCCTCCGAGGAACTCATGCTAAATCGAGTCGCCGTATATCCGAGTTGCTTGGCAAGTGGCGTCGCAGCATACAGTTTTCTAATTTCCGTAAAGACCCCAGAGTAAGTCGCTGGGTTACTGCGACTGTTGCGCCCCATCGGCAATTGATCGACCGCGATCGCGCGCCGCACAATATTCGGAACAGAAAAATGGTGGCAGTACTTGGGCGTTGAAGCATCGCCACGTTCGACAACTTGCCGTAGATTTGGGGCAATAACAAAATCAAACAGAGAACTTTTACCCGAGCCACTGACTCCAGTGATCGCAACGAGTCGCCCCAAGGGGATGTCGATATCAAGATGACGAATATTGTGAATCGATGCTCCGCGAATTGAAATGTTCCCTAGATCACCGGTCATCGGCCGGGTCCTTTGCACTTCGGCGACTTGAATCTTGCGTCGACCCGAAAGAAAAGACCCGGTAGCGCTTGCCTTGCACCGAGAAATTTCATCCACTGTACCGAAACATACGATCTGTCCACCCAATTCTCCAGCCCCTGGACCACATTCAATAAGCCAGTCACAACTCCGCATAACGTCCTCGTCATGTTCAACCACCAACACGCAACTGCCACCTTGCTTTAAATCGCGGATTGCATCGATCATGCGTCGTGTATCGCGTGGGTGCAAGCCCACCGTGGGTTCATCCAGGATGTAGCATACGCCAGCCAGGCCGGTACCAAGTGCCGTCGCCAATCGTACACGTTGATGCTCTCCCCCGCTGAGGCTGTCAGCCGTCCTGGCAAGCTGCAAATATCCGACGCCTACTCGTTGCAAATAACGCAATCGATTTCGAATTTCTGCAAATGAAATCTCTCCAATTTGCCTTTGTCGCTCGTTCAAATCAATCGAATCAAAAAAGCGAAGCGCGTCGTCGATTGTCAAGTTCACAATCTCAGTGATCGTCCTGTCGCCGAGTTTTGCTGCGTTAGCTTGGGGAGCGAGCCTTCCTCCTCGGCAACCATTGCAAACGATCTCTGATCGCATCGTTTGCAACAGATCGAGCTGCTTAGGTGTCGTGGTCGTGGCCCATTCGTTTTCCAATAGAGTTGACAAGCCAATCCACTCGTCGACTCCATGAATCAACGTGGCCAACTCCGGCTCGGGGAACTCGTGTATCGGCGTCGTCAGTCTTGTCTTGTCGAGCGCAAAATACGTACCAAGCAGGGCAATTCTTTTTTTGCGAAGCGAGGCAGGAAGTCCACGCCATGGTATGATGGCACCCTGTTCAATCGATTTCCGCATGTCGATAACCAAGTCCCACTCAAACTGCTCCTTCGTGCCCAAGCCATCACATTCCCTGCACGCGCCGTAGGGACTATTGAAGCTAAACGTCCGTGGTTCCATCTCCTGATAGGCGAGATCACATTTCGGACAGCTAAACGTCGTGCTGAAAAACTGATCGTTCCATTCGTATTGATTGCCATCCGTTGGTTGCGATTGGCTACATATAACGACAGAACCTCGTCCCAATTTCAACGCCAGACCCAATGACTCCGTCAATCGGTCTTGGACTCCCTCTCTGACCACAATCCGATCGACGACCGCTTCGATCGCGTGGGATTGATTTGGATCAAGATTCGGGTGTTGGTCAAGTTCGAACAATTGGCCGTTAAGCCGCACCCGCACAAGGCCGGATTTTCGAATCTCTTCGAGTGAATCTGCATGAGCCCCCTGCTTACCACGAACGAGTGGCGCCAAAAGCATAAGCCTCGTACCTTCCGGCATGCCAACGATCCAATCGACAATTTGGGATTCGCTGTGTTGCTGAATGCGAGTTCCACAACGATGGCAGAATAAGTCGGCCACGCGCGACATGAGAATTCGCAGGAAATCGTAAATTTCTGTCAACGTCCCGACGGTGCTGCGGCGATTGCGGGGAGCTCGATGTTGATCGATGCAGAGTGTCGGCTGCAACCCATCGATGGAATCAACATCCGCCCGGGGAAGATGGTCAAGTAATTGCCGGGCACGAAGCGAAAGTGTCTCGAAATATTGCCGCTGACCCTCGGCAAAAATGGTGTCGACCGCCAAGCTGCTCTTGCCGCTCCCACTGACGCCGGTGATTACGACTAGCATTCCGTGGGGGATGTCGACGTCGACCCCTTTTAAATTGTGTTTGCGAGCACCGCGGACTCGCAAACATCCATGTTGGGGCAGGAGCTCGAGATCAATCGAAGAAGGTCGCAACGAAATATCCGATCCTCAAGCAGTCACAATTTTCCAGAGAATTTGGGATTCGTCCACCGCAGCCACGCCACAGGATTTGGACCTGCGACCTCTACACCTCCAGAGGACCTATGGAATCAAACCTTTTCTGCATTTTAGCTAAAGGATTTCGACAGTCTATCAGATTCAATCCGTTTCGCAAGTCGTTGCGACAAGTCACATTTTATCGGGGTTTTAATCCTACAGCGCAAGGTATGTACGTCAGCCTTTCCAGGCTGACCCAATCCTCTCGGTTTGGCACAAACCAGGTAAATGGCGTCAGCCTGGAAAGGCTGGCCTACAGCTTTGCATCGAGCCGGCGCTGTAGGATTAAGCAGCACGGATTTCGAATCTCAATACCATGCAGAGAAACGTTTGGACTCTTTGAACCGATGACCGTTACGGAAACCTATCAACCCGCTGCACCGAACACCAGCTGTCCGTTACTTGTTTTGAAACGTCGCATTTGGTCCAAATTGGGGTGACCAATCGTTCGTCGGCTCGACTGCATCTGGGTAAGACCAAGGTCGGTCGGCGACGATGTCGCGGATTTCTCCGAAATCCGTCGCCAGGGTTAAGCGGGCGAAATAAGAGTTGACATAAATGCTTACGATAGACAAGTATCTTCATGGGATGTTTGCAATTGCACTAGAAAATGACGAGCACGGACGCAGAACACCCCCACGCCCGACAAGTGCTGCGAACGTCGGGTCAGGCCGAACCCCTGGCCGATGCCCGCACACTCGCTTGCTTGCCGACTTGGGTGACGAACCGGGGTCACTTCTGACGGATTTTGCGCAGAACCTCCAGATTTGAAAACTGGTTAAATCCCGAAGCTTATGTCCTGCAAGGCCCGCTCACTCCAGCCGGCAACCAATCGTTTGCCGCGCAGGCTCTCCTTTTTCAACGAAGTGTCCCGTTTGAGGATGGATAAGGCCAAGCGACGAAAGTGCGCCATGATCGGTTGCCCGTTTCCTTTGCGAATTCGGCTGTCGTCCTCTGAAAAAGTTACATCCAATGACCAGTGAAGACGATTTTCCACGGTCCAGTGGTTGCGGACGTACTTGGCAATCAGCTTCGCCTTGGGAGGCAGGCTGCTGATGAAGTAGGTCACATGGTCGATTTCATCAACCGGGTGCCTGGAGTCATTGTTTGGGTCCGCGTGGCGATGGCGGTAAACCATTCCGACCGTTTGAATGCCC
>JBGTDM010000084.1:0-23965 GCA_041748315.1 Pirellulaceae bacterium
TTGGTGGGCTTGACCAGTTTTGTCGGTGTGGTGGGAACCGATTACACGACACGCGATGGCGTGTTGTATGTCGATTCGCGCACACGGACATCTGAGATTCGGGATGGCCTGAGCCAGACGCTGCTGGTAGGCGAACGCCCAGCCAGCAAGGAAAACTGGTACGGCTGGTGGTATGCCGGGACGGGGCAGATGCACGATGGGCTGCCCTCGGGTTCGCCCGATATGTTGCTGGGCGCGGTGGAACGGAATGATTCGACCAGCTACGATGCGTCGAGTTGCCCAGCCGGTCCCTACAGTTATGGCGCTGGCGATTTCGAGGAGCAGTGCAGTCTATTTCATTTCTGGAGTCTGCACCCTGGCGGCAGCCATTTCGCGATGTGTGACGGCTCGGTGCAGTTCGTGAGCTACCACATCGACGCCGCGATCATCCCCGCGCTCGCCACCCGCGCCGGTGGCGAAGTCGCCTCGCTGGAGTGAGCGGTTGCGCATCGCGTAGAAATCTTGACGGACGATCGCTCTTCGTTGGAGTTCAGCCTTTAGGCTGTTCGCGCGCAATCTTCTTCACGCAATGCTTGGTAATTGAGTTACGAAAAGCACGCTGAAGCGTGAACTCCAACAATCGTATCCGAAAAGCACGCTGAAGCGTGAACTCCGGCGTTGGAGTTCAGCCTTTAGGCTGTCCGCGCGCAATCTTCTTCACGCAATGCTTGGTAATTGAGTTTCGAAAAACACGCTAAAGCGTGAACTCCAACAAGTGTACGTAAAAAAACACGCTAAAGCGTGAACTCCAACGTTGGAGTTCAGCCTTCAGGCTGTCCGCGCCATCCTTCTTCACGCAATGCTTGGTAATTGAGTTACGAAAAACACGCTAAAGCGTGAACTCCAACAATCGTACCCTAAAAGCACGCTGAAGCGTGAACTCCAACAATCGTATCCGAAAAGCACGCTGAAGCGTGAACTCCAACGTTGGAGTTCAGCCTTTAGGCTGTTCGCGCGCAATCTTCTTCACGCAATGCTTGGTAATTGAGTTTCGAAAAACACGCTAAAGCGTGAACTCCAACAAGTGTACGTAAAAAAGCACGCTGAAGCGTGAACTCCAACAATTGCATTCGGGTGCGATCCACATAATGCGCCAGTTTTGAGTCTTGATTGGTATTTATGAGAAGAGGCTTCCCCTGCAAAATGTTGGTTCATACATTAACACCGCAGGAACGGAAGCCTCATGGATGCCCAATTTAATGTCGGAAGCCTCACTGTGGCGATGGCGCCTGAGCAAATCGCACAGGCAGCTGATCATGTTTCCTTGGAGTTTCGAGGCAAGGCAATCGGAATTGATCGAGGAATTCGGCCAGAACGTGCTGACTCCGGAGCAAGCACGCGAGTTGGAGAACGTGCTTGCTGAACGCCTGCGAGAGGTTGGCCGGCGATTGATCCAGTGGCTCTATGCACAACTCGAACCCGACCCCCAGCAGATGCCCGGCACGGTTTCCCATCGCGGCAAGTCCTACCGACGCCTGGCCGAAAAGACGCGGCGGTCCGATTTGGTGACGCGGTTCGGAAAGATTTCGCTCGTTCACGGTCGCTATCGCCGTGGACGATTCGGCCAAACCATCTTTCCGCTGGAAATGATCCTGGGGATCGTGAACGGATCTACGCCCGCTGCGGCGACTCGCGTTGGCAAGCAGTTCGCCGCCTGTGGAAATTCGCAGGGCAGAGCACTGGAGATGATTGCCGATCAAATGGGCGAGCGAATCGGAACGGAGAAACTTCGCAAACTGGTTGGCACACTGTACGATGGCATGGAACCGTTTCGGCAAGAAGCCCAAGTGCAGAAGCTCGTCGACCTGGTCAGGCAAGCTCGCACGGAAACGCACTCTCCGGTGCTGTCGGTCAGCCGCGAAGGCGTCGCGCTGGGCCTGGCTACACGGAGCTATTTTGAAATGGCCAGTGTGGCCTGCATTAGTGTACTGGCCGATGGCAAGAAATTTGGCACGGTCTACCTCGGATGCACGCCGGAAGGGAATCAGGCGACGCTTTCGTCGCAATTGACCAGCCTGCTGAAGGCGACGATTCGAGCTTTTGGGGATCAGGTGCCCGAGATCGTGTACGTCAGCGATGCTGGAAAGATCGAGACGGCGCATTGGAAGAACGCGTTGCGAAAATTCTTCGTCGATGGCGTGCGGATCAAGATTACTCGCGTGGTGGATTACTATCACGCCTCCGCGCGACTGACAACGATCGCCGACTCGTTGATGTTGGACGAGCACAAGTCGAAACGAGAGGAGTGGTTGAAACATGTGCTTGGGCTGTTGCTGGAGCCCGGCGGACAGGGACGCGTGCTTCGCAACATCTCGGTGATGCGCAAGCTCTACGGCTGGAAGGCAACGTCCGCGGACCAGTCTGCCAAGGCGGAGCGATACCTGCGTCGCTATCGCCGATTCATGGACTACGCGGAAATGAAGTGACTGGGTTACCCGATCGGCAGCGGCGTCGTGGAATCAGCCTGCAAGCAGATTGTGAGTGAAAGAATGAAGCTGTCGGGGATGCGATGGCACAAGGAAGGCGGCCAAAGAACGATGACGCTGCGATGTCTGCTGCTCAGCGGTATCTGGGACACAGTTTATAAGAAGTGGTTAAATTCATAACCGACCGTCAGCGACCTTATCAAACCAGAACCCTGCTACACGCCAAGTCCTGCGCACTAAACAGATCGCACCCTATTGCACGTTCGTTTAAAATTAGAATTGGCGCGTTTGCCTTCGTCAGTCGAAAAACTTTGGCGGGACGCCCATTATATAATCGGTTGGCTATTCGCTCACTTCAACCACCATCCACATCTCAATTTTGCCAAATCGATCGGCACTACATTTGTGTAGGCCAATACTGGAAAACTCCATAATGATATTTTGGGCACCAGTTCCACCAAGTGGCTGATTTATCTACGGCGACCTCATCACAATTAACCTCAGCGCATCCAGTAGGCACGAATGCTTTTGCGCGTTCCCACATATTGGCATTACATGGCACGCGGAGATCCGGCCAGTTTAACCATTTGCGGACACCAACAGATTCGCCAGCACAATTAGAATACACTCCTGCAGTTCCAAGTAGGGTTGTGCCACCAACTCCACCTGGGCATGGCACCTCGATAAATCTACCATCTTTGATGATAAAATGAAAATGAAGTTAAGCACGCGCTGATTTTGCGGTCCAATCGAATCGTTGTGGTGTGGATCTTTGGATATTGGCTCATGCTGAACCGCATGGACAAGCCGGAGCGGGGTGTCTACGATGATTAATTCGTCCGAGCTCTGTACGTGATTGCCTAGCGTGATTGCCTGGTGGCGGTTTTTGGCCGGTGCGTTGGCCTTTGTGATGTCTTATTTGAGAATACCATGATTTGTACTGTGGATCATCGCCTTAAGCCTATTCGAGACAAAGTCGAATGTGGAGAACGTCTAACTTTTGAAGACGGGCTTCTGATGTACGAACCCCATCTCCCGCTACATGACTTGGGACAATTGGCGAATCTGGTTCGTGAAAAGTGGAATGGCAACGTTGCATATTACAACATTAACACGCACTTAAACCCGACGAACATTTGCGTTTATCGATGCAATTTTTGTGCCTTCCGAGCCGATCTCAAGAGTGAGAGAGGATATCTGATGAGCGATGACCAAATACTTGAACGGGGGAGAGAAGCGGTTGAAAATGGTTGCACTGAAATGCACATCGTGGGGGGACTTCACCACCTGAAAAAATTCGATTGGTATTTAAATACCATTAAGATTCTTCATGAACACTGCCCGACGTTACACTTAAAAGCTTGGACCCCAGTGGAGATCAATTGGTTTCAGTATTTGACCAAGTCATCGATTGAAGAGGTTTTGCAACAACTTCTCAATGTCGGGTTGGGCAGTTTGCCAGGTGGCGGCGCCGAGATATTTCACCCGGAAGTTCGTGACCAAATTTGTGAACACAAAGCTGACACAGAAACATGGTTTGACGTACATCGCACGGCGCATCGAATGGGAATCAAAAGCAATTGCACGATGCTTTATGGTCATATTGAAGAGGCCAGGCATCGCATCGATCATTTTGAGCGGTTGCGAAATTTGCAAGACGAGACGGGTGGATTTCAAACGTTTATACCGCTCGCGTTCCACCCGGAAAATACGGAACTTACTCATATTAAGAAGCCATCTTCTCTGATGGACTTGCGGACGATCGCGATTAGTCGGCTCATGCTCGATAACATTCCCCACATCAAGGCCTATTGGATCATGCTGGGAATTGGAACGGCGCAAACCGCATTGTCGTATGGAGCTGATGACATGGATGGTACGGTGCGACACGAGTTAATTTATCATGATGCCGGCGCCACGACACCGCAATTATTGTCGGTGCAACGATTAGAGGAGTTGATTCGCGAGGCAGGCCGAGAACCGGTTGAACGGAATACGCTTTACGAGAGGATCGAGCGGGATCGCGACGATCCACTTCGTTGGCGAGTCGTGGACAACTCGAAATCGCCAATGGCGGTCTAGGAAGTCGACTGATGGTTCAGCCGTTTCGGGTGGAATCGAATTCGCACGGGATGGCAAATGCCTCCAACCGTTGAGAGGCCGAGTCCTGTTTCTCAGTTTTGGTGACATCTTTTGGCCGACTGAAAACATCCGAAGGTTGCGTCAGCACGTCGACGTGCACTGTTACGGTGCCAATTTTTCGAACTTCGCTGCCCAGTCGAGTAATTTCTCGAACTGTGCAGTAATCGCCTGGTCGAACTTGTGATTGCGAGCTGATTTCATTGGCGATTTGAAAAAGCAAGCCAGGTCTTCCAAAACGCCAACTTGGCCATCGCGAGTTGCCCGTTCGGTAAACCGAAATAGATCCAGCACGAGCGGGGCGGCCAAAATCGAATCACATCCTTGCCAGATGAACTGCATCACCATTGGAGTACCCAAAAAACCTTTGAAGTGAATATGGTCCCAGGCGGTCTTCCAATCACCCATGCTGGAAATATTCTCAATACTGATATGGCTTTGAGGGGTATAACCCAGAATCTCGGCTAACAATCGATCTTTGCTTTGGACCTTCGACTGTTTGTTTTGCGGATCATCCAGGACTTCGGCGTCAAGGTTGCCAAAAATATTGTGACCGACCCAACTCATCACTTGCAAATTGCGGTGGGCAAACATGGGAGCGAGTGCGCTTTTGACCAGCGTCTCACCCGTTTTGCCGTCCTGTCCGACATGGCATACCGAATTCCTCACGGCCAAATCCTTCAAAGCATCAAAGTTGCTCCCCAGGGATGGCGTAAAATTGACGTAGGAATTCCCCGATTCGAACGAGGCGATTGCGTACAACGAGCTGGACGGGAGCTGGAACCGTCCCGATTCCAAACCCTCAGCGAAGGTTGGCCAATCCTGAGGAAACGCGTTGATGTCAGCCGGTGGCTCGGTCGACGCAACATTGATCACAACGACTTGAGTCAATTGATGTTGTTTTGAAAACGCGGAAAAATCCTGTTTGATCAATTCAATCAGTTCACGGCCTGATCGTTGACCGCAAACGCGGGCAAATCCTGGGGTGGCTAACCGCTCAATGGCTGGCCCTTGTTGACAAACGATACCGGGACAAATCCGTTGATCGATTTCGTTCAAGTGTGGCTTCGCCAACTCGACCAATGCGGAATCAACAGTGCGCGTGATACGGTTAAGTTGCTGGGCTTCTTCGAAGAGAGAGGAGTCGCGGATATCGTGACCCCCGATCACAACCTGCCTCCAGTCAATCAGGTTCAACGGGACGAATGCAGGCAAACTACTTACCAAACCACATTCGTCAACACAACCATCGATTAAACCGCTTAAGCCCAGTGATACAGTTGTCGCCACCGATCCTCGTGCCCCGATTAGCCAAAGCCCTATTTTATTCTGCATTGAAGTCAAGTCTTTTCTTGTGATGGCAATTATAAATTGGCACTGAGGGTCGTCGGTTTCTTTAACGCGCGACCCACGGGGGCTATGTTGTACGAGCGGTCCGCGTTAAATTGATTTTTGCAATTTACATCGGGAATCGTCAACGGGTCCGCCCGGTTTGACATTAGACTCATTTAATGGTCATTAAGCCTCTACCTGCCACGAATCAAAATCATGTTTGAACATGTCCCTACTGCATCGCCAGATCCGATATTTGCACTCATGCACCGTTACAACCAGGATGCTCGGCCTGATAAAGTCAATTTGACGGTTGGAGTTTTTCAGAATGAAAATGGTGACACGCCCGTTTTGAACTGCGTAAAGGTCGCTGAACGATATTTGGTCGAACACGAGCGATCAAAGAATTATCTGGGAATCGCTGGCTTAGAGTCCTTTAACCAGCTTACCTGCGAACTCGTTTTGGGCAAGCACAATTCTGCCATCGAGTCAGGTCGGGCGATGACCCAACAAACTCCAGGAGGAACTGGAGCTTTGCGGCTTGCCGCCGATTTCATTGTCGATCAAACCGAGGATCGGACGATATGGTGCACCGATCCAACTTGGCCAAACCATTTGGCGATCTTTATGGCAGCGAAAGCCCGGGTTCAGACCCTCCAGTATTTGAACGCTGAGCAAACCTCTTTGGATTTTGATACGTATTTGGAGCGATTGTCACAAGTCCCTCGCGGAAATGCGGTGCTCTTCCATACCTGTTGCCACAACCCAACCGGTTTTGATCCCGACCGCGAACAATGGGAACAAATTTTGGGCGTCGTGAGCGAACATGGCCTATTACCTATGTTCGATTTTGCCTATCAAGGTTTTCATATTTCGACCGACGAAGACGCATGGCCTGTTCGCTATGCAGTCGACCTGGGGTGCACGGTATTGATCTGCAGTTCGTACTCGAAAAATATGGGGTTATATGCTGAACGAGTTGGTGGACTCACCATTGTTGCCGACCGTCCAGAGATCGGTCAGGCGATTTACAGTCAGTTTAAGTCACACGCTCGAGCCGTCTATTCCAACCCACCGCACCACGGCGCAAGAATCGTTGCCAAGGTTTTGGGTGAATCAGAATTGCGAAAGAGCTGGCAAGTGGAAGTCGCTCAGATGCGGGAGCGGATTGCGTCAATGCGAAAATTGTTTTCCAAGCAACTCGATGATTCAATCACTGATCATGACTTTTCGTTTTTGAGAAATCAAAACGGGATGTTCAGCTATTCGGGGCTATCGGCACAGCAAGTGGATCGATTGATTGAGCAGCATGGTATCTATTTATTGCGAAGTGGCCGAATCAATGTAGCGGGTATAAGTGAAAAGAATGTCGACCGTGTCTGTGATTGTATCCATACTGTCATGCGAGAAACCGTGCATAGCTAAAAAAGCCTGCTGGGATTAACTACCAAGTTGGGTAGGCCGTAACGGGGCGATCTTCCTCAAGGATCAGCATCATTGTCGTGGACTTCGGATAGTCGCGCTGTCGTCCGGTTCTTCCACCCATATATCCAATCCTGCGGTTCATTTCAATTTTATATTCCATCCGGTTACTCCCTCCCCGGTTACTTTTCTGTCCGTTCACCTGATTGGAATTTTTCTGAATTAACCGATAGGCTTCGTCAATCAACGCCAAAACCTCATCATGGGAACCGTCAAAAACACCATGTGTTGGTCGATCCGCAAGATCTTCTCGATGCCGCATGATATGGTCAATTCGACTTTCGCGATTTGGACCAAGCCCATACACGAGGCCTGCTGGAGATTGTTGCAAGCCGTTGCCGATGTCTTTCAACGCAAATCCATCTTCAACCTCGAGATTCGCACCTACATTCCGCTTGCTTAATGACTCTCCCGTTTCCATCCTGAAACTCGGTTCATTCTGCGGTTTGGAGCGGCCATCAATGTCCTCTTGGCCTATAGCAATCGCTGGAAGTGAGATGTTCAACCATCGTTCCAGTGTGGGCCGACCATAGATATAACCAGCCGCGAGCAGCAACAGCGCGACGCAGATGATCTTCTTCCAAGTCAACCAGATTCGATTGAGCGAATTCATAAAGCAGTTTCTGGCAGGATATTCAATTCTTCAATGTTAAAGCTTGCGCGAAGGGACGCGAAGCAGTGGTACTCAAGAGGTCCGTCGCCAGTTTCGTTTAAGCCATTTCTGTAAAACGACGACCAAATCTTACGAAAAAATGAGTCGGGCCTTTCATCTGAAACCGAGCGAATAGTCATGCCTCAATCTAAAGGAGTGCCCCGCCACAAGCAACGCCAAAGCCTGTCGTTCGTCGAGTTTTGAGTGAACTGTTTTCCAAGATTGTGACCACAGCCAATCAACGCATTGTGTACGGCGCTCGGCAAAATTAGACTATTTTTGCAAATAAGTGCTGGCAACGGATGTTGGTGGAACTCGATCGCTGGAGAAGGGACGTAAGCGAAATTCACGATGCCAACTTCGGTGTACTGCGGTTGGGCGTTAGACTATAGGTTGAATCCGTTGAACGAACGGTTTGAATTTTGTGCATCAGGAATCAGCTCATGCGACACGGCTCGAATATTGATCCACCGAATCGCTATTCGTCGGTTCACTTCGAAAGTGACTTGGAGCAAGTTGCTGATGATGTCGACTACCTGCACACACTTGATCAGCGACCGATCGAGTATATTGAAGATCAGTCAGAGTCGATTGTTTCAACCAACAATTCACCGGACATTCCTTTCAAGTATAGTCTGAATCCATATCGAGGATGCATTCATGCTTGTGCCTATTGCTATGCTCGACCTGGCCACGACTATCTTGGATTTAATGCGGGCCTTGATTTTGAGACGAAGATCGTCGTCAAACGCCGAGCGCCAGCACTGTTTCGCAAGTTTCTGGCTAATCCCAACTGGGTACCGGAGCAAATTTCGTTTTCCGGCGTAACCGACTGCTACCAGCCCGCCGAGCGCCATTTCGAATTGACGAGACGGTGCCTGACCGTTGCCAAGGACTGCCACCAGCCGCTGAGTCTCATCACAAAGAATGCGCTCGTTCGGCGTGACCTCGACTTGTTAGAACCGATGGCATCCCGAAATCTTGTGCGGGTCTTTATTTCGATCACAACGCTTGATCCGGCGTTGGCACGTGATATGGAACCTCGCACGAGCACTCCGGCAGCGCGGCTTCGCACAATTCAGCAATTAACAACTGCCGGAATACCCACCGGCGTGATGGTAGCGCCGATCATACCTGGGCTTAACGATTCGGAGGTGCCTGGCATTCTGGAAGCAGCTCGTGGAGCAGGTGCGAAGGTCGCTGGCTATATGATCATTCGATTGCCGCTAACGGTGGAGACGGTCTTCGAAGAATGGATCCGACGTACACGTCCTGACCAAGCCGAGTTGGTCCTTGGACGGATCAAGCAATGCCACGATGGCAAGCTCAGTGGCTCAGAATGGGGAACGCGAATGAGAGGCTCGGGAGTCATCGCCGATCAGATCAAGCAGATGTTCAACGTTTTCAAAAAGAAATACCAGTTCCTGGAGACGCTCCCGGCGCTGAATTGCGGTGATTTTGTTCGGCCATTTACCAACCCTCGACAGCAACGGTTGTTTTAGCTCAATCCAATTTGAATCGGGGATTATCCCAGAATCAAAGGTTCAGGAACGGAATTCGGCCCACGTTTTTGGTGTTTCATAAACTCGGATGGCCTCCAATTTGGCTGGATAAACCGCCTGATCAAGCCAACCATGAATTGTTTTTGCAATGTTCTCGACGCTTGGATTGAGCTCACGAAAACATTCGACATCTTCGTTCAAATGTCTGTGATCCAAGCGATCAATCACCTCTCGTTTTACTGTCTGTTGAAACGAACTTAGATCAAACTCTCCCTCAGGATCATCTTTTGAGATCGTTACATCGACCAAATAGTTGTGACCGTGGCCACTGGGGCGATTACATTTACCGAACAGGCGTTGATTTTCAGCATCGTTCAAGTGCGGATTGTGCAATCGATGTGCCGCGGAAAATTCGAACTGTTCAGTATAGGTAATCATCGACAAATCCTTGTGGCTCCAGGTATAAGCTACAAACGGGCTCGGTTTCAACGCAACTCTAATCAAATGCAAACCACTGGGCAAATGCTTTTGAAACTGTCCAACTGAAAACGCCAAACACGTTTCTGCATCAGTTGCGGCGTTGTGATCATTGTTGATCTCGTTAACGATTTGGTTCTCGACCAGGTCATCGATCAATTTGATATTGCAAACGTAGCTCGTTTTTTCTTCCAATTTTCCAGCTACGGTACACTGCAACACAAGGTAAGGACGAATGAACTGCGTTGAAGTGGCCCCGGACCACGAATTAATTGAGGGCGAATCAGCTGAATTCTTGGTCGGCAACATAAAGCGCACTTCCCGGGTCAATTCAATCATGATCTCTATGTATTCCGTATCGGTTGAACCGTTCGAGTTGTTGATACCGATGCCGTCCGGGAATTCGCGGGTGTTTGTTTGGCACTTGTACAGGGAATTCATGTTCCATGAACGTTTGTGGCTATTTTAAATCGGCATTTTGTAGTTGATTCGCAAAGCCTTTGACCGGCGATCATGCCTTTACGACAATCGACTGGCCGCTGGCCGGTTCAAATTCGCATTCAATCAATGCACAAATCACATCGGCGACACGTTGCGGCTGGATCGCCTGCTCTATTGGAAATTCGGGGAACAAGCAACGCAGCATCGGAGTCTCGATGGCACCGGCGCGAATCGAAAACGCCTTGATGCCCAGGGCGCGTCCTTCGTTACCCAGAGCTACGGTGAACAAATCGATCCATGCCTTACTGGCACCATAGGTGCTAAATCCTGGAAACGGGTCAACTGCAGCCAATGACGACATGTTTACAATCGTCCCATGCTGTTGACGTTTCATAATCGTCCAAACTCGTCGAGTCAAATAGAAAACACTGCGAATGTTCACGTTGACTGCTTGTTCGAAAACGTCGTCGGAAGTTTCATCGACGTTCGCCAGCGGGGCGACCGCCGCATTGTTCACCAAGACATCCAGGCGTCCCCAATGTCGTTCGACTTGTTCGACAAGCGGGGTACATGTTTGAGGCTGATTCAAATCCGCGGTGATCGCCAAAGACTCGGTTCCGTCACAAGCTGCACGAACTTGTTCATGGGCCTGCATCAAGCGATCGGTATTTTTTGCACAAATCGCCACATGGTAGCCTTTTGCAGCAAACTTGAGCGCGGTCGCCAGGCCAACACCGCTACTCCCGCCCGTGATCAAACAAACAGGCGTAGATTCGGGCCGATTGTCTGAACCAGCGATTTTACTCATTCGCCGTCCAGATCTGCTGTAAGAAATGACTTCAAATCTTCCTGACTAATCGCCGGCTCACCCAGCGCGACATTGTCCATTTTCCCAGCTTCAATCCACGGATCCAACTGGTCCACTAAATCGAACAGGTGGTCGAACGAATCGACGATGAACAGAAGTTCCTGATAATGGTCGATCTCAAAATATTGGTTAATAACCCATTCAAGCTGAACGGGGTAACGTTGAACTTGATGGGACTCGATGCAATATTCAATTTCACCGCGCGAGCTAAGCAGTCCACTGCCATACACTTTGAGGTCGCTCCGCTCCCGCATCAGTCCGAATTCGATCGTGAACCAGAAAAAGCGGGCCATCGCTCGAATATTGCTCTCGACGATCTTGAGTCGTTGCGGTTCGTTTTTGACCGACATATGCTGTGCTCGATGGGCGGCGCGACGCGCAACTTCGCCGAACCGAACCAGCACATCGGCAAATCGGCGCTCGGTATGCATCGGCACGTGCCCGGCAATATCGTGGAAGATATCCGGTTCTGGCAAATAATCGAGCTTCGAGCCATCTCGAATCGTAATCGTCGTCGGAAAATTCCGTGTACGAATACAATCGAAGAAGAGGTACGCGGGAATGTAGCCGGCAACGGCTTTGGCCTTAAACTGAGTCAACGGTTCCAGAAACCGATTGACATCTTCCAATCTTGGAATTTCATGAGGACTGAGCATCAAATTCTCGACACCTTGCAGAAACATTGGATTCGAATATTTTTCCCAGAGGGGCCGAATCTGAGCGTAAAGTCTGCGCCATGTCTCCTGGTTGGCCTCACTGTACAGCTCGTACGGTTGGTGAATGAACAGATCGCCATCCGCCAAGGCTTGCTCGATAAATGGAGATTGAGTCGTTGTTAATCCGATTTCCGAAGTTGCCATCGCGTTTTCTCTTGAACTGATTTCGAATACAATGAGGAACCTTGGCCGAATGTTGTTTGTTAGCCGCCAGCGAAGAAAAGTTTCGCAACGACGACAACGTTGTTAGTTCATGTTTCCATCAGTTTAATTCTCGGCTGGCTTGGTTGCCAACCGCATGCAACTAATTTTTCGGCTGAAGCATCAGCTGAGTCAACGATATATCCTAAACTTTAGACTCACGAGGGTCAAAACATGCCGACTTACCGCTCGCTCGGTTTGCTGCCACCTAAACGACATATTGCCTTGCGCCGCGAGAAATCTGCGAGTTTTCTCGATGAGGGGATCTACTATGAACATGTCGTTACAACCGCCGGGTTTGATCGAGCGTATTCAATTATGTACCACTTACGACCACCGACTCGCAACCTCCGCGTCGAGCCGACTGGACATGTTCGAATCGAGAAGGCGCCGATTCAGGAACTGCGTCATCACCATATTCGCTCGCAGGACCTGGCGCGAGGTGGCGATCCAGTCGGTGGCCGTATTCCCATGATGTTTAACGACGATCTGGTTGCCTGGAGATGTTTGCCCAATCAACAGCAACCAGAGATCTATCGTAATGGAGCTGCCGATGAAGTGATCTTTATCCAGCATGGCAGCGGCTATCTGGAAACTCATTTTGGGAAGTTGCCCTATCGCCGGGGTGACTATGTGGTCGTACCTCGTACCACCAACTATCGCATGGTCAGCGATCAAATCGAAGTCGAGGACCATTTAATTTTGGAATGTTTCTCGCCCGTTCGAATTCCAGCGCGATACCAGAACCCTGACGGGCAGATGTTTTTAGGCACGCCGTATTATGAACGAGACTTCCACAGTCCCGCTGAACTCCTAACGGTGGACCTGGAATCCGAAACCAGCGTTTTAGTTAAGGATCACGATCGAATGACGCGAGTGATCATGCCGCATCACCCGTTTGATGTCGTAGGGTGGGATGGTTTTGTCTATCCGTATACGTTTAATGCCTGGGACTTTGAACCTCTAACCGGAACGGTTCACCTGCCACCTCCCTACCAGCAGACATTCGAGTGTCGCGGATTCGTGATATGCACGTTTGCGCCGCGGTATCTCGACCACCATCCTGAAGCCATCAAGGTGCCTTATGTCCATAGCAATGTGGAGGCCGATGAAGTGCTGTTTTATGTCGACGGAGAATTCGGATCGCGACGGGGCGTTGGGTTGGGCTCATTGACATTACATCCTGGCGGAATCCCGCATGGGCCTCATCCCGGCACAATCATGGCGAGCATGCCTGTGGAAAAGACAGAGGAAATGGCGGTCATGTTTGACACCGACCGACGCTTGTATTTGACCCCGCAAGCACTGAATTTGGATGACGCAAGCTACCCGATGAGTTGGCTGGAGAATGGTGCAGGCGACGGACCGGCCTCCCCAAATAGCGTTGCTCGTTAAGTCGATTCAGAAAGAGCCGGTACCCTACATCAATTATTAACGCTGCTACTTGGCGATGCAAGTTGATCCAGAAACTCGAACACCTGGCGAAATCTATTCGCTGATGATTCGCGCAATCGCGCCCCGACCAATCGCTTGGGTGTCGACGCGATCACCAAATGGGCTCGATAACCTGGCTCCGTTCAGCTATTTCAACGGAGTTTGCTCGAGTCCAGCGGCCCTGTCAATTTCGCCGGTGAACCGGGGGGACGGCACGAAAAAAGACACCGTTCGGAACATTGAAGCGACCCGCCAATTTGTCGTTAACATTGTGCCGTTTTCACTGGCAGAGAAAATGCATCAGACTTCCGCCGATTATCCGCCAGATGAGAGTGAGTTCCTGGATGCTGGTGTGACTCCTATTGATTCGTTTAAAGTTGGTCCTCCACGAGTGCTTGAGTCACCCATTCAATTTGAATGCGAATTGTTGCAAATGATTCCGATTGGTGAAGGACCGTTTGCCGCAAATCTGATCGTTGGGAAAATTTTGTTAATGCACATCAATGATTCGATCCTTGATGCAGGTTCGAAGATCGATCCTGAACTGCTCGATGCAATCGGTCGGATGGGGGGATTGGAATACGCGCGAACGCGCGATAGATTCGGGCTGCCCCGTGCAATCATCCCCTAGTTGGCTAACTGAGGTACGCATGTGTCTGGTATTAAAAAATTCAATTCTCGGTTTCGATCAAGATGAAGGATATGGAAACCAAACCACTCGTTCACTTGGAACCAATATGGTACCCCGATAAAAAGACGATTCTCGACTCTAATATTCAACAGTGGTGTAACGAATTGCATCTCGCGGACTATTCGGAATTGCACCGATGGTCGATCGAGCACCGGGTGGATTTCTGGAAAGCGGCCATCGAACGACTGAACATTCGATTCGAACACTTGGGCGAAACATCGCTGGCAAATGATGCTGATCCAGCGCATGCAATTTGGTTTCCGGAAGCCCAAATGAACATCGTCGCCAGTTGCTTTCAGGGATCGGACGAACAAGTTGCCGTGGTGGCACAAGCGCCGGGAGGGCCTCTGCGAACCATGACGATTGGCGAATTACGGAAACTGACCAATCGAGTGGCAAACTCCGTGCGAACTGCGGGGTTTAAAACCGGCGATCAACTTGCGGTCGTGCTACCCATGACACAACGATCGATTCCCCTTTATTTAGGGATCATAACCGCGGGATGCAGTGTGGTTTCGATTGCCGACAGCTTCGCCGCACCCGAAATCGCGACTCGCCTACGAATTGCCCAGGCGAAGGGGGTATTCACCTACGATGCGATCCGTCGCGGCGGCAAGTCCCTTCCGCTGTACGAGCGGGTCTGCGAGGCAACCCATTTGCCAACCATTGTGCTCGATGTTTCGGACGAGGATTCTTTGTGTGGCATCGGTCAAATGGATTCCACTAAAAGAGGAAAAAGACTGCGCGACCAAGACCAGTGGTGGAACAATTTCCTGGGTGATGATGACCAATTTTCTCCAGTGATTCGTGGCGCAAACGATTGCCTCAATGTGCTATTTTCTTCCGGGACCACGGGTGAACCGAAAGCGATTGTCTGGAATCACCTGACACCACTTCGCTGCTCGATTGACGGCCTGGTTCACCAAGATTTGCATCCTGGTGATGTGGCTGTTTGGCCTACTAACCTCGGATGGATGATGGGGCCATGGCTGATTTTTGCCGCGTTGATCAATCGATCAACGATTGGACTCTATGAAGATTCCCCTTTGGGTTCAGGATTCGGGAGCTTTGTTGAACAGGCCAAGGTCACGATGTTGGGGGTCGTTCCCACAATCGTGAAAAGTTGGCGAAGCAGCCGAGCCATGGAGGAATTTGATTGGACTTCCATTCGCTGTTTCAGCTCCACCGGGGAGACGTCACAACCTGAGGATATGATCTATCTGTCGGAACTTGGTGGAAAAAAGCCGATTATCGAGTATTGTGGCGGAACTGAAATTGGCGGTGGGTATGTAACCAGTACGATGGTGCAGCCGAATGTTCCCTCGGCCTTTACGACTCCAGCCATTGGACTTGATTTCCTGTTGCTCAATGATCAGTACGAGGCGGCTGACGAAGGTGAAGTGTACTTGGTCCCACCCTCCATCGGACTCTCCAACTGCTTGCTAAACCGCGACCACTACGAGACATACTATGCCCGGTTACCGCAGGGGCCAAACGGTGAGATTTTACGCCGGCATGGTGATTATTTTCGTCGCGTCGAGGGTCACTATATTGCTGGAGGTCGTACCGATGATACGATGAATCTGGGTGGAATCAAAATCAGTTCAGCTGAACTGGAACGTGTGCTCAATCAAATTGATGGGATTTGCGAGACTGCTGCCGTCGCAATCTCGGAACGACATGGTCCAGACCGATTAGTCGTCTTCGCAGTGTTGGAAAAACCACTTGATCCCGACGCGTTACGAAGCGAAATGAATCAACGTCTGAAACGTGATCTAAATCCACTGTTCAAGGTCGATCAGGTGCAGTTGGTCGAATCGCTTCCGCGCACTGCATCCAACAAGGTAATGCGGCGCGAACTACGCGCCACACTTCTGCAATCACCTTCGTCGAGTTAGCTCATGTCTAATCAGAACTTGACCGATCGCCAACGTACTGTTCTGGAGTTCGTCCGCACCGCCATTCAAAAAAACGGCTTTGCACCCAGTATCAGGGAAATCGCCGAGGCGTTGGGCATCCGCTCGCCGAATGGAGTCGTCAGGCACCTGAACGCACTCGAGAAGAAGGGTTGGATCAATCGCAGTGTCAGGAAATCCAGGAGTCTTCAGGTTGCCAGTACGAACGACGACGAACCAAGCGGATTCTCACTTGCGGGAGTCGTTTCTGCAGGAGCCCTTATGGAAGCGATCCCTCACGAGCAGCGGGTCGATTTAGCACAGATGTTTGATGATACCCGAGATTTTTTGCTCCGCGTCCAAGGGAATTCAATGATCGATGCCCAAATCTGTGACGGTGATTTTGTGGTGGTGAAGCCATCCACAACCGCCAGCCGCGGAGATATCGCGATCGTACAAACCGAGGATGGCGAGGCAACGGTTAAATATTGGTTTCCTGAAAAGCGTCGGATTCGCTTGCAGCCAGCCAATAGACGGATGAAACCGATCTACACGACAACGGCAACGGTTGTCGGCATCGTCGTGGGTGTTATTCGCAAGTACACCTAATCCTACAGCGCCGGCTCGATGCAAAGCTTCAGGCCAGCCTTTCCAGTCTGACGCCGTTTACCTGGTTTGTGCCAAACCGGAAGGATTGGGTCAGCCTGGAAAGGCTGACGTACATACCTTGCGCTGTAGGACTAATTGGCCGACACGGACGGAACACTCTGCAATTGCATATTCGGTTTTAGAATCGCCTGCGCTGGACCCAGCACGAGACACTGCTCAACACCGACCAGATACCAGCCATGGCGATCCCAATGAATGGTCGCTCCAACAGGTGATTGGCCCAGACAACTGCAGTGGGATAGGTTAAATTGAATTGACTAATTCAAAATAACTTGGCAACCCGCTAAAACGGAAACGAGCAATGTCCGCACTCAAATCGTTATTGGCTAACCTCATTGACTACGCGGGACTATTTCCGCCAGCCAACCTCCCCCTGAATGAAGTCGTCAATAATTACGCCTGCTATCGGCAGCAGGAACCTCGATGGATGTTGGCTCGACTGATTGTTCCTGCCTTGAAACTACAGGCGATCGAATGGGAACTTGCATGTCAGCCAACGCGACAGTCGCACCTCGCAGAGGCTCTCGGCAATCCATGCTCCAGGACAACCGATGGCTCGCCCCCATGGCCGATCAGTGCGCTGCTGCCGTCGACAACCGATGGTGATTTCGCACGTGCCCTCGACGAAATTTTTGAATTTAATCGTCGATCAGCATCGGGACAACAAAATGCAATCGTTGACACTGTCGAGGTCAATGTCGTTTTGCCAGAACAAGTCAATGAACTTGCCAAGTTGATCCCGGACACGATGACCGTGTTTGCGGAGCTCCCCTGGGAGGGGGCTGAGCCACATTTCGAGCAACTGGCGCAGATTCGCTCAGAGAATCGCTGCAATTTCTTTGCGAAAATTCGCACCGGGGGTGTGAAGCCCGAACTCATTCCAACCAGTGAGCACGTAGCCAATTTTATTCTTACCGCCAAGCGCCATGAGGTTGGTTTTAAGGCGACCGCCGGATTGCATCATCCATTGCGGAATTCGTATCGGTTGACTTATGAAAAAAACGCGCCAACAGGTTTGATGCATGGGTTTCTAAATGTATTTTTGGCAGCCTGTTTGATTGATCACGGAAAACTTGCTCGCCCCGAGGCGATTGAATTGTTGTCCGACTCGAATATCGAGAATTTTCAGTTAAGCGATCGTTCCGTCGGCTGGCAGACTGCTGAAATCGACCAAGCCGCTGTGCAGCGATCTCGCCACAATTTTGCGATTTCGTTTGGATCTTGTTCGTTTGTCGAACCGGTTGAGGACCTGACTGAACTGGCTTTGCTGCCGACTCAGTCAACATGCTGAAATTCGTTTAGTCCTACAGCGCCGGCTCGATGCAAAGCTGTAGGCCAGCCTTTCCAGGCTGACGCCCGTTTACCTGGTTTGTGCCAAACCGGGAGGATTGCGTCAACCTGGAAAGGCTGACGTACATACCTTGCGCTGTAGGATTAGTTTGGCTGCGAAACACGTCGTCAATCGATGGTTGAATGCGATGGGTTTTAGTTCGAAGGCAAATTTCTTGAATTTGACAGATGTGATTATTGACATATGTAGATATGACGATATATTTAATGCAGGAACAACGTTATGATCAAGAAACCCCCGACGACAAACTTGCTGGACCTGAATGCACTTACATTGGCTGCGGAGTGTCTAAAGACGTTAGCACATCCCAGTCGCCTGCAGATCGTTCAGTTACTTTTGGCTGGCAATCGTTATTCGGTTAATGACTTGGCCGCGGAGTGTGAATTGAGTCAGCCGGCGACGTCGGAGCATTTGCGGTTGATGCAGCGATGCGGATTCTTGAGGAGCGAACGTGTAGGACGCATTGTTTACTATTCAGTGGCCGAATCCCACCTTTCGGATCTGATGAACTGTATCCGAAGACGGTTTGGTTAGTCCTTTTTTCGGGGTTAAAACATCGGAACATGCATATATGTAGATGTATTTATGGATTGCGAGCCGTAAGTATCGTGAGCGCATCGGCGACAAGTCGACTTGGGGACAGACTTTTGATTGACTGTTGATTGTCGCCGCTGCTTCCGTTTTGCTCTCCCCTTTCCTATCGAAAGGGCATGGGTAAGACGCCATTGCTAACTGATTGAAACGAAAGCACTTTTTCAAAGGAGTCATTCATGTTTTTGAAGTATTTTTTTGACCCGTCGTTGGCTCATGCTTCATATCTGGTTGGATGCCAAAAAACTGGCGACGCTGTGATCGTCGATCCAGGTCGAGATATCGAACAGTATCTGGAGGTCGCAACACGAGAAGGTCTGTCCATCGTCGGCGTCGCCGAAACTCACATTCATGCGGATTATGTTTCGGGCGCTCGAGAGCTGGCAGATCGAGTTGGTGCGAAACTGTATGTTTCCGACGAAGGGCCGGCCGAGTGGAAATATAGCTTTGTCAACCAGTATCCACATCAAATGCTCAAGCATGGCGACACGTTTGCTGTTGGCAAAGTCGAGTTTCAGGTACTTCACACTCCAGGGCATACACCGGAGAGCATCTCGTTTGTTCTGACCGATAAGGGCGGAGGTGCCGATCGTCCGATGGGAATATTCACCGGCGACTTCGTTTTTGTGGGATCGATTGGGAGGCCCGATTTACTCGAGGAAACGGCAGGGATTGCCGGAACGGCCGAACCTGGAGCCCGAGACCTCTTCAAATCGATCGAGACGTTCCGTTCGCTTCCAGATTATCTGCAAGTTTGGCCCGCTCATGGCGCTGGTAGCCCCTGTGGTAAGGGGCTGGGAGCCATTCCTTCCAGTACCGTCGGTTACGAAAACCTGTTCAATCCGGCGCTGCAGTACACCGACGAACAAGAGTTTGTCGTCTACATTTTATCGGAGCAGCCTGAGCCTCCAAAATATTTCGCATTGATGAAACGGGTCAACAAGGAAGGGCCAACGATTCTCGGTACACCAAAACTCCCGCAACGCCTCGACATTGCTCGGCTGCATGACACGGCGAGCAACAATTTGGTGATCGATACGTCCGTATCCAAACGCTTTGCCGAGTCTCACGTACCGGGAACGATCAATATTGAACCCAAATATATGGCCATTTGGGGGGGCTCGCTGATTGACTACGATCAACCTGTTTTCCTGATCGCAAGTGCCCATGATTTGCCCGAAGTCGTTCGGATCATGAACAAAATCGGTATTGATGAGGTTGATGGCGTCTTCGATGCCGATGAAGTCATCGCCGGTCAGTTCCGAACCGCATCGATTCCTCAGGTGAATGCAAATGACGTAGCGACTCAGTTTGCCACTGGGGAACTCGAACTCCTCGACGTACGTGGCCTTCCCGAACGACACGAAGTCATGATCGAAGGAACCCAACGCTGCTTTTTGGGGAAAATGTTCGATTCGCAATATCGATTCGACCCCAATAAAAAATATGCCTTCGTCTGTCGTACGGGTGGCCGTTCGATTATTGCGGCAAGCATCGCCAAAACGCAAGGTGCTACCGATGTTGCCAACCTATTAGGCGGGATTGTCAAATGGGAAGCCACAGGGTTGCCGGTCGTCAAGCAGCCAGGAACACTTAGTGCCACCCAATTACAAGCCGTGGAGTAATCGATGGAATTTATCTTACAACCTTGGCCGTGGTGGATATCTGGCGTATTGGTCGGTTTGACAGTCCCGCTGCTGTTCGTTTTGACGGGGCAGGGATTTGGGATTTCCACGAGTTTACAACAAATCGGCGCGATGTGCTCGCCCAACAGCAAGCTCGCATATTTCGCGAAGTACAATCGCCGTGCAGGGCTTTGGGTTCTTCTGTTCGCAGTTGGAATCGCAATCGGAGGATTTATTGCGAACTTCTGGCTCTCGGCGGAACCGGTTGAGTTCCTTCCTGAAAGCTACTACACCGTGCAGGGAGGAATTCGCTTGCTCATCGGCGGATTGTTGATCGGATTTGGGACCCGATATGCCGGCGGTTGTACATCAGGGCATTCGATTACCGGCATAGCAAATCTGAACTGGCCCAGCCTGGTTGCCACCTTGTTCTTTTTTGTCGGCGGTTTGGCCGTCACCTGGGGACTGGGTTATCTCATTTTTTGATTCGAGTTACCACCGAAATGTCTGTTTTTAGACTGTATTGATACTTAAGAGATTGAAATTCATGAATACGGAATCCAAATCAGGGGTCGCAGCCGAGGACTCTATAACGACGACGGATGAGACTGGCTCGAAGATGGATCGGATGGTGAATCCGCAACGAAATGCTGACTCGTCTTCGATCAAACCGACTCGGGGCATGACGGGTACAACGTTGTTTTTTGCCTTGCTTGTTGGCATTTACTTTGGCATCGTTCTGGTCAAATCGGAGGTTGTCCGATGGCAACGCGTTCACGACATGTTCATGTTTCGCGAGGCCCACATGTATCTGATTATCGGTCTTGGTGTCATCGTCGCGATGATCTCCATGTTGTTGATCAAGCGATATCATGTCCGGACCATTGATCGGCAACCAATCACCTACCAGCCAAAACCGTTCCACAAAGGAATTATCTTCGGTAGCATCCTGTTTGGTGCCGGATGGGCCATCACGGGAGCCTGCCCAGGTCCGATATATGCCCAAATTGGGGGAGGTGTCGGATTGGCTTGGCTGACATTGATCGGAGCCCTGTTCGGAATGTACGGGTATGCGCTGCTCCAACCAAAACTCCCCCATTGAGAGATTTGGTTTCGTTCATTCGCAGTGGGTTCATGCATTTGGCAGAACAACTCGCTTGAAAGTATCGTTGTGATAACCCGTCGAAGCTGGGAATCGCTGAACATGACGTGGGTCGCATTCAATGGTTGACGACGTTTCCGCGTGGAGTCGGCGAAGACTATTTCCGCAAAGCGCGCACCGCGCTGTCGATAAAACTAACTGAATCAGATGAACATTACAAAATGACCGTTATTATTTTTGGAGCACTATTAATCGGCATCACCATCGGCCTGCTGGGCTCTGGCGGATCTGCGATTACCGTTCCAGTGCTCGTCTATCTTGTGGGACATGGCGCCAAAGTATCGATTGCTGAGTCCATGGCCATCGTTGGGATCATTGCGATTGCGGCAGCCATCCCGTATGCTCGATCAAGGCAAATTGACTGGAAGAGTGTCGCTTGGTTTGGTCCCCCGGGCATGGCCGGTACGTTAATTGGTGCCTGGCTGGGTGGCCTGGCGACCGATGCGATTCAATTGATTGTCTTTGGAGTGGTTCTGGTGTTAGCCGCGGTTGTGATGGTACGCAAGGCTTTCAAGCCGATCGGTCCATCGAGCGGCTTAGTAATCGCGCAGCCCGAACACCAACCCAACGGCCAACTGGAAATTCACAAGCCCTACTCTCCTAATCCACTCAAACTGATTGCGGACGGGTTGGCGGTGGGCACGTTGACCGGCTTCGTCGGCATGGGAGGGGGATTTTTGATTGTCCCTGCGCTGGTGATCCTCGCGAAACTGCCGATGCGATTGGCCATTGGAACAAGCTTGGTAATTATCGTTGTCAAATCGGCAACCGGGTTTGTCAAGTACCAACATTATTTGCTGGACCACGCGATGACGGTTGATTGGGCCACGATCGCAATCTTTGGAGTCATTGGAGTGTTGGGGAGCATCGTCGGACGCCAGATAAACACGCGTTTAAATCAGCGGGTATTGCAGCAGGTTTTTGCTCTATTTTTGGTTGCCGTTGGTACGTTTGTCGTGATCCGTGAAGGGAGCGAGGCTTACTTTCCTGCTCAACCACCAAGCGTCTCGGCCACCGAAAGGGGACCAGAAACGCTTCCAATCGGCGCCCATAAAACACCATTCGAATTTGGCCAGCCAGCAGCGGCACTGGCCAGTCCGACAGAATTCAACCTTAAGTCCCCATTAGGAGGTCAAAACGATGGAAGATCTGAACCAAGTTTCAAACACGATTGAAGAAGCTTTATTTTCGCGAATGGGAGTGACAGTCGACAATGCACTTGCGACGGCAACCGATTTTGTCGACGAGAAAATCGCCGATGCGAGTGATCGCGGCGTCGATATCCAAGCGAATATGCAACGCCTGGGTCAAGTTCTCGGGCGCCTGGCGAATCCCGAGACGATCGAAGCCATCGAGTGCCTGGCCGATCGCTTACCTCGACTGGCCGAGTTGGCTCGCATGAGCGATGAGATTCCCAAACTCGTGGGGATGCTGGGAGATATGTTTGACGAGTTCCAGCGACGACGCTCAGACGAAGGACTCGATCTGGAACAAAGTATATCGAATGGTCTGCAAGCCGCCCTGTGGTTGGGAACTCAATTCGACCGTGCTGATCTCGATCGGATTGGGGCAACACTGAAATCAGGGTTGCTAGGGAAAGAAGGACTGGAAGTGGTGGAAGACGCGGCAAATGCGCTCTCGATGGCAAAATCCGATCTCTGTCACTCCGGTGCGAAACATCGCGTTGGATTTGTTGGATTGCTGAGTGCTTTACGCAACCCGAAAATCCAGCGTAGCCTCGCGTTTGCCCTGCGGTTCGGTGAGTACTTCGGGCAAAACCTTGAAGAAAAAAAAGATTCTCAATCCAAGCACGTAAGGGAATAGAAGAAAAGTCGACTTACCTCTCGGAAACATATCCGATGCAAATACACTCAATCCCGCTGTTTGGGAAGCTCGTTTGAAACCGGTAAAGACGTCCGTTTAACCGGCTTATTGATCAATTGTCAGGAGAAAATTTATGAAAGAGATGTTAATCGGGTTTGCATTTGTGGGAATTTGGATTGCCCTCCAGTTATGGATTCTGCCACGATTCGGTGTTCAGACGTGAATGAGCGGAGCCTGCGAACGACCGAGTTCGGTCAACGAACAACAAGCCACGGCAGCGAATGGCACCACATCTGAAACTGAAGCAAAATCACTGAATGAAGAACCTGCTTGCGAGCCACGCGACTGAGCTGATCCGAATGCGGCAACCTCTGCTCGCATTGGGTCAGCCTGGAAAGGCTGACGTACATACCTTGCGCTGTAGGATTAGACAGTCAGGTATTCAAAG
>JBGTDM010000085.1:0-29115 GCA_041748315.1 Pirellulaceae bacterium
TGATCGGATCCGAACATGATACTTTCCTTCCTGGTTGGCATTAAATCCCCCAGCTTCCCGCTAGGACTGCCATTCAGTTTCCAATTTCACCCCAAAAATGACCAGACCAATTTCAAACTCGCATTAAGCTTCATGCACCCGTTCGAAGCCGGAGACAACGTCGTCGTTGTTTGGGTCGTCGTTGTTTGGTATATCATCGATCGCCTCACGACATCGATGTTAAGTGCCAACCCGGCACATTTTTGATTAATGGCTTCGTCTACTGAAACCTGCACAACCTTGGTCACGGCAGACTATGATCTCGGACCTTGGCGAACCCGTCTCCGCGAATCACCGATTGACGCATCTCGTTGGCCGTAACGGCTATCTGCAATCGCAACGAGTCGACCAGTGGCCGGTTACGCACGATATCGATTACGTTTCGCTACTAGTCTCTACGGCTTCGGCAATTTCCTCTTTGACCTTGGCGACAAAATGCTGTTTGCCGCTTGATTCTTCCAACTCTTTAGCGCGTTTATCGGCCGCTTTTTTCTGGTTGTGCTCGTACAATGCGACTCGTTTCATGCCGTGATTAAATACCCCCCAAAACAGCTTGCGGCGAATGATAACGGCTTTCTTTTTGCGAGAGACACGCTTCTTCTTGACTTTCGGAGCTGCCGCCTTCTTTGCCTTTTTTTTGACGGCAGACTCTGCGGCAGCGCTAGTGGTCTTAGTCTTTTTTGTTGCTTTTTTTGCGACTTTTTTAGCCATGACGGTTAGCCAGTAGGTTTTCTTTGGGACAACAATTCAAACTCATCGCGCGGTTAAACACGTTATCGCGCTTGGAAAGGAAACGCATGATAACTGGTTTTTCCAACGTTGAACAGGAACCCACTGAAAATCTTGGTCATGGTGAAGTTGCGAAATAATCGAATTAACAACTAAAAAATTTAGAACTGGCATTTTCGGGCCGGGAGCGCCAATCACGTCTCCGCTGGGTTCGGATCTCCAGACGATGCAATTTCGTCGCCAGGAGGTCTCCTGCCGGAAACTTTCAGATATTCCTTGCGCATTTTCGCGTAATCGACCGATCTGGACGGAAGCGAGGAATTTATAGGGGACGGCAAGTTTTGTACGCTTTCCGTTGTCGATCGGACATCGACTTGACCGGTGTTTGGATTCGAGTGATGCAAGGCAAAAAGTTCTTGCAAATACGTTCGACACCAACCGCAACCGGTCCCGGCGCCAAAGCAATCCGCCAATTGCGCGGCTACCTGCGGTCTCTCAACTCGAATAAAGTTGATTATCTTCCGTTGCGAAACACCAAAGCAAAGGCAGACATGATCATCTAGTTCCATTGACTCACCTAATGAATTTCAGCATGGTTTCGATACAACCATGTTATTCCGACACCGTCCCTCGTCACCTTATCGCTGGCTGAGACGCTGTTCCGATAATATTGATTGTAGGGGCTTGGCAGGGACGTTCAACTCGACACCGCGGTTGTTGCGACAATAGTAAGAGGGGGAACGGTGCGAGTGGAAACGTGCATTTGATTTAATTCTTGACGCAGCATCTTTTTTTGACCATCGGGACAATTGTCGAGATTCCATAGGAATAGATGATCACTTGCTCAGTATCTACAGTGCGGCGAGGGATCGGTGCGATGATTGAGGTGCAAACCACCGTTTGGGAAAAGCAACCTGGATTGCCCCTCCTCCAATAATGTTTGGCCGGTGTTGGTTTGTCAGGTTTTCGACATGGAAGTTGGACACGTTTTGGTTCCGTTGTTCGCAATTGCTTTGTGCGTTTGGGCCGCGATCCAATTCGTCGGATGGGTTCCTTCGCGGTTGTCACTCTTGAGTCCGGGTCAACAGTCGAAATCGGGAATCACAGATCGCAGGCGGGAGGCACTGAATGGGGCAGAACAAACAGGTTCGGCTCGCGCAATGGATTTTCGTTGGTTGGGCTATCGGAGGTTTAAAGTTGCAGCTCTTAACGAGGAAGCCGATGGGTGCCGTTCCGTCGTTTTGGCGGCTGCTGATGGTAAACCGATTGCAAGATTTCAACCAGGCCAACATTTGACTTTACGGATTCAACCGGAGTCCGAATGCAAGCCGCTTGTCCGTTGCTATTCACTGTCACACGCATTCCACCCAGAATATTATCGAATCACGGTAAAGACCGTTCCAGCGCCGTCAGCTCGGCCAGACACTCCGCCTGGTCGCGCCAGCACCTATATCAACACCCAACTGACCGTGGGCCAGATCGTTGACGTTAAAGCTCCATCAGGAAACTTTTTTCTGGACGATTCAACGGACGACCCAGTCGTTCTGTTGGCCGGAGGGATCGGCATCACGCCAATGATGAGCATGATTGAATCGGTCGTCGCCCAACATTCAAATCGCGGCGTGTTATTGTTCTATGGTTCGGTCAATAGTCGGCAGCACATTTTTCGCAACATCTTGAAAGCGATCGATCGAAATCATGAAAACATTTCGATTATCAACTGTTATTCGGCACCACTGCCAGAAGATCGAGCGCAACATGATTTCCAAGTTCATGGACGAGTCACGGGAAACTTGATTCGCTCGGTGCTTCCACACAGCCAGTTTCAATTCTACCTTTGCGGCCCCCCGCCATTCATGGAGTCGATCTATCGCGACTTAGTTGATTGGGGGGTCCACGATTCTCGCCTTCACTTTGAATCATTCGGCCCGGCATCGATCAAACGAATGTCAATTCCCGCCGGTGGGACTTTATCGCAATCTGAAATGAAAACCACTTATCAGATCAAGTTCACTGAAAGCAGTTCGACCGTGAATTGGTCGACGGTACAAGATCATTCGCTTCTGGAGGTCGCGGAGGCGCACCATGTTCCCATGAGTTCCGGCTGTCGCGCCGGTAGTTGCGGGACATGCGAAACAACACTGCTGAATGGAAACGTCAAGTATCCAGATCATTTAACGGTTCAGTACGGACCGGGAAAGTGCCTGCCTTGCGTGGCAAGGCCAACAAGTGATGTGGAGCTGGAAGCATGATCAGGACTCAAAAAGGCCTCTCCAGGATGATCGCCGGTGGACTCATTTTCGCTGCCTTATCAACGAGCTTCACAACGTCCCAGCTCGCTTTCGCTCAATACCAGGATTTGAGCCAGAACCTGCGTTGCGATCCGACCAAAGTATTGACGGCGGACTCCTGCGCACGATGTCACGCACATGAAGTGCAAGCCTGGCAGAAGACGCCGCATTTTCAAACCTTTGAGAAGATGCATCGCAACCCTCGCGCCCAGGAAATTGCAGCGAAGTTGGGGTTGCGGTCGATTAAACGAAGTGACGTATGTATCAATTGTCACTATACGATGCAACAAGTTGGAGATTCGTTGCGCGCGGTTTCAGGTGTTTCTTGCGAATCGTGCCATGGTGCTGCGAAAGACTGGATTGAGCTGCACAATGACTATGGCGGACCCACGGCGACGAAAGCCAGCGAGTCGGCAATCCACCGCGAACAGCGCGTCGCTAATAGCATTCAAAAAGGGATGCGTAACCCCGGTAATCTCTATCTGGTTGCTCGCAGTTGCCTGGAATGTCACACCGTTCCCAACGAATCACTTGTCAATGTCGGCGGACATCATGCCGGAAGCGCCGATTTCGAATTTGTGTCCTGGTCTCAAGGGACCGTCCGGCACAACTTTTTGCGCACCGATGGCCAACACAACGCAACCAACAGCCTGGAGCAACTCCGTGTGATGTACATCGTCGGCCAGATCGCGGACCTTGAGTTCAGCACCCGAGCGACTGCACATGCGACTAGCAAGGCTACTTATGGGTTGGCCTCGGCACAGCGAGCCGCCAGAACAGCGGTCAGTTTGCTCGAGATTCAACAGAAAATCAATGATGCGCATCTCGAACTTATCCTGCAGGCTTTCGCGCACGCTGAACTTCGAATTAATAATCGGGAACAGCTTGAAGCCATTGCCGATCAGATCGGGGGATGGGGTTTTGAATTCGCCCAAATCGCAAATGGTTCCGAGCTTGGGGCGATTGACGACTTACTTCCTAAATCCACTCATTACAGGTAGGTATCGGGGTTTCACGTATGAACACAGCATCGGCATCAATGCGCCGCCCGGCACGCTGGGACCATCCGTTCGATCCCAATTTGAATGAATCCTTGGTGGAGCACCTGCTCCAGGTAGCTCCGTTTAAGCAAATGGACCCCGACCGCTTTCCACCTCGAATTCCATTGGCGGGGATTTTGCGCAACGACTGCCGGTACCTAAACTGCAAGCCAGGAGAGATTATTGTTCGCGAGGGCGGTTATGGGAACAGCGCGTTTCTGATCCTTTCAGGCACAGCCATCGCAACGTTACAACAACTCCCCTCGAATCCTCCAAAACGTTCCGCCGAATATGAGATGGGTTGGTGGAAGGCCTTGTCACAACTTTGGACAAATCCCAAAGTCGCAGAAGTTCGCAATGGTCAATCGACTGCCAACCCGTTGAATCCAGCGCGGACTAAACCAGCCAATGCGGCGTCGATGTTTATTCAAGACCTGCCACGGATGCTCTCTGCTGGCCATTCGGCTCAACTCACCGCCGGGGAGATGTTTGGTGAGATGGCCGCATTCACTCGAACGCCACGAACGACGACAGTTGTCGCCGCGGTCGATTGCGAGCTCTTGGAAATCCGTTGGCAAGGACTACGTGAACTGTTAAAGTTTGACTCCGAATTGAAACGTCATTTAGACTTGCTCTATCGAACCAATAGTCTCCATGAACAACTTCAGCAAACCCCCCTATTCGCTGGCTTACCGAGTCGAGCGATTCAAGAGATTGCGACAACAGCGACCTTTGGAACTTGGGGAAGTTTCGATTGGAACAATCAATTTCGCATCGCACAGCAGAGCCAGGAAGCCTCGGAAAAAATTCTGCACGAACCGTTGATTGTAACTGAAGGGGATTACGTCAACGGCCTAATCCTGATTCGCAGCGGATTTGCCAGGCTTAGTCGACAGCATGGTGTCGGACACCGCACCATTGCCTATTTGGGCAAGGGGCACACGTTTGGATTGCGTGAATTGTATCACAACTGGAAAATGAAACGGCAACTCCCCTATTTGCTCTCGCTGCGGGCAATAGGCTACGTGGACACGATTCACGTGCCAACTGAAATCGTAGAGAAATGGCTGTTCCCGAATCTGACCCTAGAACAAACCCCTCCACCGATTGCCGATGGCCAAGAGCCTTTAGTTCGGGAGCGACGCCAACAATCTCGCGAAGAGCCATTGGAAACAAGCCTGCTGGAGTTCCTGTTAGAAAGTCGAGTGATTAACGGAACCCAAGCGATGCTTGTGGATCGAGACCGCTGTACACGCTGCGATGACTGTGTACGAGCTTGCGCGATCGCTCATCAAGGCAACCCTCGCTTTATTCGCAGCGGTGCAATCCACGATCATTGGATGATTGCTCAAGCGTGCATGCATTGCATGGATCCGGTGTGTATGATTGGCTGCCCTACCGGTGCCATTCGTCGCGACGAGCATTCCGGCGTCATCCATATCAACGACTCGACGTGCATCGGCTGCGGAACGTGCGCCAACAGTTGTCCATACCAGAACATTCAGATGGTCCCGATACGCAGCTCGCAAGGTGAACCGATTATTGGTGAAAACGATCAACTTCCAATTCTGAAGGCTACGAAGTGTGACTTGTGCATGGAACAACTTGGGGGACCCGCCTGTCAGCGTGCATGCCCCCATGATGCGCTGCTACGGATTGACTTGACATCTCCTGGACCCCTTGCCGACTTTTTGAAAGGCAATTCTTAGCGCTGTCTGGTTGCAAGATAAGCAATGATGAACCGACTAATCTCTAAACCGAATCGACTCACCCGCCGTCGCGCCATCAATGCGCTCTTGTTGGGGATTGCACTGTTCGGCATTGCCGCCGTAGTCAACAGATTCGAACGCGCACTAATGCCGAGCGCATTCGTGACAGGAATTGTCTTGTGGCTCAGCCTGTGCTTTTTGGCAGCGTTTAACCTGCGAAAAAAGTTATCGTTTCTACCCTGTCTCGGCACCAGTGCGTTCTGGATGCAAGCGCATATTTACACCGGTTTGGGAACTTTCGCTGTTTTTGGCCTGCACGTCGGTTGGCGAGTCCCTGATGGCGGCCTTGAACGAGTGTTGGCAGCACTCTATTTGTGCGTCGGGGGAAGTGGTATCTATGGATTATATGCGACTCGAACGATCCCTAAAAAACTGACGCAATTGCGGACGGAACCGATTTTTGAGTCAATTCCTCGCTTACGCACCCATATCGCCAAAGAAGCATTGGCGATCATCGAGTCTCAGGTCGAACACAACCAGGTGTTGCGAGCCCTTTATTACCGGCAGCTCAGGCCGTTCTTCGAGAACCGACGGACGCTGGCATATGTGATCGCTCCTTCAGCCCGGCAGGCTCGCCTGCTGGTCAATGAAATTCACAAGCAGGATCGATATCTTGCAGTCGCAGATCGTGACGCGAGCAAAAAGTTGGCTCAACTCGTTCGGGAACGAGACGATCTGGATTATCATGGAGCCATGCAAGGACGACTCAAGTCCTGGCTGATCCTACATGTTGCCTGCACGTACAGTCTGTTGATCATTGCCACACTACACGGTGTGATGGCCCATGCATTTGCTGGAGGGCTTAGATGATCCACAATCTTGGTAAACCAGCGACAGGTTACTATCGCCCGAATCAGAATTGGCAATGTGGGAATGCCTGCCATAGCTGTCACTTCGGCCCGAGTGATAAGGGGGAATGTCAAGCCGTCGCCGAATGCAATCCGATCGCTACCGAAACAGGTTGGAAATGTACGCGTACACCGCTACTAGGAGGACCCTGCGACGATGGGCCAAGTGATAGCGGGGTTTGCGGGTGTGCAATGCGTCATTGTAATCCCCTCCGTTCGCTACGATGGTGGCGAGGACGACTGACAGCGGCTGTTACCATCGCAACCATCGGTGCGCTGGTGCTGCTGTTCTCTCGGCCCAATGCCAATCAGTTTCTTGCTCCTGGTCCACTCTCCGGTAGTCATGCTCAGGTGTTGGTCGATGAGCAACGTTGTGCTGCGTGCCATGGTGCCGGCGGGACCGGTCCGTTGGCCTGGATTGCCGATACGCTAAGTGGTGGCCGGGCGATTCCGCATTCGCAATCGGATCTGTGCATCGTTTGTCACAAAGAAAAGATCGATTCCGCTTTGGCAACCAACCCACATAATCTGTCATTTGATCTGCTGGCAGAAATGACCAAAAAGGCGCAGAGTGCCAGTCCCAACGTCCATGTCACGTCGGGAATCTCAGGACAGTTGTTCAATAGCCGCACAACCGCGCGCGACGGTCATGCCCCCATTGCCTGCTCAGCATGCCACCGCGAGCATCATGGACACGATAACGACCTGAAACAACTTTCCGATCGAAGCTGCCAGGCGTGCCATCGTCAACAGTTTAATCACTTTGCCTCAGATCATCCAGATTTTTCGAACTGGCCTGTCGCACGTGATCGGTCGATCAAGTTCAACCACAACTCTCATGCTTTCAAACATTTCATCGAGCAAAACAAAAGTTTCGATTGCAACTCCTGTCATCAACGCGATCCATCTGGAGACCTACAGCTGCTTGGAACGTTTGAAAACACATGTGCTGAGTGTCATCAACCCTCCATGATGCAAGGGAGTGGAGGCTGGACGTTTTTTTCACTACCTATGATCGACCACGACGCAATACGAGGGGCCTCGTCAGCGATCGGAGAGTGGCCAGCAGCAGCAACCGGTGACTTTGACGGTGAACTTCCCGAAATAATGCGTCTGCTGCTAGCCGCCGATCCCAAGGCAGCACCAGCTCTAAATCGACTGGGCACCAACTTTCAATTCGGTGACGTTGACCCGGATGACGTCCAACAAGTTCGCGATGTGACCGATGTCTTATGGGGGATTAAACTGCTGCTTTGGGACTTCTCCGTCGACGGAAAAGAGGTGGTGCGTACACGACTCGGTGCTTTATTGGGAAACCCTGTATCGGATCGAGAACTAAACGATTTAACCGTTGGATTTGACCAAATGAAATTTCTCAGAGCGCGCCTGAATTGGTTGCCTGACCTTGCAAATGAAATTACGCTTAAACTCCCGAATCACAACTCGCCTCGGCGAGGTTCACAAGTGGTCCATCAGGTCGTTGGCGATCGAACACTGGTGGTTCCCGAGTCCGGAGATGTGCTTGCCCGCCCGCTGTTTCAATTCCAAGACGACGTGCTGGCTGAAAACCCACTTAAGAAATTGTTGGGGGATCGTTCTCGAAACCCACAATCAGCGATACCACTTGCGGAGCAGACTCAACTACCCGTTGTGATCGACGGCGGCCAAACCCAAAACGCGATTCGGATTCCGGAACGCATTGATAACCGGTACATCGATGGCAGCGTCCCCCGACAGTTTGAATTCCCCAAGTCGACTGACGACGAGCTTCTCGCTGAGAATCCGCTGCAAGTATTCAATCGCAATCCGCCCCGACAGAACCAACCTTTGGGGCCCCCGGCCTCGGACCAAACGGGAATCGATCGAGCCAGCGAAGTGGCAGATCCTTCACCCCAATTCGACTCAACGATTTCCAGCGCTGCAAGAATCCGTGAATTGGAGGGGGCATTGGTCGAACTGCTACGCAACCAACGGGGAAGTTGGTATCAAGATGACAGTACGTTTAGTATCTCGTATCGTCATACTGGGCACGCGGATCAGTACCTTCGTTCTTGGACCGAGATCGCGGTTAAGGCCCGGCATTTGCGCGTATCGGCGGCCGATGAACTGTTTCGCGCGATGACGTCGCCAACGGCTCAAGGGCAATGTTTCGCTTGCCACTCTTGGGCGGGCAATAGCGCACAGATTCACTGGCTTCCAACCTATCGCAATCCTGCAAAGTCTCAGATCACAAAATTTTCCCACGCCCCGCATATCATCCAGCCGAAATTGAACGACTGTCAACAATGCCATGAATTGAGCGGGAGCCCGGCGATCGATGGAATTGTTGCATTTTCTGACTTCAAGGTGATGTCAAAAGCTCAATGTGTTAGCTGCCATCAACCAGGAGGCGCGGAGAGTAACTGCACGACATGCCATTCCTATCATGTGCATCAGGATATCCAATCGTACTTGATTGAGACCACGACGCCAAAATGATGTCGGTCGTTACGAGCGACCGTTACCTTCAATCTCTTCAACCTGAACCGACGCCTAAACTGACCAATCCCCTCAAATTAGCACTCAAATCCCGGACTTTCCCGTTGATGTTGTTGTTTAGCCTCGGCGAGCGGCGTGTTCTCGCTCAGCTTTTTGGCAAGGCTCATCGATGAAAGTTTTCGCGAAATTGATATTGGGGAATTTATCGCTGTTTTGGTAAACTCGACCCGCCTGCCAATCGCAACGGCGGACTGAACTGATATCACAAATGCAATTCGAGCCGAATATCGTTCGAGCGTGGGTCGTTGTCAGTTTATCGTCGTTGACTTAACGGTGAAATCATGGATGAAACTCGACGGTTGTGCCGAGGTGACACATGCAGGACACCCCAGTTGTTGGACTCGATCATAAGGATTTTAACCACATGGACATGGAACAACTCCAAGCTTACATGAACCTTGGACTGACGTGGATCGGATTTGGCACGGTTGTCGGCTTGGCAGCCAAGGCGCTGATGCCGGGGCGTGATCCCGGCGGATCGATCGCCACGGTCTTAATGGGAATTGTAGGGACCCTTATTGGCTGTGCATTGCTCAAATACTTCTATTGGGAAGAGACCATTCAACCGATCAGCATCAAAGGGTTTTTTGTGGGCACCGCCGGCGCGCTGGTCATATTGACTTGTTACAAAGTATTAGGTGGGTATTGGTTTACCGAAGGGGAGTATACGCGACGACGACGACGGCGACGTGGCCAGAGCGAATATTCCTATGAAGATTGACGACGCTTCAGGACTTGTTTCTCTGGACTCATCGACTTCAGCACTTTGACGAAGATCCTCTGGGGGACCGGGCAACCCGTACCGGCGATCAAGGCATTGATCAGCGATCCAAATGCTGTCGAATGAACAAATCCAGCGCTTCTGCAGGTTGCTCGCCAGATAGCTCGGCTACAATTGTTCCGGATTTGTCGTATAGACGATAATGGGGTAATTGACTAATCGAAAAGTCTTCAAAGGCGTCCCCGATTTTGAGCCTTCGAATCATGTGGGCAAACGTCGCCTGATGGGATTGGAGAAACTCGACCACCTCCGCTTGTTCTTCGATTTCATCCAAACTGACCGAGATCACCACCAAACCACGATCATGGTGCCGTTCATGCAATTGGACGGTAAGTGGAAAGTGCTTAACGCAGGGACCGCACCAAGTCGCCCAAAAGTCCACGAAAAACAGTTCACCAGGTTGTTGTGAAATCCAATCCTTAAGTTCAAGGTGATCTGTTTCAATCAAATGCACCTGATGGTGTAGCTCATTTTTGCGGGCGAAGCGGTCCTGCAACTTCGCAACTTCATCGGACTTACCCTCGGCGAGTTCAACTGCTATTTCCGAATCAACCACGGTTGCGTCGTGATCGCCGTTCAACGTGTTCGTCGATTGTGAAGCGTCAGGAGGTAGGGGCTTAGATGGTCCAGTCGAATCCAAGCGACAGCCGCCAAGAACCAGACTAAAAGCAATCAGAACGAAAGACATAAACGCAGCAGTTTGATTGGTCATCATCATTGCAACTCTTTCTATTTCAATCGATCCCTTGCAACAATCTAATCTGTACGAGGTTTGATTTGCGTGTCGATTACGACCACGTCCCTGCCATAAACCCGCAGGCTTAAAACATCTTACCGAGTGTGGTTTCGTGCGGCAAATAAACAAACAGCCGCACGGACTGGTCATCGTCCGTACGGCTCAACGGGGGGTCTAAACTCTTGGAGGTTGTGTTTCCGTTTAAACCGAATGCAAGTTCTTACTTACGAATTAAACCAGGATATTGGTTTCTAAGGTGAACTTTGATTTCAAAGAGTCGCTCCGTTATTACGAACCAAACTTAATTCCGCAACCGAAGGCCTTTTTGTAACTAACGGGTACAGATTCTCCAGACAACAAAGCGTCGACGGCGTCAATCACATAGTTTTCTGTTGGCTCCGATCGATAAGTATCGTCAAAAGCTCCTTGGTAAGCGACTTTCAGCTCACTGTCGAGCACAAACATGTGAGGCGTAACGGTTGCTCCATAAGCTCGTGCACTTTCTCCTGAGCCGTCGTATGCGTAGGCAAAATTAAAACCCTTTTCTTTTGCATACTTCGCCATCGCTTCGACATCTTCACCGCGGTGGTTGTTGATTGCAACAAATTGAACGTTCTTGTCCTTGTACTTTTCGACAAACTCGATGAATCGTTCTTCATAGGCAACAGCGACTGGGCAGCTATTGCATGTAAACACGACAACCACGACATCCGCATCTGAAAAATCTTTTAATGTGACTTCTTGGCCATCAATTGCAGTTGCTTTAAAAGCAGGAGCTTTGTCACCGGTTTTTAATACGGTGTCAACTTCCTGAGCGATCGCCACTGTACAAAAAACGGCGCTCAATAGTGAGAAAATTCCAAGTAACGCTGGGATACGCATGAATAGGCTCCTTTGCCGATGCAAAAACGATTGAAAATTTATACTCAGCACATTCGTAAGTTGGCTTGCTGTAGACTACGAATTTCAGCCAAAGTTAGTTCACCTGCCAGCAAAACAACTCGATTTTGGTGAAAGGGACCGACCAGCAGCTCGCAATACAAACAGAACGACTTTTGACTATCGATGGTTACCTTGTCTATTCCCGAACTTTCTAAAATTCTTACCGCTACAAGTATTTATTGCGTTTTTGGCGGGGGCGGGCCAACGTCACAGGAAGTTTCATCATTGGGAGCAAAACGTCTAAATTCGGGGGAATCTGGTTAGACATTTTGATCGCTCCGGACTAAAATCATTTTCAATGAAGGTCAAATGGTTCACAGATTGTCAAACCGACAATCATTTATCGATGTTTTAAAGTACGGGTTTGTCTTGTTATTTAATCGGCGGGTCATTGCGGTCGTTTGCTGTTCGCTGGTTTTCTACCAGACGGGGGCATGTACCTGCAGTTGCCCTGACGAGAACATCTGGTATCAGGCTTTTTTAACGTTCGCCCATCGGAGCGACTCGGATACCGATCACCATCAACATAGTGAATCGGGCAATCATGACACCCATCAATCGAATTGTCTGAACTCTGGGTTGGCAAATCATTCATTCAGCGACTCTGCGAGTCGTGTCTCTTTTTTCCACCACCTGCATGACGACGAGCATTGTCGGCGCAGTCAACGGACGTTGTTTTCTCCGCGTAATCGACAAGCAATTGATGCATGGGAATGGCGGACCGATACACGAACGGATCGTGATTTAGTTCGGTTTACTCGCTTGGAAATTTGTGATGCTGATGACGCGGTTGAAGCGTCGTACGATTTTCGCTTTTTGCCGTCTCGATTGGACGGTGCGCGCCCATTGCGCTCCATGCTTTGCGTGTTCTTGATATAAAGCTCATCGCATTGTTGCACGGTTGGCCAGTTCGTTGAATAACGAACATAGCCTGCGTGGCAGCATATCTTGCGAATCCTTGCTGTTGGCATAGACGGTCTACCCATTGATCAAACCGATATCAAACCGTTCATCAAGGATTTATTCGGGCGACGAACCGACTCATAAATTGAGAGGTCGCGTTCTACGACTCAAACGTTCAAATGTTGTTTACGATCTGTTTTTAGAACTCAGTTTGCGGTGGACAAGCCAGCAAACGATCGACTCGCGATTGGAGACGAACACGATGTCAAGTTCCCATTGGGCCAAGCCATTTATTTTTGTGGTACCGGTATTGATAGCGCTGGTGGTGGGATTACTACTTCCCGTTTCTCACCTTCGAGACGAAGTTTGGAAGTTGGTTTCGGTAAACGCCAGTTCTAAGGATGATGCGAATTCCGAACACGGGGACGATCATAACCACGGAGAACATGTCGTGATGTCGGAGACGGTGCGTCGTTCACTCGGTGTTCGTATCGGACCCCTGATTATGGATGACTATACGGCACATTACGAAATCCACGCGTTTGTTCGAGAACTTCCCGGGGCAACAGACATGCGACTATCGAGCCGTTTTTCGGGCATCGTAACCAAAGTGCATGTCAGCCAAGGAGAATTTGTTCGTGAAGGGGACCCGCTTTGTCAACTTGAATTGACGGGTCAGGAAATTGCGACCGCTCAATCCGAGTTGTTGCAAACGATTTCTCAAAAGGAGATTGTCGACTTAGAAATTGCACGTTTGCAACCGTTGGTCGAGGGCGGCTCGGTGCCAGGGCGTCGAGTGCTGGAATTGCAATATGAATCGAGTCGGCACCAAGCACGCCTTGCAGCACTGGAACAGGAATTACTTATTCGAGGCTTGACGGGAGAACAGATTAACTCAATCCAGTCGACTCGAAATTTGATCAAGGAGGTAACGGTATTTGTGCCAAGTGACTTTATGCCACCGCAGTTAAATTCGGCGACGTTCGATGATTTCGAACGTCGATACTATTTGGAACGGGTCATTGCCAAGCCTGGACGTCATGTCTCGGCAGGTGACGACCTGTTTCTTTTTGCCTATCACGACACACTTGTCGTCGAAGGGCACGCATTTGAGAAAGACCTGCCGACCTTGCGCCAGCTAGTGCATGACAAGCAACCCGTTGCTATTTCTATCGGACCAGAAATCGACGAAATTCAGATCCAAGATCAAATGATTGCTTTTATATCAAGCCATGCTACCGAAGAGACAAACGCGTTTCCATTTTTCATTTATTTGAACAATCGACCAGATCCAGAGACGGCATCATTTACGAGCACCTCAACACAGACGCCTTCCAAAACCACGGCCACGCTCGGAGGGCTTTGGAAGCCGGGACAGCGAGCTCATGTGTACATCCCCTTTCGTATATTTAAGAACAAGTACGTGCTCCCCCGAGATGCCGTGGTGAATGATGGTGTACGCAATCTCTTGTTTAAGTGGAGCCTCGAAGCACACGATCACGATCATGCACATGACGACCACGAGCATTATGAAGAATTTGAACCCGTTGAAGTTCACCTCTTGCATACCGACAGACAGTTTGTCGTGATCGAACCGAGTTCAAAGTTAAAGGAAGGAACAAGAATTGCCATGTCGAAAGCTCAGAACCTGTTGTTCGCCATGCAAATGTCTTCGGGTGGGGGAGGTCATGATCATGGTCACGATCACTAGGAAATACGCCAATAACTTGACATCAGAAGTCCTTACTCGACTGAGTTTGCCGAACCAGATCAATAATCTACAGATTTCGTACCAATGCGTTTAAACAGTTCATGTAACTATTCACGGGGCGCGCCCCGGTTTAATTCAATCCAAGGGGGGCCGGCACATATGCCCGCCTACACGAATTCTGTATTCGAAGCGTACCGCGAATGCCAACCACGACGTCGCTGCTATGTGAACAATTGCATTAACTGAAAGATTGACCTTCGATGATTAATTGGATCATACAGTTTGCATTAAGAGAACGTCTGCTAATCCTGGTTGCAGCAACGATTTTGATCGTTGTCGGCTTGTTATCGCTGGCGCAAGTTCCAATTGACGTCTTGCCGGATATTACTCGTCCTCGAGTTGCGATTATGACCGAGTGTCCTGGCCTGGCCCCCGAGGAAGTTGAAGCATTGGTGACCATGCCTTTGGAAATGGCATTAAGCGGTGCTCATGGGGTCGATGCAATTCGCAGTTCGTCCGACATCGGATTGTCGGTCATCCAGGTTGAGTTCGATTGGGATCAGGACATCTATCTGGCTCGGCAAATTGTCCAAGAGCGGTTGGCGAGTGTGCAAACCCAGTTCGTCCCAAAACTTGCGCCGAACTCGACATTGTTGGGACAAATCATGATGATTGGCATGTGGAGTCGAACCGGCGACTTGAGCCCCATGGATATCCGGACGGAAGCCGACTGGTCCGTCCGCCGCCGACTCATGCAGATTCCAGGTGTTGCTCAAGTGATAACCATGGGTGGAGAACGTCAGCAGTTTCAAGTCTTGGTCGATCCGCATCAAATGCATCAGTTTGACGTATCGCTAGACCAGGTGATTGAGGCATTGTCTGCTTCCAACTCAAATGTAGCGGGGGGCTATTTTGACGTTACAGGTCAGGAGTTGTTGATCCGAGGCATCGGACGAATCCGCTCGGTTCGCGAGATCGAACAGGTTGTTGTCAAGCGGCAACCGGATCGGTCCATCCTCATCGAAAACGTGGCCAGGGTCACTTTGGGGGGGCAACTTAAGCGAGGCGATGCCTCGGTCAATGGACGGAACGCGGTCGTCTTAACTGTGCAAAAGCAACCCGGAACGGACACTCGCAAACTGACGCGTCAGATCAATGAAGCACTCGTGAGTTTGCGAGATACTCTCCCCGCTGACATTCGGTTGCAAACCACCTATGAGCAGAGTGAATTCATCGACTACAGCGTCGGAAATGTTGCTGAAGCAATTCGTGACGGCACCTTTCTTGTTGTCATCGTACTGATTGTATTTCTGCTGAACGCGCGAATTACACTAATTACCTTGACCGCGATTCCGCTGTCGCTATTAGTGACGGTGGTCATATTTCGGTATTTTGATTTGTCAATTAACGTCATGACCTTGGGTGGCATCGCCGTGGCCTTGGGGGAACTTGTCGATGACGCAATTGTCGATGTCGAGAATATTTTCCGCCGGCTCAAGGACAATGCCGCAAAAGGCAACCCACGCGCGATTATCGACGTGATCTTTGATGCCAGCGTGGAAGTACGTCGAGCGATCATCAATAGTACCATCATTGTGATCTTGGTCTTTTTGCCTCTCTTTTTTTTATCAGGAGTCGAAGGTCGGTTGTTCACGCCACTCGGCGTTGCCTACATCGTCTCGATTATTGCATCGACGATTGTTTCTTTAACCGTCACGCCGGTGTTGAGTTATTTTCTCCTTGGTACCCCGGCGGCGATGAGGCGCCGCAGGGAATCCCCGATATTGGTGCTGTCTAAACACCTGATGGTGCCGATCGTACGATTAAGTTTGACAAAAAGCGGATTTGCTACAGCTTCGGCGACGTTCGGTGTGTTGCTACTGATCAGCGGGATCGCTGTTTGGCAAATGGGCAAAGACTTTCTTCCACCATTCGATGAAGGAGCGACCCAAGCCAACCTGTTTCTCCCTGGAAGCGCCTCCTTGGAGAGTTCAAAAGACATCAGCCGCTTGGCCGATCGACGTCTGAGGAAGCTGTTGCTCACCGACCAAAACCCCGATGGTATCATCCGCTGGTTTACCTGCAAAAACGGCCGCGCGGAGGACGATGAACACGTGATGGGCGTGAATGTCACGGAATACACACTATCGCTTAACAAATCGCACAACCTATCCAAAATCGAGTTGGAGCAGTTGTTGTTTGATACGTTGAAGGATATCCCGGGCGTGGAAGTCGAGATTGAACAACCGGTTGCGCACCTCATCGGTCATATGCTGTCCGGCGTGAGCGCGGAAATCGGAGTGAAAATCTACGGTCGGGATCTTGGAACCCTAAGGCGACTTGCTGAATCGATTAAGTTAGGGATTTCAGAAATTGATGGATTGACGCCTCCCATCATCGAACAGCAACAATTTGTTCGACAATTGCGGATTGAAAAACGGGCAGACAAATATGCCAAGTACGGTTTAACGACCGACCAGGTTAACCGATTGATCGAAACAGCGTTTCGGGGAACGACTGTCGGACAAGTGATGGTGGATCAGCGAACCTTCGATTTGCGCGTCATGTTCGATGACCCGTGGCGCTCAGATCTGGAAAGGCTGGAGCGACTTCCTATCGAGCTGCCGGGCGGTTTACGGTTGCCCCTCTCGGAAATCGCCCACATCTACAATGCCGCAGGACCGAATACGATTCGCAGGGAGAACACACAGCGTTTGATATCCATTCGCGTTAATACAATGGGCAGAGATCTCGAGTCCGCGGTTTACGAGATTCAACAAATGCTTGACAGGTTTGAAATGCCAGCAGGTTACTACGCCGAGATCGGAGGTCAAATGCAAGCTCAACGATCAGCAATGCGAGCTATCCTGCTTTTCAGTGGTGTCGCGTTTATAGGAATCATCGCCGTACTCTATGCAAATTTTCGCTCCGGCAACTTGGTGCTGCAAATACTGTTGGCGGTTCCTGCCGGGTTTATTGGTGGAGCACTCGCTTTGATTGCAACGGGACAGTCGCTTTCGGTCGCCGCGATGGTCGGGTTCATATCATTGGGTGGCATCGCCATTCGTAATGGCATCCTGTTGATCGAGGCCTATCAACGTCGGGAAAAGGCGAGTCTCAACCTCACCGCAAACGAATCTCAGCTAGACGCAATTGGAATCGTTCGCGACTCAAATATCCGGGATGATTTCATCATTCAAGGAAGCCTCGATCGATTGGCACCGGTATTAATGACAACGTTGACAACCGCATTTGCCTTATTGCCACTGGTTGCCACAGGGACGTTGCCAGGCAAAGAGCTGTTGTACCCAGTGGCAGCAGTCATTGTCGGCGGCCTTATCTCCAGCACGATTGTCGAATTTGTTGTTCGCCCTGGACTTTATCGGTATCTGGCGCCACGCCGTCAACCAGACCTCCCAGAAGATTTGAATCCACGATGACTCGGCAACCAACAAACCGTTCACCATCAGTTCGCAGCCAACGTTGAGGGGTCGATCCGACGGCTTTTTGATTAAACCGGAAGCTTCGATGCGACTATGCACGGACCACTTGTTGCTTCAACCACTGGCTATTCATCGCTGCTCTCGTAGGGGAGCCCGTATTCTTCGCCCAGCCATTTTGCCAAATCAAGTTGTTTGCAACGTTTGCTACAAAACGGAAAGTACGACGAACTTTCGCGTTCGAACTCCTTACCGCACCATACACATGAAGCTGTGTTTGAAATTTCCTGATTGCTTGAAATCACGGCGAATCACCAACTCATTGTTCAGTTAAGTCTTTAAACCCTGTTCAACTCGCGTGCTAGGTGGAATCGATCGTCATTTTGGACCCGGCCAAAGGGTGCACGATCTCATAGTGTTTCACTTCAGGTTGGAAAGATACTCCATCAAGTCCCGAATTTCGGAAAGCGTCAATTTTTCAATCAGGTCCTCGGGCATTGCCGACTTCGTATCCTTCATTTCTTCGATCGCGTTTCTTTGAATGACAGTGATCGTACCTTGATCATCCATCAATTGAATCTGATCCTGATCCTGGGACTTGATGATACCGATATGTGAGTTTCCATCGGTATCGAGGATCATGATTGAGCCAAAATTCTCAGCAATTTCATGGTTGGGACGAATCAACGAGCGCAACAGGTAATCTCGATCCTTTTCGGCTCCAATGCGAGTCAGCTCGGGCCCAATATTTCCTCCCACGGCACCGACCTTATGACACCTGACGCACGACAACTCCGTTTGTTGATAAACTTTTTCGCCAGCAGTCGCATCACCTCCGGTTAAAGTCAGTTCATGGACGCCGTGTGGCGCATTCGCCAGCGATTGTTCAAGTTCGGATAGCTCTTTAGGCCCAAGCTCGGCACTGCGGGTTTGAGCCGCTAGGTACGCGTCCAACCGGGAGTCTGCCGGAAGGGAATCAAAATGTTTTAATGCCAAACGGACAAGTTTCAGTGATCCTGGATCTTTCATCTGGCTCAATGTCTGAAATGCGTACTGTCGTTCAACTTGGGATTCGCTGTCCAATTGGGAGCTGATCACCGGGAGAACTTGTTGAGGATTTGATTGACTTAGAATGCGAATGGCAACTCGCCTTAAATCTGAATGTTCGGAATTGATCACGCCTTGAAGAAGTTCACTTGCGTTTTGAGGGTTAAACTCCGCCAACGCAAATAACGCGGATTCTCGAATGACCAGGCTAAAGGTTTCATCCGAAACAATTTCAGCCATCGTCCTGGCCAGAGGTGATGCTTTAACGTTGCGCGCTGCAGTCACAAAAGCCAGGCGTAGCTCTTCAGGCTGATCCTTGATTTTCGGCCACATCGACATCAAAACCATTCTGACAGGTAAAGCCGTGCGCGTGCCGAGATAGCGAACACGCCCATTGACCTTATCGAGCGGTTCAGGCTCAAGCCAATCCGCCAATAAATTCATCGCCTCAACTCGCAGTTCCAGGTCATGCTCGCTGTTTTCAATAAAGCGACCAATAATCGTGCAATTCTCGGGACCTCCCAGCAAGAAATTTGCATGCAACAGGCGTCGTACAAAAGGTGTTGAACGATGCGGAGATCTGTTCAAAAGCATCGCCATATCTTGCATTGGTTTACGCCTCGGCATCTCATAGATCGTCCGAGCGGATTCAAGTGCAACCCGTTCGAATTGGCTACCGATGCCCGCACCAAAAAGAGGGGATCGAAGCTTGCGAAGTGCTACAATACAAGCTGAATGGACGCCTAACGAAGGATAACGCAATGAAGTATTGATTGGATGATTGCGCAAAAATTCCTGTTGATCATCTGTTTCGTTCAGTCGTTGTTGGTATTCTGAGACAATATGATACATGGCCATGATTCCTGCATGCGTTATCATCTGGTCCTGGTCGTCGTTTCGGGCGATGAACTGATGGATATCATCCAGCTTCTCGCCACCAGCGACTTTGCTTAATGCAATCACGGCATGAAACCGGACATGGTGATTTTCGTCGGTTAGGGCAATGACCAAAGATTGGGTGAGCTGCGTGATCTTTTGTTCGCCGATCAGTCGGCAGACTTGACAGCGTACTTCCGGTGGACCACCTAGCATCGCAGTCTCGAGTCGGGCAGTTAACAACCGGTTTTGATCCGTGTTCGGCGTGAAGCCGAAGCGCAGCATTTGTCCAATCCCCCAAACCGCATGGAGCTGGGCAAACAGCGGTGACCGGCGTTCAAGATTTCGCAACATTTCATCAAACTCCTGGCGGCGAACCAACTCAAATTGTGCTTCGATCCGGATCCGTTGATCCGGATGCGACAGGAGTTGACTTAACTCCAACGGTGAATGATTTGTCAAGCCTTGTTTGAGTAAGGAGGCAACCTCGTCGACGACGCTGTCTGCCTGTGATGCTTGATGCGTCAACGTGTAAATTCTTCCTTTGCCGACGCCATCCCAACTCTCCACCCAATCGGAAATATACAACCTGCCGTCGGGACCGAAATCGACATCCGTCGCCAACACATTCCAAATCGTTTGTTCCTCTTGCTTAAGACGAAACGAAGCCCCTTGTGGCTCGACAGAAAACGTGCGGATTCCACTCAAGTTGGCTTGACCACGAAAATCACACAGGAAAAACCGCCCTCGATAGTCGTCAGACCATCCCGTTCCCGGGTAGTAGGTCAACCCAGAAGGACCATCGCCAAGCGTGCTGATCGCGGGGACGGTGTATGCAGGACGATTTTGGTTGTGGGGATCCCAAATTCCCTCTCTGATATAGGGTCCGCGGTCAGGCATGTACTGATACTGCATCCGCCATCCATAATCAGCGCCTTCCACCACGTAAATTAGCCGTGCCTGATCGACACCGCTGTCCGAATTGTTGTCACAGGTAAACAGGTTTCCGAAATCGTCGAACGCAAGCGATTGGGGGTTTCGCAATCCCGTGGCGACAACTTCAAGTTGACTGCCATCGAGTTCACACCGAAAGACGGCCCCGGATTCAACGTCAACAACCTGATTGTTGACGTTGTAACCGCGATCCCCGATCGTAAAATAAAGCCGACCGTCCGGTCCCAACGTCAATCCGTGCAAGTCGTGGCCACGAAAGGCAAATCGCACACCGAATCCGGAGTGAACTGGCTTCCGCGTGATGCTGCCATCCTCTCCGATATCAAATAACCAGAGGTGTGGAATGCACGTGTACCAAACTTGATTGCGGATCCGCAAGACTCCAGCTCCCGTACCGTCCTCGGGACGATTGAATCCCGACGCGAAGATCTCGCTGACATCCGCCGCGCCATCACCAGTTGTGTCGCGAAGCAAACGTATCCGATCGTCCTGCGCAGTGTACGTAATCAACTTGTCACCCAAGTGCTTTTCCATGTACGCCAATCGCTCGGCAACGGACCGGGCCGACAAGTCGTCGAGCAACCACTCTGGATGATTTCGGTTGTCCTCCACGCCGCGTTCTTGCCGAAAGCTCTCACAGACGAACACATTGCCAAACTGATCAACATCAATGGCGACGGGATTTGCGACATCCGGTTCAGCCGCAAAGAGGGCAATGGATACATCGGGCGGAAGCGTGATCGCCGACATGGCAAGCACCCCCTCGTGACTCGCCGCTGCAATCGCCGGCTCCTGGGGAGCAGGAACAGGATCGCCCTGAACGATCGCGGCAGGCTCCTGGGGCTCCTCGGTGAATGGCGAGATCAACTTCGATCCTGCAATTCCCAGGTTGGCTTCGCCGACTGACGGTTGCGCCAGGCAAAGACACAATCCGCTGACAACTAACAGATGACATCGACCCAGTCGAACGACAACGCGAAACAAATTTGGGTTACCGGCATGCATTTCAGTCCATCCATTGATTTAGATTGTTTAACAAATCGTCAGGCTGCGAGTGCATCGTCAACAAGTTGAACCATCGCGTTGACAAAGGTGTTGACGGGCGTGCTTTGCGGATCGATCATGGAACTTGGTTGCGTCGATGTTGGATCGTATCGATCGATTGTCGCGCCCGATCCAACAAATCATCAACATCTGTTTGACCCGAATGGAATCGAATGGCTGATTCCAGGATACGAATGGCTTCAGCGGGGCGGTCATTCATGATCTCATCCGCCTTTTTAATCGCTTCGGATAATGCGGCGCGCTTAGCTCCAATGACTTTTTCATGTTCCCGTTCGAGTTTGAGGATATATCCGCGAGCTTGATCCACACACTCTCGATCCACGTCCTCCAAGTCCAAGGACTCGTGTAGTGTAACGAAGTCAGACAGATAAGCAATTGCCATCGGACGGTCACTCTCGTACTCGTTAATGATCTCCAAATATTTCGTTTGGATCACCGTGCGACGCGAACGACTCCTTTGTTCAAGTGTCCTGGAATAGATACTGGCGCTGAGGATTTTTTGTAGGCGAACGACTTCATCATGCCGATCATGCTCCGGGTACAATTCGATAAACTGATTGATCTCGTCGCGGACTCGATGCAAGCGGTCACTATCCGCATCGATGGAGGTTAGCAGGGCTTCGGGAGATGGCTTTCTAATCACCGCGTAGTAAAATCCGACGCTCAACATGATCAAAGCGAGACATAACAACACCGCAACAGGCCAAATTCTTGTCGGAGGTCGTTCATAGCTGGTATCATCGGCCTGTCGTTGCCGCAAATCATCGGTTACCGGATTAAAATAGTCTGAACGGGTAACGGCCGCCGCAAATTCGCGCTCCTGCTGCTTGGGCGACAAGGCCGTCGATCGAGCGGATAAACTTGCCGAACGATCTACAGCAGAAACCGCAGGTTGATCCGCGGGGACCTCACCTTTCGGAAAGTGGCCTGCGGGTTTTGATGACTGCGGTTGATTTAACTGACGTGATTTTTCAGCAGGTGGATTCGTCTTAACCGAAACATTTGACTTAATACCTGGGACTCGTGGCGATTGGCTTCGATGAGGTGTTGACTTGACCGTAACCTCCGCGGGGACGATGGGCTGGGCGATCGATTCAGCCGATCCAGATTCAGCCACAATCGAAGTCTTCGCCTCAGAGATCGATTTCAATTCCTCTAACAGAATGTCGATCTGTTTTATCAATGCCAACGCCGTCGAGATGCGATCCTCAGGAGCTCTCTCCAATAGGTAGTGTACCAAATCGGCAAACCGAGTCGGGACATCCGGTACGACGCTATCCAACCTTGGGATCTTTTTCCGCTTGAGATTCTCAAATGTTTCTTCCACCGATTGTGCCGACAAGGGAGTCCGCCCGGATAGCAACGTGTAAATGACGATCCCCAAACTATACAAGTCGCTCTTGGCCGTCGCGGGCCGTCCTAGCGCTTGTTCAGGCGCCATGAAATCCATTGTGCCGACAATGTTCCCCTCGCCAGTCATTTGCGGCCCGCCAAACGTCTTGGCGATTCCAAAGTCGGTGATCTTGACGACATTATCGGTGGACAACAAAAGGTTTCCAGGTTTCAAGTCCCGGTGTACGATCCCCCGATCATGCGCATGCCTTAACCCCGATGCAACGTGGCGGGAGATTTCTAATACTTCATGCCAATGAAATGCGTGACCTGATTTGAGCTTTTGAAAAAGACTGCATCCCTCGACCAATTCCATGGCGAAATACAAATTCCCATCCTCTTGGCCGTAACTATGTATCCGAACAATATGAGGGTGATCCAAAGCAATTAACGTGTCGATCTCCGCCTCGAAACGCGCACGAAAGTGCTCGTCAAACGAATAGATCGGCGCCAACGCTTTGACCGCCACAATTTCGCCGGTCGCCGTGTCCGAAGCACGATACACTGTCCCCATGCCACCTCGACCGATGACAGAGTGCAATTCATATGGACCTAATCGTTGAAGACTCAAGTGCCTCTCGCCAGCGCGGAAAACTGAATAATAAGTTACCAAGATATTCTATTCTACTGATAAGTTTCATAGAATTAAATGGACCGACTCGCGTTTCCCGGGCTTGCAAACGAATCCGCTCAGAAATTCCCCTCGATTGTCGACCGCAGTTACACACATGCACCCCGCTGCTATGGAAATAGACAAGTTCGTCGCTCAATGCCGGTTCGAGTTTACCCGGCGAAAGGGGCCAGGCGGACAACACCGCAACAAAGTCGAAACCGCTGTCATCGCGACCCATATCCCCACAGGAATCCAAGCGGAAGCCAATAGCGAACGGAGTCAGGCAGCCAATCGTCAAATTGCCATCTTTCGACTTCGTATGAAACTGGCTGTTGAACATCGAGCAATTCAGAGTTCGGAATCCCTACCGATCGCTCAACTTGCCTCAAGGCAGACCGTTGACCCAGTCTTCGATAACCCGAGTGACACTTGGCAACGCCGTGTCCAAAACATGCGATTGGCGATCAGTGTAAAACACGATGATTTTCCGTCGCTGCTTGCCGAAGCCCTTGATCGAATCGTCGCCGATCGGGGCGATATTCAAAAATCGGCCAATGGCTTACTCGTAACCCCCTCGCAAATCGTCAAGCTTCTAAAAAAGGAACCCCGCGCCTTTCAACTTGTGAACCGCCTTCGTTTAGAGAACGAACTGGGGCCACTACAATGATCGATGAGCGTGCTTCAGGAAGGCATGATGGGTCCGTCGAATTGTTGCCCAAGCGTGGCCGTGGTAGCAGACGAAAAATTTTCAAAACACACAGCCATTGCCAAAGGACGCGGACTCTTGGGGAGAGATTTTTCCGCAGAAAGGCAACCAGCCTATTGAAGACAAACGGATATAGTCGCTACGAACTAAGAACGTGGTCGAGCCATTTCAGAAACCTTGATATTGAGATGCTTGATCTCGCCATTTCGGACCAATTCGACATCTATATTCTCATCTGGTTTGGTCATGGATACGTATCGAAAAAGATGTCGCCAATTCTTGATATCCCTCCCCCCCCAGCGGCGGATAACATCACCTGGTTCCAGTCCGGCCTGGGAAGCAGGGGTGTTTCGGTCGACATAATGAATTAGAGCACCATCTAAATCGGCCAATTGATAAAGCTCAGCATGATGTTGGAAAACAATACCCGGAGTTACACCGAGAAACCCTCTTTGAACTCGCCCGTTAACTCTGAGTTGGTCAAAAACGTGTTGAGCGATCACGCTGGGAACCGCAAAACTGATCCCCTGAAATCGACTGCCATAGATTGAAGTATTAATGCCAATCACGCGACCACAGGAATCGACAAGCGGCCCACCGCTGTTGCCAGGATTTACCGCGGCATCGGACTGCAGGAACTCCTGATATTGACTGCTCGCACCCTGCCGGTCTTTACCACTCAAAATCCCGGAAGTAATCGTTTGTGTCAACCCAAACGGATTACCAATCGCCCACACAAGTGTACCGACTTCAACGTCGTCGCTATCAGCAAACTCAGCCGGTATCAGATTGTTGGCCTGAATTTTAAGCACGGCCAAGTCCGTCAGTTCATCAGTCCCGATCATCTGCGCCGAAAATACCCGGCGATCCGGCAGGGCAACTTCAATTTTTTTCGAATTGGCAACGACATGATGATTTGTCAGGATATAGCCATCTGTTGTGAGTATGACTCCAGATCCTTCGCCAGAAATCCACCCCTTTCCCTCAAGCTCTGACATCGAATTGAACTTTTCAGTGCTTACGCTAACGACACTTGGACTAATCTTCTGGGCGACCAGCTGATAAGCAAGCGATACATTCGAAAAAGGCTCTTCCCTTAACAACTCGACTGCATTTTCGTATTGTGCCAACATCTTTCCTTTGGCGGCCGAATAGTGATATCGTTCGACCATCAACGGGCCGAGGAACCACGCAGCAGAAAACAATATCAATGTTGAAAACACCCAGAGTCCGTGCCCTATCAGCCTGGTTTTCTTGGAATGATTCAATGATTTGAGACGTTCTCGGGAACCGTTCTCAGCGGTTATAATTGACGCGTTCCGCATATTGACAACGGAAAAAGAGATGTCATTTTCGGTACCAGATCTACCGGAAGAGTTTGCTGGTGCGCCTGGCTCGATGGAAATCTCTTCCTGCTTCGGTTCAAAACCTACCGATCCTGTCCACGACGTAACAGGTTGATCCCAAGATTGATTTTCCATCTATTTTCTCCGAACCCATTTTCGTAAAATCGTAAGCCTTTGATTCCGAAACGAATGGCGCCGTTTTTCATTATAGGCGATTTTTAAAAAAATTGAGCTAAAGTTATCGGAATTTCCTACCCCAGAATGTTCGTAAAATCCTGAGTGATTTTGCTGTCATTTTGTCAAAAATCGTCAAAAATCACATAATTTAATTGATTTAGCCCGTTGCTCGATCCCCGATTCGACCCAAATTTACAAAGACACGTATCGCAATGACCCAATGAGTTTTCGTCACATGACCAAGCCTGACAAACCCTTCAATCAGCGATCGCCATCCCGTTCGGCTCGTAAATTCGAAAAGTTATTTTCCATCGCAAGTTTGTAAGGCAAATCGCCCGGCTGAAAATTAATTATTGTGGAATTTCCTAGTTGGAATCCTCGCGACACGTTGCAAATCGCGTACCGACTAGCCGCGAGCAGACCAAGTCAATCCCGAACCCGGCCCATGTTTTTGCGACGCATAGGTGCCAACAACACGATCGAATTTAAGCAAATGAACGCGTTTCCGCGATCGCCAGTGCATTCCGTTCAAATCTGCTGCTCATCGCACGTCCCCCGCTTGAGTCCCCCGCTTGGTCATTAACAGCCTCTTTTCTGTTTGGCTATAACCCTTTCGCAATGCAGAAGCAATGTTCAGGGTCCAGTTCGCTTTTTTTGATGGAGTTGCGGACACACGCACCATCATTAAACAATGTATGATCCAGACACGTTTCCAAGGCGAACACGTTTCCGGTTATTCTATACGAGTCCAGAAGAACTTTAACCGACAGCAATTAAAAGGTTTCACAAATGTTAAAAATCGCAATGAGCTTATTGGCCGGCGCCGTGGTTTTCGGGACCACTGTAAACCTCGTTGTAGCGCAGAGCCAGAAAACAGAGAACACGTTATCTCTTGACCCTGGGCAACCGGTAGCTAGCGTCGATTTGACTGAACTCAATTGGCTTGTCGGTCGCTGGGTTGGAAAAGGATTGGGCGGAGAATGTGAAGAAGTGTTTCTTCCGGTATGGAACGATACGATGATTGGTACGTTTCGCTATGCCAAGGAGGGAAACCTCGTATTCAGCGAATTTTTTTCATTTACAAAATCTGACGAAGGAGTTGTGCTGAGGCTTAAACATTTTCATCCAGACTTGGTCAGTTGGGAAGAAAAGGAAGATTCCGTGATGTTTCCATTGATCAAACTCGAGCGAAATGCAGCGTACTTCGGCGGCTTAACGTATCGGCTGATTAACGATAATGAGTTAATGGTGTGGGTGGCGATGCGGAACCGTAACACTTCGGAGTTAGGTGAGGCGGTATTCGAGTTTCGCCGCGCGAAAATGGAGCGGAACGATGACAACGAAAACTCGACAGCTAAAATTGGAACTCCCCAGGCGAACTCTGAAGAAGCGGTTCAACAATCCGATTCATCGCATTCAATAGAAATTGTTCAGACTGAACGTGACCATGCATTGAGAAAAGAAGTGATTGTCCAGGCTTCGTTAGCCAAGACCTGGCAGATGTGGACTTCATCTGAAGGTGTTTCGGAGTTCTTCTCCCCAGACTCGAACATTGAATTGCAAATTGGCGGCGCCTATGAGATGTTTTTCGGTTTGCCGGCTGACGAACACGGCAAACGAGGGAGTGAAGGGTCTCGAATTATCAGCTTCATCCCGTACGATTTTCTGTTGTTTGAATGGACGTTTCCCCCTGCAATTCCCGCCTTGCGAGAATCCGGAGCTACAACTCAGGTCATGTTAAGGTTCGAGCGACTGGATGAAAATCACGTCCGTGTTCAATTGAGTCAATTTGGCTGGCAAGCGGGTGATGATTGGGAACGGGGCTACGAATACTTTGACAAAGCCTGGCAATTTGTACTGGATAGTTTTCAGCAGGCCGTGGAGCAATAGAGTTTGATTCTTGATGATGGGATCATCAATATGCTCCGGAAACCGCGTCAACCGAAAAACACCGCTCGAGGTAGCCGTGGTACAATAGGATCGTTGGTTGCTTCATGGAAGGATTCGATCCATTAGTGAGATTATGGCTTGACGTGACCCATGGACGACCATGGAATTACGATCAAGATTGCGACATTGAACTACAACATGAGCACTGCTTTCCGATCATTCCCATGAAATTCCAATTGAAGAAAAGCGATTTGAAAAAGGAGAAATTGCGCGACGTGATTGCGCGTGAGCTTTCGCAGTTGTGCGAGACCTTTCAGGGTCAAGTCGTTTCCAGTGTTCAGATTCATTCGATGCGGCGCAGCTTGAAAAAGACCAGGGCGCTATTGAGACTTGTCCGTGATGGAATTTCGGCGTCCGATTTTCGCGAGACCGATCAGCACATTCGACAATGTGGTAAGCTGCTGGCTCCGATCCGGGATGCCTGGGTGTTGGAATCGCTGATCGAAAAACTCGATGGTGAATTCGAAATCATCAGCGAGGACACGGCAAAACTGATCCAGTTGATTCGTGACAGCATGCCCGAGTCAGTGAAACGGATTGAAGCCACAACTCCGAAAAAAAACGGGACTAAATTCAATTCCCGGCTGTTTATTGAGTTAAAGCTTTGTCTTCACGAAACGATTCAGTCGGTCCTCGGATGGTCTACAATTTCAGTCAACGAGAATGTGATAAAAAAGGGAATTTCGCGTGTTTATCGCAAGGCTCGAAAACATTATCGGAACTGTTCCAAGGGAAATCAGCCGAGTTTGTTTCATGAATGGCGTCGTTCGTTGAAACAATTGTTTTATCATTGCCAATTGGCACCCTGGGCGTGGAGAAATCTCGATGAATGGAAATCGAACTTACGGAGGCTGGAACGAACCTTGGGCGACGAACATGACCTGGTTGTTCTACAAGAATTTCTTCAATCGACAGAGCCACGCGTCTTGTCGCAATCTGCACTCGACACGGCACTTGAAAAAAGCAATCTGAGGCGGCATAAACTCCAGCGCAAGTCGCTACGAATGGGCGAGCATTTATTTACCGATCCTGGATTGAAATTCGTCAAAAAGGAGCTTTTCTGACTTCACTTATGGACGGACCAAGTCCCAGGAGAGGGCGATTAATACAATCAATTAATCCTACAGCGCCGGCTCGATGCAAAGCTGTAGGCCAGCCTTTCCAGGCTGACGCCGGTTACCTGGTTTGTGCCAAACCGGGAGGATTGGGTCCGCCTGGAAAG
>JBGTDM010000086.1:0-7085 GCA_041748315.1 Pirellulaceae bacterium
GTCGACCAATAAATCTGATTGACTAACAGATGCGGAACTGATTTGAAACCGATCTGGCACCCTGAGCTTTACAAAAAACGACGTGCCGTTTATACGTCTTTCTCCGTCGCGTAAGTCAAAAGGATCTGTTCTGGTTTTAAACCCGCCTCCGCCGCTTCCAGTATCTTACCGGCAGAGACGCGTTCGTATTTGAAATCATCGATCACAAAGGTTTTTTCAAGTCCTTGAGTATCTTTATAGACAACTTTGGCAATCCCCTTTTTGCTCCATTTGATCTTGTCGATCCGTTGAATCTGATTTAAATCAAAACTCGTTCCCCAACTCGTCCTAATCTGGTTATTCTCAAGTTCGAGCCACGACCCTCGAGTCCGAACAAATTTGAAACCAAAGAACAGGCCCAAAATCGTGCACAATCCAAACAACAGGTAATTAAATAAAATGTCCCCTTGGACATCTTGAGGCGCCTTGGGGACCTCACGTTTCCAGCCTTTTTCTGCGGTGATCTCTTGCCATTTTATTGTCCTCTCTGATTTATCCAGGTCGTACAACGTCGCATACTCTTCAGCAATCTTCAGCTTTTTGGGGAACGCGATGAATCCGTCATAGGCACTCCACGCTCCGACCGCCAACAAAACTACTGAAATCAATAGGTTACGCCGGTTAAACTTATTGTCGGCAGTTGCGCGAATCGACATGTCTTGCTCGAACCAAGTCTTAGAAGAGTCAATGTATATGGTGAGATCTGAATCCGCTCGTGTCAATTCCTGATTTCGTCGTCGACCCAGGTTTAACGTTTCCAACGAATTCATACCAACGTCTGTTTTGCGTCGACCGCCGCCAACCAACTCAAAAACGCCACTCGATCGAGTGGCGTCTAAAAAATTCGCGTCGCTATCGGCCTGATCAATTTTCGATCGATCGCCAGCCATGGTTGGCAGGGGTTGGCGTCGATGTCGAGCCCCCTTGGCGTTGCACCGTTCCAGTATACACGATTCCTGGTTGCGAGGTGGCTTGTCCATTTGCGCCGAAAAGGTCTGGCTCGGTTCGATTCGTATTGAGACTTGCAGTGCGAATCGGTGAATAATCGAAACGTTGAACCGCTGGCGATTCGCTTTCGAGGATCCGCGCCGTCTTGGCATCGCCATCAAATAGCTGGGGAGGTTGGCCGGGAGTACCGTTTTGTGGTGACTGTATTGGATTCAAATTGGAATCGCTTGGCCAAACCTGTTGAGTTGCTGGTGGATTGACACGAGTGCTGGACCCGGTTGCCGGCAACGTTGTTTGCTCAATAATAATCGGTCGCTGGTTCAACTGCGGTTGCGTATCCGCAGGGACAGTCATACCCGTCGAAGGGGCAAGTGTATATCCTCCTTGTGTATCCAGCGTTCCCGTGATTGAAGGCGCAGTTATCGTCCCAGGTTGAAATTGAGTCGGTTGTTGAAAACCCGGTATGCCGCAGGTATCACACCCACTACCTACCATCGGCGACTGCATCGCAGGCATTTGCGAGGTATAAGTGATCGGTACTTGATACGCTTGCGTCGTGTAAACTGGACGGTACGTTGTATAGGGTACTTGTTTTGCTCGATATGTGTAAGTTGTGCAGGGCTTCATGCAGGTCACCGTGCAACCGGTGCATGGATCCACTGTTGTGTGTGCGCGATACGTCGTGACTGGAACCGTTTCCCAACAGGTGCGATATGCCGTAACAGGAACATAATTGACGACGGTCCGATGGCACGTTTGCATGCATGTCGTCTGGCATGGCATGTAAGACGGGGCAGCAACTGGTTTCCGACAACAGTGTTTACCTCGTAACCAATTAAGCAACGGACCTGCTTCAGCAGCATTGGGCGACTGCCAAACCATGGCTATCGTGACTAAAATCAGGCTGAGTCCTTTAACTTTTGACATTGATCTACTCCAAGGTAGGGAAAAAATTCGGATCTGCGAATTGATTTCCAAGTGGTTTTTTAATGTTCTAGTCATGCGTCAATCGACATTCAGAAGACGTTTTACGGCTGACGATATAACAAATCACTGCTGTTTCAAAATTTTGTGCCATTGGATTCCGTTGACCATACCGCTGTCGAAAAAAGTGTTGGCCTTAATTGTACGAAACCCTAAAGCATTGCCGTTCAACTTTGTATGCTCGATTCACGAACATCGCTCGCTCGCTCGGTAAATTCCTTTGACCCGACGACTGCTATCAACCCTGTGTAGCAGTGGACAGTCTGCTGATCGCGTGAGTTGAGTTCTCTGAGTTATCGATTCAAAATATCACGAGATCTTCGAACCACCGCCCGGCGACTGCTTCGGCGATAAAAGTTAGGTCAAAGGGACATCCCGGAAAAGCTGTTTTGTTCGCAATTCGACCGAATTAATGAATTCCGATTCCGGTTGTACCGTCCGCGAGAGTTAGCGAAACTAGGTACTTTAGTTTCCTTCAACGAAAACGCCAAAAATATCGATATACCGGACCGGCTATGCAGCTTGTAACGAATATCGCGGCTGCTCGTGATTTTAGCTAATACCATTTGTCGCCACACTTTCATGGTGCTCCGCAATAGAGGGCTTGGCGACCCTGCTTGTTCGCTTTAGCATTGGAGCCGTGTATGCATGGCAAGCGTATCTCGTAAACGCCGACGAGGAGGGCTCCTTTTTCGACGAATCAGCGGTTTAACCTGCGGGTATTCGCATGCGGAACGATATTTACGACTCCTTTGATATTGAGAGGTTCTGACGTTGCTGATTGTTTTCGAAGGATCCGATGGATGTGGGAAATCGACCCAATTGCAGATGAGCCGAGAATGGCTACTGCAGCACAACATTGAATGTGCAACCTGCCGGGACCCTGGCTCCACAGAATTAGGCGAGCGAGTTCGCAGTTTGTTGCTTGATCATGACTCATTCGAAATCGGAAATCGGACTGAGGTGATGTTATTCATGGCGGCTCGCGCTCAATTGGTTGAAGAGATTATTCGGCCGGCGATGGCCGCAAAACAATACGTACTCTGTGACCGCTTTTTTCTTTCGACGGTTGTCTATCAAGGTTATGCCGGAAACATTCCCGTTGATGAAATCTACCAGGCGGCGGAGCTTGCTACCAATGGCCTGAAACCAAACCTCACGTTTGTTTTTGATCTCCCTTGCGACTTGGCCATGCAGCGAGTTGGTGTGCAACGCGACCGGATGGAATCACGGGATCAAGCTTTCTTTGAACGAGTTCGGCAGGGTTTCGCGAACGAGGCGGCGCGTTTTCCACAAACACACGTGCTTATCGATGCTTCACAAACCATTGATCAAGTCCATTCACAAGTCACTCGTGAATTGACTCGGTTCTTGCACATTCCTTAAAACGATAACGTTATACTATTTTTTTTCTTCCAACACAGGCTAGGTATGGACTGGGAAAACATCGTTGGCCATCAGCAAAATATTAATCGATTTCGCTCGGCCATTAATCGCAATAGGTTAGCCAGTACCTATCTATTTGTCGGACCCTCTGGGATTGGCAAAAAGCGATTTGCTAAAACTTTGGCGCAGGCTTTATTGTGCAGCCAAAATCCAGAACACACCCTGATCCCCTGTGACGGATGCCCTGATTGTTATCAAGTTCGAGCCAACACTCATCCCGATTTGCTACTCATTTCTAAACCCTCGGACAAAGCGTTTTTGCCTGTGGAATTGTTCATTGGAACACGCGAAAAGCGGATGCGAGAAGGACTTTGCTACGACGTTTCACGCAAGCCCTTCCGCGGTAAGCGAAAAATCGCCATCATTGACGATGTTGATTATTTGAATCAGGAAAGCGCTAACGCTTTATTGAAAGTACTGGAAGAGCCACCTCCTCGTTCACTGATGATTTTATTGGGAACCAGCGCGACGCGGCAGATTCCCACGATCCGGTCTCGAAGTCAAATCATTCGGTTCAGCCCATTGACAATCGAAGAGGTTCAGCAGGTTCTAATGTCACCCGATGTCGTTAGCCAATTCAGGCATGCCGGCATTTTAGGCGACGATGAATCCTTGACCCAGCCGGATGCGCTCGAGCTTGCAAGGCTTTCAGGCGGCAGCATCGAACGTGCGATCCAGCTCGCAGATCCGCAAATTCGCGAGTTTAACCAGCGATTGATCGAACAACTGGAATCATTTGACCCAACAAAAGATGACTTTGTTTCAGCCGTTGAGTCGTTTGTTAATGCGGCCGGCAAGGACGCAGCGCAACGCCGACATCGATTCGTCACTTTGTGTGACCTGGCGATCGGTTTCTATCGCACAATGCTGGTCGAAGCGGAAACGCATGTTCCGGAGACTGATTCTCGTTTCGCCAACTGTATTGAACGCTGCCTGGACGGGCAGGCTCAATCGGATGCCAACATGAATCCGTCACATTTGATTGAGACCTGGTTGGTTGACTTGGGAAAACTCTCGCGCGGCGAGCTCGCGCCAACAATTGCATCAGGGTAGGGTGCCGCTCGAACGTGCAACTAACTTCGACGTTACACGGACTATCAGCGAGAATTGAATTTACTTCCGACGGACACCTCGATATCAAACGGATCGGGTCATACTAATGCTTGGTCAATATTAAGAGTTCGGATTGCTGAGTATCAGCCGGAACGCGCTAGCGTTCGGTTTTTACGTCCTGAACCGGGTGCGAGCGCACACCGGTTAACCTTAATCTCTAACCTGGACAAAGCACTAGTCATTGGTCGACTGCATTCCACCCGAACGCAAGAACCGGAAATATTCTGAATCTGAGCCGATGACCAACGTGACATCTTTTCCAAGTGATTTTGAATAACTGTCAAGAGTTCGGTAGAAGGCGTAAAAGTCAGCGTTGCTTTCGAATGCACTGTTGTAAATTTTGGTCGCTTCGGCATCTGCCAAACCGCGAGTAATCTCTGCGTCTCGCTCCGCCTCCGATTTGATTTCCGCAATCAATCGTTCGGTTTCACCAAGGATTTCTGCGGCTCGACCTTGGCCTTCGCTTCGAAATTGTTCGGCAATCCGTTGTCGTTCAGCAATCATTCGTTGGAACACCTGGGTTTGGACGGATTCGACGTAGTTAATCCGTTTGATACGAATGTCGACCAACTCGATCCCGTATTGCGGCATTTGTAACTGAGCCGTTTCCAAAATGGATTTGACCAATTCTTCTCGACCGGATTCCACCTCTTGTAACAAGATTTCCTCATCTCCTTCGCCAGCCATAGCGCGTTCCAAGTCTTCTTGAGACACCTTCCAGTCTTTGGAACGGACAATGTCGACCAGTGTGCTTGAAGCAATCTTGTCCCGTACCACGGAATCAAGAATATCGTTTAAACGACTTTGAGCTCCCAATTCGTTTTGAACGCTTTGCAAAAACTTCAAAGGATCGACAATCCGCCAACGTGCCGTCGTATCGACCGATATGAATTGCTCCTCGACCGTTGGAATCTGGTTGGGATCACCATCCCATGACAACAGGCGTTTGTCGAACCGTCGCACCTCTTGGACAAAGGGGATTCGAAAGTGCAATCCAGGTTCGACAATGGGGTCACCGACCGGTGCCCCGAACTGCACGACGATCGCTTGTTCGCTTTCGTCAACCGTGAAAATGGACGCATATCCGGTGACCACGAGTATGATTGCGACAATTGCGATAACAATCGTGACGGCTCCTCCCGAGCGAGACTTCAGTTGGGCAGGTTGGTGATTCATCGATTTGCTCCGCTTCGTAAAGGTGTCGTTCCCGAGGAAACACCACTTGTTTGACCATCCAAATTCAACAACGGTATCGGACTCATCTGTCCCTCCTCGACAACGATAACGCGGCCTAATTCCGGCAACACGCGGTCGAGCATTTCCAAATACAGACGGCGCCGAGTCACGTCAGGCGCATTACGGTACTCTTCGACAATGGATAGAAAGCGTGCGGCTTCTCCAGTTGCGCGATTGACTCGTTCGGCGCGATATCCTTCTGCAGCTTCGATCACTTGGCGTGCTTCACCGCGGGTGCGTGGCACGATCTGATTGCGGCGCTTTTCTGCCTCATTAATCATTTGCTCTTTTTCCTGTTCGGCTTGATTCACCTCATTAAATGCCGGCTTGACCGGATCCGGAGGTGTCACGTCTTGCAACTCGACAGTCCCAATCGTAATGCCCATATCGAATGAGTTTAGTATCTGTTGAAGTTCCTGTTTCGCAGCCGTAGCAATCTGGACACGCTTCACCGTTAGGACATCGGATCCTAATGAGTTACCTACGATTCGGCGGTTAACCGCCTCCGAGACATCTCGAATCGTATTGTTCACGTCGCGAACGCGGTGCAAATATTTGTCAGGATCGTCAACTCGGTATTGAACCACCCATTCGACGTCAACGACTTTGAGGTCACCGGTCAACATCAACGATTCCGCTTGATGAGCCGCATCTTTGCGGTAATTCGAACCCTTGGCTTGCGCCACGCCCATTGTCCTAAAGCCGAACTCCTGTTTAAGCACACGAGCTGTCGGCACAAAGGTCTGAGTGTCGATGCCAAATGGAAGCTTGAAGTGCAATCCTGGTGGTTTTATCGCAATGACTTTCCCAAAACGTTTGACGACTGATTGTCCCTCGGGTTGAACGGTATAGATTGAAGAGCTGCCAGCCCAAAAAATCAAAACCGCGATAACGACCAAGCCAATGACGAAAAAATTTCGACGCCAATTGGTGTCCTGCCAATCAATGCTGTCGAGCCAATCCTGGATTGGATTGCCTCCCACGTTATCTCTTCGCACCTTAATCTCTCCTATGGATGGGCCTGTACCCTGATGATTTGGAATAATCGCTAGATCTACAGCCTACGTTGTTTCAAGCACACCGTCAAACGAAGGTTCCAAATTTAGCTGGATTCGCAGGGGTCATTCGCAGGGGTCATCAGTCTTCGCGGGGGTCCCGATTCGCGGGGTCAGACGTACCTTGTTTTTTGTTGTTTGCTGGGCAAGAAATGCGTGGATTATGTGGCAGAAGAAAACTCGGTACCGGGCCTATTGAATTGGCGAAACTGCGTACCTGGCATTTTGATTTAGGCAACTTGGCGCCATAGGACAACTCGCTGC